>CAWCVI010000006.1:0-52925 GCA_963799075.1 uncultured Microcaldota archaeon | reverse complement strand
TACTAAATGTTACTTACCGTAATAAAACAGTTTGATACAATTATTATAAGCTGAAACAAAGCTCTAATTTAGTGATGATTGTAAGTTAATAATGTGCGCCTTTGGTGCAAGCATTCTGTCAGACTATTTTGCACGATAGTAACCAGTCAAGAATTCCTTCGATTTCCATTTTGTCAATTTTTTTTCAATATTTGACCATAGTTCAGTGTGCCTTGATAAACTAACTGCTCTTTACGTTCTGCTGTGACAAATCAAAATTGGTGTAAATGCATATAATCCTTGTATATGTCCTTTGGTGTAAATACACGTTATCCTTGCCTGTGTCCTTTGGTGTAAATGCATGTAAACCTTGCATGTGTCCTTTGGTGTAAATGCAGGTAATCCTTGTATGTGTCCTTTGGTGTAAATGCATATATAATCCTTGCATGTATCCTTTGGTGTTAATGCATGTAATCCTTGCATGACAATGGTAAAGGACATAGGATCGGGAGCGCTGGCGGCTTCCCCAAAAACGGCGGTAACGGTCAGCTCGACGCTGGCCCCGCCGCAAAGGCCCACCGCGTCGGTCCCCCTGATAGGATACGGCTCGACCTCCAGCATCAACGGCTTCATGCCGGCCACCGGCAACTCGCCCTATCAATACACCTGGCTATATTCGTACAATGGCGGCCCGTTCAGCCCGGCCAATGCCACCCTATGCGCCTCTCCGAGCGGATTCGGCCAGGCGGCGGGGAGCGGGGTGACCTGCGCATTCACCGCCGCAAGCGCCTCGGCGGTTCCGGCCGGGATGTACTCGTTCGTATTGCAGGTCTACGACAACGCCACCTTGCCGGAGAGCTCGCAGTCCCAGAGCGTGCTTGTGGACGTTGGTCCCGTTCTCCTGGTGCAGAGCAATCCCCATCCCAATGTAGGCCAGACGGAAACCTACACCGTATACGTTGCGGGGAACATGGCGCCGTTCAGCAGCACCACGGACCAATACTCGGCCACGGTCTACGTCGACAACAGCAGCGCAGGCACGGCCATGATAACGGGAACGGGAAGCGGCACGGTAGGCGTGGTGGAGCAGGCAGCGGGCAACTTCTCCGCCTATGCGGCGGTGCAGGATACGAGCACGCAGGCCAAGTCCAACAGTTCGGACATCATAACCAATTTCCTCGGCAACGGGATGTCGACAACCATCTTCACCACCACATCCACGACCTCCGTATTCACGACCATCAGCACCACGTCAACGAGCAGCACATCCACGACCAGCACCTCTACGACTTCCATATTTTACCCTATGACGACGCCCACCACCCCGATATCGTCGGCGCCTTTCCTTGACGTCGGGCAGGCGGCTACCTTCTCCACTTCAGTCTACAATGGGGTTTCACCCTATTCCTACAACTTCATAGTGTCATACGCTGCCAACGATGCGGTGATCGCGTTCGGCGTGCTAAACACGCCATTGGCCTCCTACACCACCACTTCGGCGGGAACATTCAGGATGAACGTCATCGTGACCGACAATGAGATAGTCCCTGCATCAACAGTCTCCTCTTATTCGTCGGCTTTCACCGTCTACACGAAGCCCGCTGCGACCGTGCTGACGCCCAGCGCCGCGTCGTTAACATTGGGCCAGAGCGTGACATTCAACGTCATTATATCAGGGGGGAAGGGGCCATTCATTCTGCAGCTCTCCAACGGCATCGCGGTCAACACGGTAACCGTGCTGTCTGCAGGGATCGTGACCTTCGGGCCTATACTTCCGCCGTTCGCCACCGACACCTATAACGTGATCGCCGCCGACATGGGACCGACGAATCCCTATGCATTCAATTCCGTATCCAATACGGTAACAGTGGCTGGCGCGCCCGTTACCACCACGACCACGTCCGTGCCGACGACCTCGACCATAGGCCCCACGACCACGATACAGTCCATTGCCCCGGGTTCGGTCGGATCCGGCCCGTCGGCCCCAGGAGGGCCCGGAGGCGGAGGCAGCATTCTTCCCACGGTGCTGTATTCGGGATCCTGCTTCACCATATCCAACATGACACAGGCGAAGTCTGCGGCGGGGACCCTCAACGGGACGTCCATCGGCATGAGGGTCAACTTCATAGGCCCGACCCAGGCGGGAATCACGGTGAACAACGGCACCAGTTACACGCTGCTGCCGGGCGCGGTGCAGTCCCTGTTCAACGTTTCGGGATACAGCTACACCGCCGAACTCATGAACATAACCTACGTTCCGGTGCTGCACACCGTAGCGGTAGAGGTCTGCGGCGCCTCGCCCGCATCCCTGAGCGCTTCCGGTGAAACGGTGCTCGTAGTAAACAACAGCGGCATGGTGACCTCGCGTTTGATAACCTCCACGCATCCGACAACGAACATGGGCTTCTGGCCGGGTACCGTAGAGCTGTCGGTGCCTAGCAACAGCACGGCCAAAACGATAACGCTCAATCTCGACAATACCACCAGGTTTGTGCCGATGCCGCCGAAAGGCTATAGCCTCGGCGTCTCGGTGACCCTCTCCGTGTCGACCAACAGCGTCCTCTACACCATGCTGGGATACAACTGCAGCATCAACTACACCAGGATCGTGCCATTCCTGCTGAAGAACGGCACCTGGAGCCCGATACTCCCGTTCTCCATCAACCCGTTCCCCCAGTGCACAGTGTCGTTCGCGGTGCCGCCCGATCCGGTGGTGGCGCTGATGATAAGGAACCAGTCGGCAGCGGCAACATCGACAACAACGCTGCAGAAGCCAGGGGGAGTTGAATCAATGGGCAGCTATGAGATCGTCGTTGAGGCGGCAATCCTGGTAATCTTCGCGCTTATTGTCTACTTCTACATAAGAAGGACGGGCAAGGGCCGCCGTCCAAAGGCGCCCGATATGCCGCCGGAAGCCCCATACAGCATGCCTCCGGCACCCCCGCCTGCCGACCCCTACATGCCCAAGGTTCCGCCGCAGGATAAGGTATGATTTTTAGGCCTGCCTGCCCAGTCGAATCGGCAATCCCAATTCACTCTTCCTTATCTCAGGATGGAAGGCGAGCCGCGGCACGGCGGCTCTGAAGAGAGGCGGATGCGCATGCAGCCTACGTGGCCTTCAGGTTTACCTCCGCCGCCCCCGCTGTTTGCCATGGGACGCCCTGGCTGACGGGGTTGTCCGTAGGGGTGTAGTTGACCAGCACGAGGCCCTCGTAGGCCTGGCCTGGCGCCAGGCTCGCGGGCTTCCCCGACGCGGTATAGCACTGCAGGCTCGCTATGTTCTCGGTCCCGTAGGGCCCTACCGAGGTGCCGGTGAAGTTGGCCGGCCTGGTGGTGCCGATGGAGGCGAGCGCGTACCATGAGGAAACGTTGGACGGCCTGTCGGTGCTGCTGTTGTAGGCGATGCAGGCCACGTGTATGTTGTATAGGGTGGCGGCCGACCTTGAGGCCAGGCTCAGCGAGAGCTGGCCTGAGGCCGTTATGCTCGCGTTCGCACAGCCGAACGCGCTGGAGCCCGTGCAGCCAGAAGCAAGAGCCGCTGCGCCCGTGTTTGTCAGGCCCGTGCTGTTGTTGCCGCTTGGCGTGGTGGCAGCTATTGATGTGGCCTGCTGCTGGCCTGCCGGCTGGTATGTCAGCGCATACGCGGCCACGATTATTATGGCTATTATTACGATTACCGCCCCCGCGATTATTGATTTCTCCATGGACAAGGATACCACATGAAAATATTTATAGCACTCTCGGTGCGGCTCGGGCTTGGCATGGCCGGCCCTGCCGCCAGACCGGTTAGTCACCTGATTGAGACAGATCCACCTCTATCCTCCTGTTTTCGCGGGTAAGGTATGCCTTGAGCGTCATCAATTTCACGAATTTCAGGCTTCCCTTCTGCACGAATTCAGGTATCTGGAGGCCCCTTTCCGAGGGGATGCTTATGCGGGGGAACATCCTGCTGTAATACTCGTATATGGACGACTTCCATTCTGTTTGCTTAGCCTTCAGCATCTTCTCCTCGTCCACCATCTCTGACAGTTTGCCCATTATCTGGACCCCTTCGGACAGCTCTGGCGGCTGGTTCGAATCGAAGATCGTCAGGGCCACGTTCGGGTTCTCCAAGAGGTTCTTCATATGCAGCGAATCGGAGGCGGAGATGAAATAGAGGTTGTAGTCGTAATCGTAGGAGTAGAAGACCACGGAGCCCCAGGGGATCTTGCTTTTGTTGCAGGTCGAGATCACCATGTACCTATTCTGCTCTATTATGTCCTTGGCCCTGAGCACGTGCGCCTTGTAGGGTATCCACATATATATCGTTAATCGTGCGAAGCAAATCACTATAAGGCTTTCCATGGCCCGGCTGTAACGGAAGCCAAAGGCCCCTGATCCCCATCAAAACAGAATCCAAAAGCCTTTTAGCCGTTCTTTGTGAATGGTATCCGTGGTTCCACGAAAATAAAGACTTTCATGCTGGGTGCCGGGCCGGGTCTCGCAGAAGAAAAAATAAACCAGTTCATCGAAGGCAAAAAGGTAGTCGACATAAAATTGATACCGACCAATCAATTGGACGAGGAGGAACATCCGATAGTCATCGCGCTAATCATGTATGACTAGTAGAAAGGCTCCCGCCATGCGCCCATTGGATTCTTCTTTTCATGGGGCTTTTGATTCCGTGGCCAAATCCAGGAAAGCAAGGAAACGGTTTGTTGGGGCAAATGCACTCATCGTGCTGTTCCTGCTGGCTAGCCTGGTGTCGCTGTCGTTCGGTTCTTTTGGCCTGCTGCACCATACAGAGAGGTTCGCCTACGCCTTCCAGAACCTGGCTTTCGGGGCGGTCCTGGCGGCTTCTGCCTACGCCCTGCACAGGGGCGCCAGGCGGGGCTGGTGGATGATGGCCGTCCTCTACACCCTGATGGCGATTGCGATAGGGACCTATGCCTGGGACGGGCAGGGCCAGGTCGAATCGGCGGTCAAGATGGCGCTGTATCTCGTGATTCTGGCCTGCCTAGCGGCGCCCGGTGTCAGGAAGGGGTTCCTGGCCTGAGCGCTGGCCGCAACCGCGCTGATGTCCAGGAATTGCAAAGCTTTATAGCCCCTTTGCGCTCTGTCCCCGAGAAGGCGGCCAGAAAGGCATATATATTTCCAAGAGCTGAGAGTTTATTGTGAGGGTATGGGTACCAATCAAAAAAGACAGGGGTCGGGTGGAATTGGAAGGGGTTCCAGGCAGGCAGGTGCAATGGTCGCTGCTTCTGCCGTGGCTGCCGCTGCACTGTTTTCTCCGATGCTTAGGGCTGGGGAACCTGCCAAAACGGTTTCGTTCTACTATGATTTCAATTTAGGGGCGACCTACGAGGAGTCGGTGATAAACAAGGTAAAAGGCATCCCACTATCGATCAGGAATATCCCTGTGCACTCGGGAGACGAATGGGCGGCAGGCAATGACGCTCCAATAAAGCAGGATTGGCTTAACCCGTCAGATAAGGCGAACGTTCTCGGCTTCAAATTAGGCGCCAGGGCGGATTTCAAGCATTTTGAATTCAAGGCCGGGGCGGATCTTGAGTTTCTCTTCAATACGGACATAGTCCAGGAATACAACCACCGCGCCGATATGGCCGAGCGTGGCTATGAGGATTATGCCGGCACCGATAGGAGGGGCTATGGCACTGCGCTTACCTACATCTACTCGGGCGAGCGGTACTGGCCTAGCTGGAACACCTTCCTGAGGCCCTCTGTTTTTGCAGAGGCCGGGGTCAAGCTTTCAAAGTCGGTCTCCCTGGATGTCGGCTGCAAATTCTTCAATCAGAATTTCTTCCTGGAGAATGGGTGGGACAGATATGATTCGCTTGAGACACGGGAGACATATTCGGTTGCCAACTACCAGGTGATTATGCCTTCCGTATCGCTGCGCTTCAAGTCAGACGCGGGAGAGGGCGATAAACTAGACCCTTATTTCGAGCTGGGCTTTGGAACCCAAGAAATTGTCGGCAGCAGATATACGGCTCTCGGAAAGGAGGTAAGCATAGAGAGGCAGAGGAACCCCTTCGTCTTCTCCCTCCAGATCGGTATTAATTTCTAGAGCCGCGTTTTTGCCCCCTCCCTTAATGCAGGGCGGCTTTGGGTAGCCGCAGAGGATCTTATAGGGAGGGTCCTGTCAGAACAGGCTTAGCCTGAAGCATTTGATTAGGCCGACGCCCCCTCTCCCAATCTTAAGGTTGATCTGCCAGTGCTCCAATCCCCTCAGTGAAGCTTTCCGTGCCGCCTTGACTATCTTCAGCTCATGGGCCCCTGGCTTCGGGATCCGGAACGGCTCCGCATCGTAGATGTTGCACAGCAGGAAGATGGCCCTCGAATCGCCGCCTATGGATCTAGAGGTGTCTTCGAAATGCCTTATCATCCTGTCGAAGCTCGAGAAGGTGGCTTTGCTCTCCCTGTGGTTCTCGTGGCCTTCGGTTGGGATGAGCATCAGAGGCGTCTTGACCTCCAGATAGTCCTTCCCGTTTATTAGGAAGTCTATCCTTGACCTCCCTAGTCTCACCTCCCTCTGCACCGCCTTGACCCTTCCGAGCATGTCCTCCAGAAGCCCTGATTTTATGAAGAACTCCACGTATTCGTTGGCCTTGGTCTGGTTTATCCCTATCCAGGATTTGCCCGACTTGCCGGGCGCGTCGAGCGAGAAGGCCTCCACCGTATACCGAGTTTTCCTGCCGGGATTCCCGCTTTCAGATAGCAGGCAGGGGATGTTCTCGAACCTCAGGTTCCCTATCCTCCCCGTGGAAGGGCAGTGGCACTTTTCCAATCTGCCGCCGATCGTCACGTTCATGATGAATCGGTTGGGCCTGGACCTGATCACCCCCTCCTTCAGCCGCTCCTTGAACAGATAGTCCATGATATGGTTAGCCAGGGCTGGCTTTTAGCCATTTCTGGAAGGATTAAGCCCCGGGAGGGAATCGAACCCTCGACTTCCAGTTTACGAAACTGGCACTCTACCCCTGAGTTACCGAGGCATGATACCCGATTTAACTAAGCTCCTAAAAGGCTTTAATACAATATGTTATATATTACAGAGAGGTAGCTCCATGTTGATGCAGATTAGCGCTGACCAGCCATCGCAGCAGGCGGCCGCTCCTGTGCCAGGGCCTGCGCCTGTCGCCGCCGAAACGGTCTGGACGCCCGCCCCGGCGCCGGCTCCCGCCCCGGCGGCGGGAAGAAGCCTTCCGCCCAAGAACCTAATGATAATCATCCTTGCAGTGGCCATAGTCGCGGTCGTTGCCGCAGTGTACATGCTCGGCAGGCCCGCGGGCGGCCAGGGCAGCACCTCGGCCTTCACGACCACCATCGCTTCGACAGGCAGCGGGAACAGCGTGGTCTACGGGCTCACCGGCTGCTCCAACATCACCAGCCCCGGCACCTACACGGTCAATTCAAGGATTAAGACAGCCATATCCAGGGGCGCCTGCATAAACATAGCGGCAAGCAACGTGAGGCTCTCCTGCGGGGCGAACCGCATAATAGGCTCCGGGCCCTACGACGCGCTGCCGCCCTTCGCCTACGGCATTAGGATATCCAGGGCGAGCAACGTCACCGTGTCCGATTGCTACATCTCCAACTTCTCCTACGGGGTCGGCGTCTTCTCCTCCAGGGGCGTGACGGTCTCGGGGAGCAACGTCTCGTCAAACTACATGTCCAACATCTACTTCAACTCCACGCTCAACAGCACCATAGAGAACAATATGCTCACCAGGTCGCTGAGCTGGCAGGGCTCCGTATTCCTGTCCAACAGGTCGTCCTCCAACCTGGTCTACAACAACACCATAGCCTACAACCAGGTCTACGGGATCAACGTTAGCTCCGGCGGGGAGACCTTCCTGGGCAACAGGGTCAACATCACCTCCCAGTACGGCTTCTACTGCAGCCCGTCCAGCAGCTACCCGGTCTCCAGCAGCGCGAGGGGCAACGTATGCTACGACAACTACGGCTGCGGATTCCTGGCCTGCAGCGGGAAGAACGTGCCGGCCAACATCTCGAAGGTGGTCCTTGCCGGCGGGGTCTCGGGATGCGGCTCCATAAACCACCCCGGGAACTACCTGCTTGAGGAGGACATAAACATGGGCGACTACCTCAACATAAGCAACCCGGCGGCATCTAGCCAGAGCCTGCCCTGCATAGCCATAAGGGCGAGCAACGTCAGGCTCAACTGCGGAGGGCACGGGATCTACAACGGGACCTACCCGATAGCGGTCTACGGGGCCCTGGGCGACCTCATAGAGAACTGCAGGATCCGCAACGCCAGCGGGTACGGGATAGCGCTCATCTCCTCCCCGAACTCGACGGTCGCGAACACCACGGTCACCGGTGCGGCGCTCGGCGGGCTTCTGATACAGGGCTCCAATTCGGACAACGTCACCAACAGCTCCTTCTCCGGGGGGGGCTACGGTATAGTGATCAACGATTCGCAATCCAACAACCTGCTGGACGTCAACGCCTCGAGGAACGGCTACGGGGTCTATGTCGAAGGGTCGTCCTCGGTGGGCAACAACTTCTACCAGGTGAGGGCGTTCAACAACAGCAGGATAGACATCTACGCCGATTCCGGGGTTTCCGGCGCGCAGGTGGAGTTCACCTCCGGGATGAACTGCCACAACACCAACGCCCACTGGGCGCCCTGCACGCTCTTCGTCGTCTCCAACCTCGGCTACACCCTGGTGCCTTCATGCATGGCTATATCCTCGCCCGGCAGCTACGTCCTGCAGGGGCAGCTCCTGGAGGCGCAGGACGACTGCATCACCATAAGCTCCAGCAACGTGGCATTCAGCTGCGGGGGGAGCAGCATAGATACGAACCAGGCGAGCAGCCAGGGCTTCGGGGTGGCGGTGCAGAACGCCAGCAACGTCACGGTGAGGAACTGCACCCTGGAGGGCTTCATGGAGGGAGTATACGCCCATAACTCCAGGGGCGTCAGCATAGAGAACGTCGGGGTCTGGAACAGCGGGACAGGGATACTGCTCAACGGCACGGCGGGCTCCAGGGTGATAGGGGACTCCATCAACGGCAGCACCAGCTACGGGATAAGGCTCGTTAACACCTCAACCACCAACGTCTCCAACAACAACCTGCAATACGGGCCGGGCAGCGCCGTGGGCATAGCGCTCAACGGCTCCAGGCTCAACACCGTGCTCGACAACCTCGTCACGCAGTACCACTACGGCTTTACCTTCTCCGGCCAGTCCGGCAACAATCTGATATCGAACAACACCGCCAGCCTCAGCTCCGCGGCGGACTACGTCTGCAACGGCAACAGCAACCTGAGCGCCGAGCAGGGCGGCATGAACTACGGCGTCGTGAAGATCGGCTGCAGGTGGATGGCGCTCATACAGAGGATAAACGCGAACCCGCCGTGCACTGCGACGTCCGGCGCGGACACCTTCAGCCTCGCCTCGGACTACGTCTACCCCTACGGAAGCGTCTGCTTCAGCATGCTCAACAACGGGACCACCATAAACTGCAACGGCCACACGGTGCTGGCGACCAACGGGGGCACCTTCGCCCAGCTGGCCGCGGGAACCAGGGGAGGGGTGGTGGAGAACTGCTACCTCAAGGGCTTCGACACAGCCATAGAGGCCTATGGCTCCGGCAACATCTACAACAACACCATGCTCCAGACCTCGGCATCGGCTTCCGGGGTCGTCGCGGGCGGCTTCCCGAACGGGATGATCGCGCAGAACAACGTTACAGGGGGCTCGGTCGCATTCGCCGCCTATAATACGCTGAACCTCAACATGCAGAACAACTTCGTCTACCTCTCCAGGACTGCCTACTATCTCTACAACGCGGTCGGGATGCAGATGAGCGGCGACTACGCTGCCCCGAGCACCGCCTACGGGCTGGCCATGAACGGCAGCGGCACATCAGGCACGCTCAGGGGGCTCACCCTGAATTCCAATGCGGCCGGGCTGAGCTGCACGGGCGGCTCGCAGAACGACTCGCTCATTTCTGACCTGGGCGGCGTAAGCTGCGTGCTCCAGCAGGGCTGCAACTGGCTGCACTCGTCTTCAGGCTCATGCTGAATTCTTGATTTGGATGGTTCTTTGCTCTTCGGGAGGCTAGCGGAGTATTACGAGAGGCTTGAGCAGGCGTCGTCGCGGCTCAAGATGATGGAGATACTCTCGGAGCTGTTCAAGGAGGCGGGGAAGGGGGAGGTCGTCGAGACAGTCTACATGACCCAGGGCATCCTGCTCCCTCCCTTCGAGGGGCTGGAGTTCGGCGTCGCGGACAAGCTCATGCAGGAGGCGATCGCGCTCGCGACCGGCTACACCAAGGAGCAGGTTCAGGCGGAGTACAGGAGGAGCGGTGACCTGGGGCTTGCGGCCCAGAAGCTGAAGGATTCGGGCAGGCTCAAGCAGATGGTCAGGAACAACTACTCGATAAAGGAGGTCTACGGGCTCATGCTGAAGGTCGCACGTGCGGCCGGCCAGGGGAGCAAGGACCAGAAGATAAGGATGCTGGCCAACATGATAGCCTCGGCCGACGCGATGGCGGCGAAGTACCTGGTGAGGTACCCGCTCGCCAACCTGAGGATGGGCGTCGGCGACTCCACCATAATGGAGGCGCTGGCGATGGCCTACGCGGGCGGCAGGGAGGCCAAGGACGAGCTCGAGCGGGCCTACAACATCTGCAGCGACCTGGGGGAGGTGGGGAGGGCGGTGGCAGAGGGGGGAATTGGGGAGGTGGAGGCCATGAAGGTGACCCTGTTCAAGCCCGTCAGGCCGGCGCTCGCCGAGAGGCTGCCCACGGCCGAGCAGATACTGGAGAGGATGGGCGGGGAGGCGGCTGTCGAGCAGAAGTACGACGGCTTCAGGATACAGGTCCACAAGAGGGGCGGGGAAGTCAGGCTCTATTCGAGGAAGCTGGAGAACATAACGGGGATGTTCCCGGACATAATAAGGGCGGTGCTGGACGAGGTGGCCGCCGAGAGGGTCATATTCGAGGGGGAGGCGCTGGCGTTCAACGAGGCGACCGGCGAGTTCCTCCCGTTCCAGGAGACCATACAGAGGAAAAGGAAGCACGGGATCGAGGAGAAGGCGCTGGAGCTCCCGCTGCACCTCTTCGCCTTCGACGTCCTCTACTACGAGGGCAGGGAGCAGCTCTCAAGGCCCTACGCAGAGAGGAGGGCGCTCATCGAGAAGATCTTCGCCAGGGGAAAGGTAGTGGAGCCGGCGAAGCGCATCGTGACATCAAAGCCCAGGGAGCTGGAGAGGTTCTTCGAGGGCAGCATAGAGAGCGGGCTGGAGGGGGTCATGGCCAAGGACCTCAGGGCGCCCTACATAGCGGGCGCGAGGAAGTTCTCCTGGGTCAAGCTGAAGAGGAGCTACAGGGGCCAGCTCGGCGACACCGTGGACCTGGTCATAGTGGGCTACTACCTGGGCAGGGGGCAGAGGGCCGAGTTCGGCTTCGGGGGGCTGCTCTGCGCGGCCTACAACGAGAGGAGGGACCTCTTCGAGACGGTCTCCAGGATAGGCACGGGATTCACGGAGAAGCAGATGGCGGAGCTCAAGGCTATGCTGTCGAAGATAAAGAGCCGGTCGAAGCCCGCGAGGGTTGACGCGCTGGTCGAGCCGGACTTCTGGGTCCAGCCAAAGTACGTGGTGACGATAAACGCGGACGAGATAACGAGGTCGCCCATGCACACCTGCGGGAGGGATGAGAAGGGCGCCGACGGGACGGGTTACGCGCTCAGGTTCCCCAGGCTGTTTGGCAGCGAGACGGTCAGGGCTGATAAGGGGCCCGAAGAGACGACCACAACGCAGGAGATAATCGAGATGTTCAGGCAGCAGAAGAAGTCCGGGCTGAAGGATTAGGCGGGACTCACCCGAAAACTGGATATATTTGGAGGAAGTGATGATTGAACGGAGATATTGTGGAGGCAACTACGAAAACAAAAAGGCCAAGTTATTCGGGGCAACTTCCTGCCGTCGACAGGCTTAGGATGGCGCGCGTCCTGCTCCCCAGGGGGGCCCCGGAATGCGAGATGATTACGAGGATACTGCGCGGGCTCGTGCCAAAAGTGCGGCGGGATACGAACAGGACCCTCGCGGACAGCATACCTAAAGCGGCGGTACGCAAGCCATGAGCTAGCCTCAGGCTAGGCTCGTAGCCCGGTCGGCGCGGCCGCGGCCAGACCGGACCGGGCGTTCCGCAGTTCGCCTTATCTGGTCCTCTCGGGTTATGGCCCACACTATCGCTTCTGTGTCGCGGAGATCCTTGAATACCCTGTAGGGCTTTACCGGGCCGCTTTCGAAGGATGAGATTCCGGATCCTCCGGTCGCGACCCCGATGAACTTGATGCCCATGCTCTCTGCTATCCCGATCCTGCTGGCGCGGTCGTCGATCAGGAAGACCCCGCTCAGGGGGCGTTTTTTCCGCTGCTCCAGGAAGTCTAGCTTCCCGATGGCGATCCTCAGCCTTTCGGAATGGACCGGGCTGTCATCGTGCCCCACCACGACCGGGAAAAACTCCGCAATGCCATTGATCGTAAGCAGCGCTTTGACCTGAAGGGAGGCGGAACCGGAGACAATGCCCATCCTGATCTTCTCATCGTGCAATTCCCCCACGAGCTCCCTGGCTCCGGGGAGGAGCTGGTTGTTTCGGGGATCAAAAAGGGTTTCCGAGGCGTCGAAAAGGACGATGATGTTCTTTCGGGACACGTATCCCCTGTCTAGATGGGCTGCCATAGGATCGATAAAATTCTGCGGCCTATTATATATAAGGCTTTTGCTAGACCTCCCTTATGCCTTCTATGGTCCTGGAGAACTTCTGGACGCTCTTCGCTATCTCCTTCATTTTGGGGTTGAGCCTGTAGCCCAGCCCGTATCCCTTGTCGGTCCTTATGTGGGTCGGCTGGATCACGTTCAGGTCCAACGAGAGCTCCCTGAGTGTTATGATGAGCGTCTTCCGGGTGAACTTCTTTTCCAGGATCGAGTACAGCTCCCTCGTAGTCCGGGGGGACTTCTGGAGGAGGAGCGCCATGACAGCGTAGTTGGGCCTGCTTATGACCTTCCTCAGGGCCCAGATCTCGTCCTTGTCGTTCTCCCGCTTAGGCATGTTTATGATTCTGAATAAAGCTTTAAAAGGATTTGTGTAGCCCGAACCCCTTTCCCGCCTGAGAGATAGGTTAATATATGGGCATAAACACAAATTTACTTCAGTATATGATGTTTTATCCTGATACATGGTGAATTCTGTGCTGGGTTTTGGCGGCAGGGGGCAGGGGGCGGTTGCGCGGGCGCCGCCCGTGTTGGAGGCAATTGACGGAGAGGCATTGCCCAAGGCGTTCGAAGGCGAGGGCAGGGTACTGCTGTACGGCAGCATGCAGGAGGCCTATCGGGCCGTCGAGAAGGTTATCAGGGGCTCCGACAGGCTGGTCGCGCTGGTCGGCTGCGGGGAGCTGATGGAGGGGCACAGGCAGATAGCGGTGAACGGGCCTCTCGGCAGGAGCACCTACGAGAGCATACAGGGCCTTGGCTTCCTCCCGGATCTCATAGTCGCTAGGTGCGGCTCCATCGGGGAGGCGGCGGGATTGGCCGAATGGGCGGAGCTGGGGTCGCAGCTGATATGCATGGTGGAGCCCAGGGGGTCCGATCACGACCGATGGGACTCGGCTGGCGCGTTCGGCCTCCAGGTCTTCTGCGGCGGGGATGGCGTCCTTTTGGCGGGCAGGGCCCGCCAGCAGCAGATTTAAGCCTTACCGGCGATAATAGCATCATGCGAAAGACCGAGAGCGCGGGCGGCGTCGTGCTCAACAGCAAGGGGGAGGTGCTCGTGGTATCACAGCACGGCGATTCCTGGTCCCTGCCCAAGGGGCACATTGAGGAAGGGGAACAAAAGATTGATGCCGCCATAAGGGAGATCAAAGAAGAGTCTGGGATAGGCGGGCTGGAGTACGTGAAGCCGCTGGGCAGCTATCAAAGATACAGGATAGGGAAGGGCGGGATTGGGGAAGACCGTTCCGAGCTGAAGACAATACACATGTTCCTTTTCAGGACTGCACAGCACGAGATAAGGCCGACCGACCCGGGGAATCCCGAGGCGAGGTGGGTGCCGAAGGGTGAGGTTGAGGCCCTTCTGACTTCCATCAGGGACAAGGAGTTCTACAGGTCCGTCCTGGGCCAGTTCTAGGCACGGCGGGGGTGAACATTACCTTTAAATCCTTATCTTTTCCATATCTACCGAAGGGGGTAGAATGCAGTTCTATTATTACAGCCTAGGTGCCGGAATCGTTTCCGTGCTTTTTGCGCTATACGCCGCAGTGCTCGTGCTGAGGAAGCAGACGGGCACGCCGAAGATGAACGAGATAGCCAAGGCCATAAGGGAGGGCGCGGGCGCCTACCTTAACAGGCAGCTGCTCACCATACTCGCCTTCGCGGTAATACTGGCGATACTGTTCTGGCTCTTCCTGCCCAACGGTGCCCAGATAGACATCGCCTTCGCGGTCGGCGCCGTCGCATCGTACCTGACGGCCTTCTTCGGCATGAACATTGCGGTCAGATCGAACATAAGGACCGCCAAGGCGGCCGAGAAGGGGCTCAAGCCTGCCTTCTGGACTGCCATACTCGGCGGATCGGTCACTGGCTTCGCGGCCGTGGGCTTCTCGCTCGTGGGCCTCAGCCTGCTTCTGGCCTACCTCACAGTTTCAAAGATAGCGATACTCATAGGCTTCGGGTTCGGGGCCTCGCTCGTCTCCCTCTTCATGAGGGTGGGTGGCGGCATATTCACCAAGGCGGCCGACGTCGGCGCCGACCTGGTCGGGAAGACCGAGCTTAACCTTCCCGAGGACGACCCGCGGAACCCGGCCGTCATAGCGGACAACGTGGGGGACAACGTCGGGGACGACGCGGGAATGGCTGCTGACGTATTCGAGAGCTATTCCGTGACGCTCGTCGCCGCGCTTCTGATAGCGGTGACGCTGCCATCCGTTTCGTCGTCCATCGCAGCGTTCGCGCTTCCGCTCTACCTGGCGGGCGCCGGCCTGGTTGGAAGCATAATCAGCATACCCGTCCTGAAGAAGTTCGGGAACAGGCCGAACCGGGCGCTCTATGCCGGAATCGGATCTGCCGTCCTGGCATCCGCCATAATCGACATCGCGCTGGTCGCTTTCATGAGCGCCAAGTATGCTGGAGGCGTCATGATGGGAATGATAATCCCCGTCATAGCGGGGCTGGTGCTCGCGCTGCTGCTGTTCTGGGTCGCCGACTTCTACACGGGAGGCAGGAGCAGGTCAGTGCTTAGAATCGCCAAGGCCTCGAAGAGCGGTGCAGGAACCAACGTGATAACAGGGCTGGCGGTCGGGCTCCAGAGCACCTGGATGCCTGTCCTTTTCATAGCGATAGCGATACTCGTCAGCTATGCTGCCGGCGGGGTCTACGGGATAGGGATAGCCGCAGTGGGCATGCTTTCGGTCACCCCGACGATACTCACCATCGACTCGTTCGGGCCCATAACTGACAATGCAGGAGGCATCGCGGAGATGGCCTCCATGCCGGCGAAGGTCAGGAAGGTCACGGACCACCTGGACGCGCTCGGCAACACAACGAAGGCGACCACCAAGGCCTACGCCATAGGCGGGGCGGCCCTCTCGGCCACCGCGCTGCTGGTCGCATTCGCGCAGGCGGTGCACCTCACGACGATAAACGCGCTGGATCCTGTGGTCATGGTCGGAGTCTTCATAGGCGCGCTTCTGCCGTTCCTATTCTCCTCGTTCCTCATGGGGGCTGTCGGCCACACCGCCGACCTCATGGTCGAGGAGGTGAGGAGGCAGGTCAGGACGATAAAGGGGCTCATGCAGGGCAAGGCCAAGCCCGACTACGCCAAGGCGGTCGACATAGTCACCACCAACGCGCTGAAGTCGCTGATAGTGCCCGAGCTGATCGTGATAATCGTCCCGATCGCGCTGGGGCTGCTGCTCGGGAAGGAGGCGCTCGGCGGGCTCCTGGTGGGGATGATACCCGCGAGCCTCATGCTCGCGCTCTTCATGGCCAACAGCGGCGCGGCGATGGACAACGCCAAGAAATACATAGAGGGAGGCGCCTACGGAGGCAAGGGCAGCGACGCCCACAAGGCGGCGGTGGTCGGGGACACCCTCGGCGACCCGCTCAAGGACACCGCGGGGCCGGCGCTGAACTCCATGATAAAGGTCGTGAGCACCATAGTGATACTGCTGGCTCCGATCTTCATCGCCTACGTGCTGTTCTGAGGGGGGATTCGGGCCGGAACGGCCCTGTCCTATCCCATCACCTTCTGCCGGAGGCAGATGCTACGTCTGGTAGCCATAATTCTGCGAAAAATACTTAATCCTTTAATGGATGGGTAATTGGGTGAAACATATGGCGGATAGAGAAGACAATAGGAGAGACCAGAGAGTCTCTGCCGCAAGAAGGAGCATCAGGGAAGCAGTGGACAGGGACCAGACAAGGGCAGCTCTCAGGGCCGCAGGAGCACGCAGCGTGGATGACGCGGCGGTTGAGGCGGTGTCGGTGCTGGCGGAGGAAAGGCTGGCGGAGATAGTGGCCAGGGCCGTGGAATCCAGCCAGGAGAGAAGGGAATCCAGACTCAGCGCCTCGGCGGTTGCGGTAGCGGCGCAAAGGGAAGCGGAAGGGAGGTCCAGGAGAAGGGCAGAGAGATAAAAGGCAGGTCTGCTGTCACGTGGGGGAAGACAATTGATTTAGCGGTGGCTTTAATCGGATCTTCTTGGCATGTTTCGATGGGGGTTGACGTTTATCCAGCGCCCTTGGATTTTGGTTTGACAGGATACCTCATGCCGCGGAGCGAGAGGCTTTTGCGACAGAAGGAGAGCATGGACGGCGGGGCTTCACGTCAGAAAGCTATTTAAATTGGTGTGCTTATAAGGTTCTGAGTCATGGTGAAAGCATGAACAACTCAAAGTACGAAGACCTCACCGGGAAAATCCTGAAAATGGAGGAGGACGACGAGGATGATGACGACGGAGACGACCTCGACGATGACGATGAGGACGAGGACGGCGAGGAAGACTGGTCCTGACCATCTTCCCTTTTTCTCAACTACTGTTACCATGCAGTCGGCAAGCCCTCAGAAAGGTATAAAGGAGTTGCCAATTAATAGGATAACGCTGGGGTTGCATTCGTGCGTCCCTTTGCGTTGTAACTGGTGTCTTATTGCCTGATGGAGTAGAGCTTACAGTAGCCGGCGCTCTTGTGACCGACGACGGGCGAGGCATCGCCAGGATCGACTCCAAGGCGAGGAAGGTCCTGAACGTCATCTCCGGCGACGTCGTCGAGATAAAGGGGAGGCGGAAAAGCACGGCCGCGATAGTCTGGCAGGCGCACCAGCAGGACGAGGGCTTAGACTTCATAAGGATAGACGGGTGGATAAGGCAGAACATAGGAGTCGGCATCGGCGACCGCGTCTTCGTCTCCAAGGCGGAGGTCAAGGCCGCCGAGAGGATAGTGCTCGCGCCGCCGCCGAACCAGAGGAACCCCATGAGTCCGGACTTCTCGCAGTACGCGAAGATGAGGCTGGAGAACAAGCCGCTGGTCAAGGGCGACGTCGTCCCGGTGGCGATGGTCGGATACGCGTTCAATTTCATAGTGGTCCAGGTGGTCCCCCACGGGGTCGTGCGGGTGACCAAGGAGACAGAGGTCGTGGTCAAGAGCGAGCCGGTCTCGGATTCCATGGTGAGGATAGGAGAGGTCCACTACGAGGACATAGGGGGCCTCAAGAACGAGATAGAGAAGGTCAGGGAGATGGTGGAGTTGCCGATAAGGTATCCGGAGCTGTTCGAAAAACTGGGCATAGAGCCCCCGAGGGGCGTGCTCCTGCATGGATCCCCAGGAACGGGAAAGACGCTGCTCGCAAAGGCGGTGGCGAACGAGAGCGAGGCGCACTTCATATACATATCAGGGCCCGAGCTTGTTAGCAAGTTCGTTGGGGAGAGCGAGGAGCGCCTAAGGGAGATATTCAAGGAGGCGAAGGAGAAGGCACCGACGATAGTATTCATGGACGAGATCGACGCGATTGCGCCGAAGAGGGAGGAGGCGACCAACGAGGTTGAGAGGAGGATGGTGTCGCAGCTCCTTACCCTGATGGATGGAATGGGGGCGAGGGGGAATGTGATAGTTATCGGGGCGACCAACAGGCCCAACGCCATAGACCAGGCACTCAGGCGGCCAGGCAGGTTTGATAGGGAGATAGAGATAGGGGTGCCAGACAGGAACTCCAGAAAGGAGATACTTCAGATCCACACCAGGAACATGCCCCTTGCGAAAGACGTAAAGTTGGACGAAGTGGCGGCCATGACTCACGGTTATACCGGAGCGGACATCGCCTCGCTGGTTAGGGAGGCCGCCATGGCACAGTTGAGGCACGTAATGCCTAAGATTGTCGACAAGAAATCGGTCCCTAACGAGGTCTTGGCTGGGCTCATAGTGAATAACGAGGATTTCATAGAGGCGCTGGCCATGATACAGCCCAGCGCACTGAGGGAGGTGTTCGTTGAGAGGCCGAACATCCATTGGAGCGACGTGGGCGGGCTCGAGGGGGTGAAAGAGCAGCTCAAGGAAGCCATAGAGCTGCCGATCAAGGAACCGAAGATATTCGAAAGGATGGGGATAAGGCCGGTGAGGGGCATACTGCTGGTCGGCGCTCCGGGTACCGGAAAGACCATGCTGGCCAGAGCCGTGGCGACGGAGAGGGAGGCAAACTTCATATCGATCAAGGGCCCGGAGATACTCAGCAAATGGGTCGGGGAGAGCCAGAAGATAATCGGTGAGATATTCAGGAAGGCGCGTCTTGCTGCCCCCTGCATAATATTCGTGGACGAGATCGATGCGATAACAGGACAGAGAAGCGGGGAGGATAATGAAAGCCCAATCCACAGGGATACTTTGGAGACGTTCCTCGTGGAGATGGATGGCCTGCAACGATCAAGCGGGGTTGTGGTTCTTGCGGCGACCAACAGGCCGGAGGACATGGATCCCGCATTGCTCAGGCCCGGCAGGTTTGACATGATAATAGAGATACCGATACCGGACGAGCAAACGAGAGAGTACATATTCATAGTTCATACCAGGAAAATGCCGTTGGGGAAGGACATTACCATCAAGGAACTTGCCAAACTGACGGAGAACTACACGGGAGCGGAGATAGAGAACGTAATAAGGGAAGCCGGCATGAACGCCATCAGGAAAAAGAGGGAGATAGTGACAAAGGCCGATTTTGAGAAGGCGCTGGAGGAGATTAGGCCGGCGATACCAAAAGAGGTGGCCGACAGGATAAGGAGGTTCAAGGAGGAGCCGGAGAACATGTACAGGTAATAGGCAATCGTGCTTAGTGTAGTGATAAGATGAAGATAGTAGTTTCAGACCCAAAGAGCGGAAGGAGCAAGGGCATGGAGATAGGCAGCGACGCGTCTGTCGCGCTTGTCGGGAGGAAGATAGGAGACGTCCTCGAGGGCAGCGCCTTCGGGCTTTCGGGCTACAAGCTCAAGGTGACGGGCGGCAGCGACAGCAGCGGCTTCCCGCTGAACAGGAGCATACAGGGGACCGGCAAGGTGAAGATCCTGAAGCTGGTGGCCGATTCCGGGAAGGAGAAGGGCCAGTACAGGAGGGAGAGCGTCAGGGGAGGCATAATCGCCCAGGACACCGCCCAGGTGAACATGTCCATACTGGAATACGGGGAGAAAAGCGTGGACGAGATAATGCCGGCCAAGAAGGCGGCGGAGGCCGCGCCCGGAAAAGAGGAGGAGAAGAAGTAGTTGATCTGCTTGGAAGACAATGCCCGCGACATAACCCACAGCGTCCTTAACATAGGCACCCTGGGGCACATAGACCATGGGAAGACTTCTCTCACCAGGGCCATAACAGGCGCCTGGACGGACAAGCACAGCGAGAGCATAAAGAGGAACATGACGATAAAGCTCGGCTACGCGGACGCGATGATAAGGAAGTGCCCGAAGTGCGAGGGGGCGGCCGCCTACACCACGGCCGAGAAATGCCCGAACGACGGGACGGCGACGGAGCCCCTGATGAGGTTCTCGATGCTGGACGCCCCGGGCCACGAGACCCTCATGGCGACTGCCATAGTCGGGTCGAGCATAATAGACGCGATACTCTTCGTGATCGCCGCCAACGAGCCCTGCCCGATGCCCCAGACCAGGGAGCACCTGATGATAATCAACATACTGGGGATCAGGAACGTGATAATAGTCCAGACGAAGATCGACATCGTGGGAAAGGAAGCGGCTCTGGCCCACGAGAAGAAGATAAGGGAGTTCGTGAAGGGCAGCGCGATAGAGAACGCGCCGATAATACCGGTCATGTCCAACCTGGGGATCAACATAGACCTGCTGCTGGAGAGGATCGCGAACATGGAGAGGCCGAAGAGGGACCTGGAGGCGGACCCGATAATGTACGTGGTCAGGTCGTTCGACGTCAACAAGCCCGGGTCGGATCCGGCCTTGATGCTGGGAGGCGTGCTGGGCGGGGCGGTGGCTAGGGGAAGGTTCAAGAAGGGCCAGAAGATAGAGGTGAGGCCCGGGATAAAGGTCAACAACAAGGCGAAGAAGGAGGTCTACGAACCCGTGACGACGACGATAACCAGCCTGAGCAACGGGGGCGAGGAGATCGCCGAGGCGATTCCGGGGGGCCTCATAGGGGTGTCAACGGAGATGGACCCTACGTTCACGAAGGCCGACGGGCTGGTCGGGAACCTGGTAGGCGTGAAGGACAGGATGCCGCCGGTGCTGAACAGCGTCACGATAAAGTACCACAAGCTCCCTAGGAGCGACGTGCCGGAGCAGCACATAGTCGACAACGAGCCGATGATACTCGGCATCGGAACTGCGACCGTGCTGGGCTACGTCAAGAAGGCGAAGAAGGACAGCATAGAGTTCGACCTCAAGCACCCCATCTGCGCCGAGAAGGGCGTGAAGGTCGCAGTGATGAGGAACATCGCCAAGAGATGGAGGCTCACCGGCTGGGGAAGCCTTTCTTAGGTCTTCCTCTTTCTTACCGAAGCTCTTGCTTCCATGGCAAGCCTGCCGATCCAATTTTCCCCTTTCTCGCCCCAAAAGGGGTCGATGCTTTCTTCAAGCAGCTGTGCGTCCCCGGTATCGAGGAGTTTGGCGGCCAGTTCCGGATTCTGCGCGAACTTTGCGAGGAATGCCTCGCGCATGGTCGCTATTTTCTTCTCGGGGGATTTCTTGACAGTCTCTTCCTGCTTCAGTTCGTGCGCTCTGTCCTTTGCCTCATATCCCGTAGCCGAACAGCGGATCCATTCCCTTTTTGCCTGGTCTGCGGCCTTCATGCTCTGGTAATAGTGCTCCGCGCTCCCGTATTCTACCCCTTTTATCTTGATTGGACAGGGGTACATGGGGGAAAGAAATCCCCATTCTCCGGTATCCATGTAGAACCGAATTTGCCTTGCGGATTTCACCTTGTTCATGGGCTCAGCACCGTTCGATGAAAAATAGACGGCATTGCAGAAGCAATGCCAGTTCGCTTACCTCCCGAGTATTATCTGGATGGCGCTTACCTTCGATCTGGTCCCGTCCTCGTTGGTCAGCTCCTCCGAAGAGGTCCTTATCGCCCTCTCCTTCAGATCCGGCATGAACCTGTTGACCACTATCTCCTTCACGTCCACGGCCCTGGATATGGAGTTGCCCCTCGCCTTTATGATGACCTCGCTCTGGCCGCTGTTGAACTGCGTCACCACCGCCAACACGTAGTTCATGGTCGGCTTCTTGCCGATGTACACTGTGTTCTCCGGCTTCGTGCTTTGCGTCCCTGTCGTTTCGTTGCTCATGCGATCACACCTAGTGTTGTCTACAAGTGTTTTGGCAACTAAGCTATTTATACCTGATTGTGCGCTTCCCCTTCCTGTGTGCGCTTTAATCTGGTGACAAACTTCTTTTCAAACTTTTCGCGCCATTTTGCTGTGATCAATTCCATTAGTTGCATTTCCTCAAGAGCCCCGTAGACCAAGGAAACCTGTTCGCGCATCTCTTTGATGTCCCCAATTGCCTTTGCTCGCAGTGCCGATCGGGTCGCTCTTCCAACGTGCCTGCGCAGGTTGAGCAGGTTGGAGGCCTTTTGGATCTGGTCAGCCTGTTCACTGGACCCGACATTCCGGTAGGCGGGCTCTGCATAAAAAAACGCCGATGAAAGATGTCGTTGATTAATCTTCGTATTTAGGCATTCTTCCATTCCGTAGCGGTGCATGGCCTGTTCCCAGGTTCTATTCCCAGAGATCAGGGGCATGAGCGAACCCATACGAATTGCTCGTTGCCCTGAAATGTGGTCTATTTCATGAAACGAGCCCTCGCTCGCCTCGAGAGACCTTCCAATGACCATATCCACGTTTAATGACTGCAACTCCTTTGTGAGCAGGTTTACCTGCTTTGCAGGAAATTCAGGCCTGAGGTCTGCGTCTAAAGTGACAATGATGGTGGGGGCGTATTTTGCATGCACATGCCTAAGTCCGGTGATGAATGCCCCTCCTTTTCCGACATTCTGCCCTTTCGGCGAGCTTGCAATGACTTCAACCCAACTGCTTTTGAGTACCTCTCTTGTCGGGTCGGTGCTGCCGTCATCAACAACGAGGATATGGCGCCTCCTGGCGTCTTCTGCGGCCCATTCTTTCGAACCACGAAGCATCTGTAGGATATTTCGCGCTTCGTTATAGGCTGGAATAATGACAGCTACTTTGGATTCCATAGATGATCCATTGGGTGTCTGGAAATATTTAATTGTTCCTGACTTCCGGATTTGGGTTGATTCCGACCCCCAGCTCCCGGAGCACCTGGACCGGGTAGGCAAGCGACACCTCCTTCAGCAGGGATATCTCCTCCTTTATGCCGAGCTCCCTGGCGATCGCCATGTTGGCGTCTATAGACTTCGACACCAGGCCGAGCAGCTCGCCTGCCAGGGCTGCGGCCCGCTCCCTGGATATCCTTCCGGTGGAGACCAGCCTCCTCGCTTCGAGAAGGTCCCACCTCTCCGCCGACTCCTTGAGCGTGAAGGCCTTGTTGAAGCTCCTCATGAACTCCGGGACTATGGGGTAGAAGACCCGCATGAGCAGGCCGGCGAAGGGCTTTACGTAGCAGTAGCTCAGGATTATCCCGCTCGCGAAGACCCGCTCGTCCCAGCTCTCCAGCCTTGCCAGCCTGCCGAACAGCTGGTCCAGGGTGCCGTTGTCGTCCGGCATCCTGCGCCGGAGCCCCTCCACCAGGTTCTTCATCGCCCGGGCGCCCCGGTAGTCGCTGTCGGCCAGAGAGAGGTATGCCCGCTCGTATTCGGCGTTCCCCATCGCGTGGTTCCTGGCCCAATAGGCCTCGAGGTCTGCCAGCCTGTGCTCCCCGTTGAAGAAGAGCCCGAGCAGCTTTATTATGGAGTCTATGCGGAACTTCATCCCGTTGGGCAGGATCGCATGGTCTGCCGTTATCCTGCCCCTCTTCCTGCCGAAGCCCACCAGGCTTATGGCGGCCTTGACCAGCTCCGCCCGGTTCCTCTTCACGTACTTGTAGACGTAGGGCCGCGCCCATTCGGGCACCTCGTACTTGTCCATGGCCCTGTCGACAAGCTTCGCCGTCAGCCCGCTGAGCTTCACCATGGGTTCACTTCCGCGGCTTCTTACTTGCTGACGACCCCCTGGTCCTTGGTGAAGAGCAGCATGTCGTCCGCCGACCTGGATATCTGGCTCGCCCTGGAGGCGTAGACCGCCCTGACTCCGATCTTGCCGGCCAGGTCGACCAGCCTCTGGGTTATTATCCCGTCGAACACCACGATGTCCGCCCGCCCTATGTCCTGCATCTTAGGTATCAGCTCCCTTATGGGCACCTCGGCGACCACCTGGCCGGATGAGTCGTATATCCTTCCCCTTAGCGTGTTGTGCAGCTCGTCTAGCGCCGCCGTGAACTTGGGGTCCGTCTGGGTGGATGGACCCGATGCCGCCTGCGGCCTCTGGGGCTGAGACTGGGCCCGATCGAAGCCCGCCTGGGGCTTCGGGGCGAAGTCGACGTCGTTGCCCTCCATGTCCTTTATGGAGGTGGACGCGCTCGATGATACTTCCTCGAGCATCCCCTCGTAGGTTATCGGTGGCTTGACCTTCCTGGTTATGTCGCCGTTGCGCAGGTTGGCCGATATCTCGGCCGGGCTAAGTATGGTCTCCTGCTGCCTCGATGCCGCCTGCTGCTGTTGCTGTTGCTGCTGCATGGGCGGCTGGGGCTCGCGGCCCGGTGCGGACTGCGTCATCGGCTGGGACTGCTGGGGTTGCGGCCTCTGGTCGAACTCCCTCCTCTGCTCGAACCTTCCCCTCCCGAATGGCGGCCTGCTGCCGTCCCTGGGGCTGTGGTGGTTCAGCCGGGAGAGCGCCTGATCTATGGGCACCTTGGCCCTGAGCGCCTTTATTATGTCCTTCCTGGTAAGCTCCTCCACCTCCTTCCCGTCGGGTGCCCTCACCACGAAGTCCACCTCGCAGACGTTCGACAGTCCCCTGAGGATCATGTCGCCGCCCCGGTCGCCGTCCAGGAATAGTACCGTCTCCTTGGACTTGCTGAGGTCTATTATCGTCTTTGGGATCGTGCCCGTCGCGCCCCCCACCGCGATGCAGTTGGTTATGTCGTTCTTCAGCAGGTTTATCACGTCCGCCCTGCCTTCCACGAATATCACCTCCTCGCTGGTGGCTATCTCGGGCCCCGCCGGGAGCGCCTCCGGGCCGTAGGACGTGACAACGCTGGACTTCACGTCCGCCTCGACCTGCTCGCTTATCTCCCTGCTGTCCGGCATCTCAGTGGTTATGAGGGTCTTGAGCAGCTCCTTGGCCCTGTTGATTATCTTCCTCCTCTTCTCGTTCCTGGTGTCCTCTATCCGGTTTATCTTGAAAAGCGTCTCGAAGGGCCCGACCCGGTCGACCGACTCGATGGTCGCGCCGAGTATGCAGGTCTCCACCCTCCCCAGGGAGGAGGGCAGGAAGAGCTTTCCGAAGGTCTTGTTCCCCGCTGTGGAGACGTCTATCTCGATCCTCCCGATCTTCCCGTTCTTCTGCAGCTCCCTGAGGTCCAGGCCTCCGCCCAGGAGCCCCTCAGTCTGCCCGAATATTGCACCGATTATGTCTGGCTTTTCCGCAAGCCCGGCGACGTCGAATTTCGCCTCTACCATGTACTTTACTACGTCTATGTAAGTTTTTCCCATTCAATGACCCCTTGTCGGGTCAAGAACGGACGGTATCCAGGCAAGGAGTAGAATGAATTTGCTCGTAGGAGCCGGCCAGAAGTAGTATCGCCATGCCCCGCATAATAGAAAGAATATTCATTGTATCAACTTACCTGATTACCTTCGCTCTTGACACTGTTATTTAATCGCAGGATACCCTTATAAAGATTGCGTATATGTTAGGCTAGGGCCCTATCTTCCGTTTTAACGGAACATTCTGGTATGTGTTAAATATTTGATAAATGTGATATCTGGTCATGGCTGGGAAGAGGGTAACGCTGGTTGGGTCGACCGGATCCATCGGGATCCAGGCGCTCGATGAGATAAGGCGGCACGGCGGGGTGGATGTGGTGGGGCTGTCCTGCAGCACCAGCATAGAGAAGCTGGAGGTGCAGGCGAGGGAGTTCAAGCCCAAATTCGTAGCCGTGCTCGATGGAGACAGCGCCGAAAGGCTGAAGCATATGCTGAGGGACACCAAGACCGAGGTGCTTTCGGGCCAGGAGGGCATACTTGACGCATGCGTCAGGTGCGACACGGATCTTGTGGTCATCGCATCGGTGGGGCCGGAGGCCTTCACGACAACTGTGGAGGCCGTGAAGTTCAGGAGGGATATAGCCCCTGCAAGCAAGGAGCCTTTTGTGTTCGGGTCGGAGGTGATACTGCCTCTAGTGAAACATTATGGCGTTAAGGTATTCCCGATTGACAGCGAGCACAGCGCGATCTGGCAGTGCGTGGCGGAGCATAATATCGGGAAAGCGAGCAGCAACGGCGGCAGCTGCATCGTGGGCATAGATATGTCCGAGGTCAGCAGGGTATGGCTCGGCTGCAGCGGCGGGCCTTTCTACGGCATGACCTGGAAGCAGCTGGGAGACGTCACCTACGGCCAGGCCCGGAAGCACCCGACCTGGGACATGGGATCCCTCATAACGATCAATTCCGCGACCCTGTACAACAAGGGCCAGGAGATAAGCGAGGCCAGGGCGCTGTTCGGCCTCGGGCCGGAGCAGATAGGCGTGACAATCGACCGCAGGAGCATGATCCATGCGGTGGTTGAGTTCCGCGACGGGAGCCGGCTGATGAACCTGTCCAGGCCGGACATGCATGACCCGATAAGGTTCGCGCTCTTCGGGAAGAGGGACAGGAAGCACATACAACCGGCTACTGACGTCAAGATAGTGGAACCTGATGGCGAGACGTTCAGGCTCCTTCCGATGGCCAGGCATGCGATGGAGATTGGCATGACCATGCCCGCGGCGATGGTGGGCGCGAACGGCGAGGCCGTCAAGGCTTTCGCCGGCAGGGAGGTGGGTTTCACCGAGATGGTCGAGCTCGTCGTGGATGCGGCGGTGGCGCACGAGCCCAGGCCCGCGACGCCCGAAAGCATAATGGACGCGTACGGGTGGGGAGGCTGGGCGGTCAGGGAGATGATACTGGACAGGCACGACGCTGCGGAGGTGGAGGATTAGGCCTGGCGCGTTTTTGGCATTAGGAATTGTATTCGACGAACCGGATGTTCGTTTTAATCGCTTCGATTGTGGTTTCCAGTGGTCTCTTTATGTCCTTGGTGTAGTTGACCTTTGAATAGAAGAACCGCTTCACCTCTTCCAGGCCAGCCGTCGTGTCGATGTCGTCCAGGTCCTCTATGAATCTGCCGAGTCCGCTGACGTCGCCTCTGTACAGCGCCATTATCTTCTTCCAATCCCGCTTGATCCATTTGAGAAAGACGTTTTTACCTTCTGGGGTCGCAGAGACGAAGGCCGATACCGAGTTTTTGTCCTGCGTCCTTACATACCGGCTCATTACGAATTCTAGAGCCTTCGCGGCCAAGCTCCTGCTGTTGAAATATCCTATAGCCGCGCCGAGCCTTATTGTCTCCTCGCCCCCGTCCTGCTTTTTGTACATGCTTATGAAGCGGCTGAACAGCCTTGAATCGCCGTTGAAAGCAAGAGACATGTAGATGGGCGTCTTGATGTCGACGTGCAGATCCGACCTCTTTGAGATGTAGTTTTCAAAGAGCTCCCTGCACTTCTTCATCATGGTTTCGTCGTTGTAGATCCCGGCGTTCCTTATGGCGGAAGTCCTCTGCATTGTTATGGTGCTGTCCTCCCCCTTCTTGGGAACCCAACTGACCGAACGCATTATTGACCTGTTGGTCTTCATTGCCAGGGTCCTTGCTCTCAAACTTATTTTCTTGCTGTGGGGGAAACGGAGCTGGAGACCGGAGAAGTATGACGAGATGGCGACGTTGGTGGGGTATCCGCACCCTAGGCAATACTCTTCTATGAAATCCATTACGTCCGTTACCTTTATCCTGCATGCCCTTGACAGGGCGGAGAGGTCGCTGATCACGCCGTAGGCATCTATGGGACCTATTTTGCCGGCCTTTATCGCCGTGCCGAGGGCGCGGAGGCTCTCCTTGTCGTACATGACTCTGTAAAACCCCTTTTGTCTGAAGTTGAGCTTTATGTGGCTGGCGTTCGGGACTTTTATGGACGCTGTTGCTCCCTTCATGAGGATAAAGCCCTCTCCCTTTTCGGTCGTATACCGTATCGGTATCGGCCAGGGCTTCTGCCGGCCCTTGCATGGGAGGAATGTGAACCTTGACTGCTTGAGCTTTACCGATCCGGTCGCCCTTTCGACAGAAACCATAGGATATCCAGGATTGTCTATCCAGAAGCCGCTGAGCGTTGGCAGGTAGCTTTCCGCGCTTCCGCCGGCTTGGCGCATCGCCCTCCAAAGGTCCTCCTTCTGGGCGTTGGAGTAGAGGTGGCCCTTGATGTATCGGTGGAGGCCCATCCTGAAAGTCTCGGCATGGGCATAGTCTTCTATCATGGCAATCACGGCGGAGCCCTTGTAGTAGCTTATGAGGTCGAATATGGCCCCTATCTCGCTTGGGTCATTGACCTTGACGTTTATCGGATGGGTTGACCTCTGGGCATCATCCCCGAACGCCATGGCTGTTTCGCCGGTGATGGCGTCTATGCCCCGCTTGAATTCAGGGTAGAGCGTGTCTAGCGTCTTCTTCTCCATGAATGTGGCGAAGCTCTCGTTGAGCCAGAGGTCGTCCCACCACTTCATGGTGACCAGGTCGCCGAACCACTGGTGCGCAAGCTCGTGCGCAACCACAGTGGATATCCTCCTCCTCATAGTGAACGATATAGTCTCCTTGCTGCCGAGCAGCTCGGCTTCCCTGAACGTTATGGCACCCCAGTTCTCCATCGCGCTGGCTCCTGCGGTGAAATCCGGAATCGCTATCAGATCGAGCTTCGGAAGCGGGTACTTTATGTAGAAGTAGTCCTCGTAGAACTTCAGGAAGCGCTTGGCGAACCCGATGGCCATTTCGCCCCCTTTGGACTTACCCGGTGTTGTGACGACCCTGATGGTTAGCTTGCCCATCTTACTGCTCAGCGTCTCGAAGGGGCCAATCCCAAAGTATACGAGATAGGTCGACATGCGGGGCGAGGTATTGAATATCACAAGCTTTCGGCCCTGCCCAAGTGGGCTCTCCCGCTTGACATCCATGTTAGATATCACAGTCAAGTTCTTGTCCACCATGAAGGAGAGGTCGAATGTCGCCTTCAGGGCCGGCTCGTCGAAACAGGGGAAGGCGCACCTCGCGTCAGAGGGCTCGAACTGGGTCGTTAGTATGTGGCTGGGCTTCCCCTTGTAGAAGTATTTGCTTTTGTAGAGGCCCCTGTTGGCATTTTCCCTGATCTCGTCTTCATAGTCTATCAGCAGCTTTATCGAGCCTGATACCGCCCTGTCGATACTGAGTTCGCTCGTTTCCTTCTTGGCGTTGTGAAATACCTTTGCCCTATGGCTTTTGCCGTTCGCAATTATGGAGGCGGAGGTTATCTTCAGGCTCGCGCAATTTATCATTATCGTTCTTGTTGGATTCTTTACATGCGCACTTATGGCCTCCTTTCCCTTGAAGCTTAATCTCTTGTAGTCTATATCCAGCAGGAGCTCGTAGTGATTCGGCAGGACGTTAGTTCCGAGCGTCTCCCTTTTTTGGCTGGCCATTGGTCTCAGTGAAATTACTTAGTATAGATTTAAATAGCATAGGCAAGCAATTTTGTCTATGAGGATAGCCTTCATTTCCGACTCCGTATACCCCTGGAACTTCGGGGGTCTCGAGACCCTGGAGCGCGCCGAGGCCGACGGGCTCTCCAAAGACCACGAGCTGCACTTCTTCTCGCTGAGATGGCCGGGCATGAAGGCCGAGTTCAGGAGGGACGGGATAACCTACCACACCTTCCATGACATCAACCACGAGAAGTTCTACAGGCACGACAGGAGATCCATCAGGGAGGCCCTCGTCTTCACGGCAGGGCTTCTCAGGATCTTCAAATACCGGTTCGACGTCATACAGTCCAACCAGTTCCCCATACTGCAGCTCCCCCTGCTCAGGCTCTACTGCGCCCTGACGGGATGCAAGCTCATCGTGGACGTCCACGAGGTCTGGGACCGGAACTACTGGACGACGTACCTCGGGGAGGTGAAGGGGCGCATTGCGGACGTCTACGCAAACCGGGCGCTGAAGATGGGAGACCACTACATCGCCAACTCGAGCATGACGGAGCACCACCTGCACAGGTTCGGGATAACGAGCGAAAGGATCACCGTGTTCGCGCCCACGATAGACCCGAAAAAGATGGCGGGGGTGAAGGGGACGAGAAGCAGGAGGGAGATAATATTCGCCGGCAGGCTCATAAAGGAGAAGAGGCTGGACAAGTGGCTTGAGGTCCTGGCAAAGACGCTGAAGATCACCAGGGTCCGGGGCGTCATAATAGGGGACGGCCCCGAGAGAAAGGCCATCGAATCGCAGATAAGGAGGATGAAGCTGCAGAAAAACGTCGAGCTCAGGGACTTCTACAGCGGCAGCAACAAGCCGGCGCTGTTCAGGAGGATCAAGGAGGCCGGACTTTTCCTCCACATGTCCGAGAGGGAGGGCCTGAGCACGGTCGCCCTGGAGAGCATAACGCTCGGGACGCCGGTGCTGCTGCCGAGCTACAGCCCCATACCGGAGGACGTCAGGGAGATGTGCGTCGTCGCGCCGGAGGCGGACCTCCCGAGGATGGTGGCCAGGATCCTGGACGGCCCGAAGGAGGGGTACATAGCCAACAGGGAGAAGGTAACGAGGTTCTACACCTCGAGCGTGCCTTCGGTCTACGGGGAGATATTCAGGAAGATGGGTCTCCTGCGCAGGTAGTGGCCAGCGGGCGGCAGGCTCAGAAAAGGTTATATATCGGGTCCAGTCATTAATACTGCAATGGCCTTAGTGGTGTAACGGCTTGCACGGGAGACTGTGGATCTCCTAGACCGGGTCCGACTCCCGGCTAAGGCCCTTATGGGGTTCGTTCGGCCGCCAGTCAATAGGGCAAAGGCCGATATCCCTGCCTCGGGACCGGCTTTTGGCGCTTCTGCAGCCCCGCAGGTAAGGGAAATGCTTTTATATTAGACTAGTGTAATTATAGACTATGGACTGCATGCCCAACAGAGAGAATTACATCACCAAGGGGTACAGGAACGAGGTGCTGAAGCTCGTGCTGCTCAGTCACCTGTGCAAAAAGGAGGGGTATCCCTATGACCTTTTCAAGAAGATGCAGAAAAGGAAAATCGGGTTTTTGCGCGGTGTCGTCAAGAGCGACTTCTACAACGCGCTCAACTCGCTGGAGAAGCACGGGTACATAAAGGGCAAGATGATAGTCAGGGGGTCGCATGCAAGGAAGAACTACGCCATGACGACCGACGGGAGGAGGATAGTCAAGGCCGCAAAGATTGCGATGTTAAAGTCGCTGGTAGACGTAACCAGGATGATGAGGGAATAGCGATGGGCGACGCGATTGTAATAGAGAACCTGGTCAAAAGGTTCGACAAGCTGGTGGCAGTCAACGACCTCAACCTGAAAATAAAGGAAGGCGAGATTTTCGGCCTGCTCGGCCCGAACGGGGCCGGCAAGAGCACGACCATAAGCATGATCCTCGGCCTTCTTGAGCCGACATCCGGCAGGGTGCTCGTCAATGGCGTGGACATGGAGAAGTACCCCGAGAGGGCCAGGAATGAGATAGGCATAGTCACGCAGGAGACGGTGGTGGAACCAGAGCTGACCGCGGAGCAGAACCTGATGATATTCGGTAGGCTTTACCGCATCCCCCCCGAAGAGCTGAAGAAGTGCATAGACTTCGCGCTCGAACTTTCCGACCTCTCCAGCTTTAGGCACGCCTACGCAGGGACCTTCTCCGGAGGTATGAAAAGGAGGCTGGAAACCGCAAAGTCGCTGATGCATGCGCCAAAAGTGCTCCTGCTCGACGAGCCCACGACAGGCCTTGACATCCAGAACAGGACGAAGATCTGGAACCTGCTGAGGGAGATAAACAAGAAGCAGAACATAACCATATTGCTGACGACCCAATATCTCGAGGAGGCGGACCAGCTCTGCCAGAGGATAGGGATAATTGACCACGGAAAGCTCATAGCGCTCGGCACGCCCAGCGAACTGAGGCAGAAGATAGGGGGGGGCAGCATAATAGAGGTATCCGCTGACAAGGATGACCTGCAGAGGGTCGCGGCTGTCTTCAGGAAGGTGGGGCTCGAGCCGCAGGTTCTTACCAACAAGGTAATGGCTCCAGGCGGAAGCAGGACCACCGAGAAGATAGAGAAGCTCCTGAGGGCGATATCATCCAGCAAGATACCGATACAGAACATAAGCATGCATGAACCGACCATGGACGATGTCTTCCTCAAGCTGACGGGCTCGGAGGTAAGGGACACCACAGGGGAGTTCACAGGAGGCAGGGGCGCCATGATGGGAAGGAGGAGATAGCATGGGCCTAATCGGAGACACCTACACCCTCTTCCTCAGGGAGATGCTGATATTCAAGAAGAACCTGCGCGTGAACCTCATCAGGTCATTGATATTTCCGCTGATCTTCATATTCCTGCTTGGCAGTTTCGGAAACTCGGCAAAGAACGTGCCCATAGCCGTCGTTAACTACGATAACGGGCTCCATGCGCTAAATTTCATGAACATGCTCCAAAAGGGGAACGGAGTTGCCATCGTGAGCCAGACGACACAGCAGCAGGCGATGTCTCTCCTCTCGCAGGGCACGGTTGCCGCGGTGGTGGTTATACCCAAAGGTTTCACGGACGGCTCGGATCAGAGCATCTTCGTTTACCTCGACAACTCGCAGCCGCAGTCTGCGGAGGTTGCCAGCGCGACGGTGGATTCGGTGGCAGCGCAGCTGGGTGCAAGTACGGCAGCGGAGAGCGTTCCAGGAGCAGGCCGCAGCCTTGTGTCCGTGGTAACCAACTATGCCTACGGAGCCGACAGCAACTACCTCAGCTTTGTGGTCGGCGGACTTCTGGTGATGGTAGCCACATTCGGTGCGGTTTTCAGTTCGGGCCTTACGCTGCTGAGCGACCGGGACATGGGAAACCTCAAGGCGTTCCTAACGACCCCGATAAACAAGTTTTCCGTCCTCCTAAGCAAGATAGGATATGGTACGTTTCAGTCAATCCTCTCGGCCTATATAGGCTTGGCCATAGGCCTGCTGCTTGGAGCCACCATCGCCGCAGGGATTATCGGGTTCCTTGAACTAATCTGGATAATATTCCTTGTCGGGCTGGGTTTCAGCGCCCTTGCCATAGCGCTTGCGGTAAGAACAAAGCAGGCCCAGACCTACGCGTTGCTAGCCCAGACCATAACCATGCCAGTGGCGTTCCTGGGGGGTGCGTTTGTGCCGGTTACCCTGCTCCCCCACTTCCTCCTGCCGATTGTGGAGATTAATCCGCTGACCTACGCGGTAAATGCGGTGAGGGACATAATGATAAAGGGGGCCCTGCCAACAGCGACGCTGGTGTCAACCACGCTGATACTGCTTACCTTCACTGCAGTGATGATGGCATTGGCCTACGTCTTCTTCAAGAATACAAGCAAGCAGCTATGATGCATGAAATTTATGATTATTGGTGAAATGAATGAAAACAAGGTCTTTCCTTCTGGCGTTTGCCGCCCTGGCAATCCTGAGCAGCGTGGTCGGTGCGCAGTATCAAAACTCGATCTCCATGGTCAACCTGTCGGTGTCCCCGAATCCGGTTGTGGCCGGCGGCAACGCAACGATAAGGTTCCAGCTGTACAACGCCTACGGGGACTGGCTTTATGGCACAAGCCTGCAGCCTAGCGGCAGCTACCCTCTCCTCAACGTCTCTCCGCTGAGCAGCTATGCCGTCGGGCAGCTGAACCCTGGCATCAACCAAAAGTATTACACTTACACGATTGGGATACCCAACACGATACCTTCCGGGGTTTATACGGTCACCTTCATGACCGAGTATTTCGTGTATGCGGCGACAGGAACCCAGATCGCCTCCGCGCCCATGCCGGTCAGCTTCTACGTGAATAACAAGCCTGAGATAAAAGTGGTGGCTTCGAGCCCCCAGCCCGCAGCGCTCTACTCCGGATACAATCAGACCATAGGCCTCCTGATAGAGAATATAGGCTATGGCGCCGCTAGGAACGTGAGCGTCACTGTCAGAGGGGGGAATGGCGTCAACATCCTCAGTTCGGTAAGCACATTCTTCATATCGAACCTGACCCAGGGCTCTTCCGTGAGCGAGCCGCTTTTGGTCTCCGCCCAGGGCACCGGCCAGACCAATATGGTTGCCAACATAACGTACTATTCTTCGAAGCTGCAGCAGAAGTTCAACACCATCCAGAACATAAGCCTTTCCGTAGCGCCATCAGCACAGTTCACGATCGGATCCGTGGGCTCTGGAGTCAAGGTCGGTGCAACAGATGTGCCTGTCCGTTTTAGGGTGACAAACAGCGGGACCAGCAATGCCAGCGAGCTGCAGCTGAGCCTGCAAACATCGTACCCGATAACGCCGGTTGCGAGCACAGCGTACATCGGCAACCTCCCGCCCGGAGCCTCCGCGAACCTGACCTTCCTGGTCAATGTGGACAGTTCCGGAGTGCCGGGCAACTACCCAGTGACCATCTATGAGCAATGGAAGCAGCCGAACGGCGCCACCAGCCAGCAGTTCTCGGGCTCGAATAATTACTTTGTTCCAGTGGTAAGCACCAGCTACGGCGGCTCCACAATAGAGATAGTGGCGGTGGCGGCCATAGTGATAATCGTAGCCGGCGTGGTCGTCTACAGGAGGAGAAAGAGGACGGCCAAGAAGGCGAAGGGCTGATGCACAGGAGATGCGGCGGCGGAGCAAGCAGGGCGTAGCCAGGGCTCCGCCAAGAGGGGTGTCTATCCCTTCGGCGGAGTAGCCAGCTTCAGCAGCAGCTCCCTGGCGTCGCCCTCTGCCGCCCTTACCCTGGCTCTCTTCCCGCACACTACGCACCGGTAGCGTATCGTGAACTCGCCCGACCTGTACTCGGCACCCTCGGGGACCATCTTGCCCCTGCATGTGGCCGCCCTGTCCCCGGGATTGTTGTCGACGTGCTTGCCACAGAGGCAGACGGGGCAGTGGTCGGTGAAGCCCGTCCCCTTCACCCTCGCCCCGCAGAACTCGCAGGTGAAGTCTTCCCTCCTCCTCTGGAACCGTTTCCCTTCCATCGAATCGCCTCGTCGTACTTCCACTACAAACGATGGCACGAACTATTTAAATAAGGTAGCAATGTAGCTATTAACGACCAGCTGGATCGGGCGAGGTGCCTTTTTCAGCATTTACGACGACAAGTGGAGACATGGACGACCCCATAGGCAGGCTTTTGAAGGAAAAGCATGACGCGCTGACCCTGAAAAACGGGACGGTCGCCAACAAGAGGGTCATGGGTTCCTGCCTGGAGCTCGCATTCAAGACAGTCAGCCAGGGCAGCCTGTTTGTGGTGGAGCTCGACAGGGATGCGGGGAGCGGCTATTACACCAAGGTCTTTCCCGCGGTCCGGACGGCAGGAGGGAAGGCGCTCTCGGTTATGGGCGCCAAGGACGCGCCCCTGATAAAGCACCTGGCCGAGCTGGACGGGGCCACGATAATAGACAGGGAAGGAAGATTGAAGGAGTTCGGGGTTACGCTGAAAAGGCAGAGCACCGTCATCGGCCACGGGAAGAGGCACGCCTTCGCCGCCGGGACGAGCAGGATGAGGAACGTGGTGTGCATACTGGCCAGCGAGGAGGACAAGCACGTCAGGCTGTTCAGGGACGGCGTCTGCGTGGCCGAGCTGGACGCCAGGACCAAGGTCCCGACTAACCTGAAGCAGAGGGTGGTGGACATAGTGAACAACCCGCTCTCCAAGATACTGGTCGCCAGCGGCATCGCGACCTCGATACTCACGCTCAACCCCATACCTGCGATAATAACGATAACGGGCAGCAGCGTGATCGTCTCATACGGCTTCGACAGGCTGAAGGCGCTGTTCTGATGGAAACTGCCTGCAAACAAGGTTTATATATCTGATTGGCGCAAGAGTTTTCAGGGGGTATTGTGAGCGTTGCATCTGCATTTCTGAAGAGATACGGACTTGAGGGAGGGGTTGCGCATTCCACAGGAAATGGCAATGCTTCCGGGATTAGGCGTGAACAGGTAAAAAGTTTGGTTGCACCGGAAAAGGGGGAGCCATACGCCACCCATAATATACAGAAGGCCCCAGAATTGGCGCGGGCCGAGCAAGAGGAGAGGCGGGCGAGCATCGCCCGGAGTATGCAGAGGGTCATGAGCTTAGGGCAGGTCGGGCCAGAGAGGAGGAGCTTGGAAAGCGTCGCCCATGACCTCATAGCACGAGTGCAACCCAAGGCCAATCCCGTGCCCAAAACCGTGAGGACAGGTACGCATCAGAGGCACATGCAGAGGGGAAATTTCAGCCTGATGGTCAGAAGGGAGTTTGATCCCGCCGTCTTCGTCGCCGAGGTCATCTCGCACATACCGGACGGCAAGCTGGCTACGCAGATGGGTGCCAGGATATGCCCGGGCCTGATGATATCGCTATTCGAGACCCTTGATCCGGACAGCTTTTCCGCGATACCCCCGGTCATGTATAGGGCGAGGGAGCACGTTTACGAACTTCTTGGAAGCCATGCCGATGTCATAGGTGCAAAGCTCCTGCTGGCCAAGTACCCAAGCGTTTTCATGATAACCAGCGCCATGGAAACGAGGGATAGGATAGCTAAGCTGTTCGCGGACGAGGGAGAGCTCCGACTCCTCGAGGAAAAGCTTTCGGTGGCGACAAAGTGCCCCGGATGGCTGCCGATAGAGAATTCGGAGAGGCTGCTAGCGGAAATCAATGGGCACGGAAAGCTTACCTTCGAGAAGACGCAGACTCTGCAGGTTCCACTGAAGAAGAACGGCAAGCAAGAGTATATGAGCCTTTTCTCCTTCCTGCAGCAGGAGGGAGCGGCGATTTTCAAGCATATGCAGGCGCTCGCGGAGAGTGAGAGGACTTCCGCCCTGCCAATGAGCCTGGAGAGGATAGGGAGGCGGATCCTTGATGCTTCGGCGACATACCCTATGCCCAGATCCGCATCGCTCTACAACTATACGGCGTCAGCTGGCTCTTCGGTTGTTTTCAAGACTAAAAGAGTAAGGGGAGATCCGCGTGATGAGGAATTATACCGATCCATAATCGTCATGTTCCCGCCTTTGGGCCTTGAGGTCACCGAGCTGCCGGATGGCATTCTTGTGGCGGTGAGCTCCGGGGACAAGGGGGGTGTCATTTTGAAAGGTCTGAGCAGGGAGGAACAGGACTTCCTTCTTCCGAAGTACAAGGTTAGGGTTCAGGAGATCAGGGCTTCCAGGGGGATTGACCCTGTCGAGGTAAGGAGGCAGAAGGCGCTGGAGGAGGTCGCTGAAGACCTTCCGGTTGAGGTGCCAGACCACCTTAGCATACGGGTATAGTTCCAGGAGGACTGCACGTCCGCAGCCCGCTCAGGAGATTCCCACTACCTTTATCCAGAAGACCATGGTCTTCCCGCCCAGGGGATGGCCCCTTCCAGTTCCGTAGGCCTTCTCCGGCGGCACCGTCACGGTCTTCTCCTCGCCCAGCTTCATCCCGATCACCGCCTCGTCGAACCCCTGGATCATCTCGCCAGCTCCGGCGGTGAACTCGAGAGGCCCGTTCCCCTCGCTCTTGTCGACCACCGTGCCGTCGGCGAGCTTCGCTATGTACTCAACCCTGACCGTGCTTCCCTTCGCAACAGGACCGGACTTCATGAAATCACACGGTAATAGAAGCGGCAAGACTTATAAATGTCACAGCATCCCGTACTTCTTCTTGACCTTCGCGATCTTCGGCCCGATCACCGCCAGGCAGTAGGGCGCGAACCTGTTCTTTTCGTAGTAGCGCCTGTGGTGCTCCTCGGCGGGCCAGAACCTGTCGAGCCTCCTTACCTCGGTGACTATGGGATTGGGAAGCCCGGTTTGCAGGTTCCTTATGAACCTCTCCGCCGCCTCCAGCTGCTCCACCGTGGTGTATAGTAGGATGGAGCGGTACTGGCTTCCCACGTCGGCGCCCTGCCTGTCGAGGCTGGTGGGGTCGTGCATGGTGAAGAAGACGTCGAGGATCGTCTCCAGGGTGATTATCTCGGGGTCGTAGTCGATTTTGAGTACCTCGGCGTGGCCCGTTCGGCCGCCGCAGACCTGCCCGTAGGTGGGGTTCGGGACCGTTCCGCCTGCGTAGCCGGGCTCAGTGCCCAGGACGCCCTTGAAGAGCCTGAAGACCGCCTCGGTGCACCAGAAGCACCCGCCGCCGAGGACTATTGCCCCTGTCGCCATCCCGTCACCCAAACGTGAAGGTGTAGAGCCTGAAGCTCGGGCCGGCGTCTATCTCCAGGGTGTGCGTGCCATAGGACGGGGCCGACACAAGGTTGTAGAGCCTGGCTGCGCCTATCGTGGCGGTGGCGTTGCCGTTCGCAAGAACGTCGTCGCTGCCCAGGCAGGACTGGTTGAGCCCCCTGCCGTCCAGCTTTATCGTCACCGCGCTCTGGTTGCCGTTCCCGCTCGCCACTATGTTCACGCTCTTCGCCGTGTATATCAGGTATACCCTCGAGCCGTTGAACCCTATCACGCTGTCGGGAGCGTCGTACCAGCTGCCGGACAGGTATGCCAGGTTGGGCTGGTCTATTTTGAGTGGGTAGTAGGTGATGGTCTTGTTCGGCTCGAGGGTTTCGCCGCCGCCGATGGCCTGCCTCGACTTCGCGAAGCCCAGATAGATCTCCGGCGTGCCTATGCCGGTGAAGTTCACGCTGGCCGGCACGCTCGTCATGCGGGACGGTATCTTGTGGCCCGCCTGCTGCAGGAGGTCCCTTATCGCCTGCTCTGTCTGGTTGTATCCGCCCTCCCCGAACGAGACGTACCTGATGCTGCCGTTGCCGTCTATCAGGTAGTCCGCGGGCCAGTACTCGTTCCCGTAAGCGTCCCAGGTCCCGTAGTTGTTGTCGAGCGCCACCGGGTACGTTATGTTGAACTTCTTGACGGCCGACGCGACGTTGGTGTAGTTGTGCTCGAACGCGAACTCGGGCGTATGCACCCCGATTATCACGAGCCCGTTGGCCCCGTATTCGCTCTCCCATGCGTTGAGGTGCGGTATCGAGCGTATGCAGTTTATGCAGGAGTAGGTCCAGAAGTCCACCAGCACCACCTTGCCCCTCAGGCCGGAGATGTTGAGCGGAGGCGAGTTGACCCATGCCGATATGCCGATGATCGGGGGCGCGGGCCCGTAGTTCGACAGGTTCGCTCCGGCGGTGGCGTTCGGCGCGGGCGCGCCCCTATTGAACACGGCCGTGGAAAGCGCCGCTAGGATTATTATCGCCGCCAGCACCCCGAATACCAGCAGGTACAGGTTAAATGGCCTTGTTCTTTCCTTTTCGTCGTTCATTTTTTTGCCTCTTTTGCCTCGTCGGCCGCCGTCCCGGCCATGTATGAGAAAAATGCCGGCACCAGCGGCAGTATGCAGGGGGAGAGGAAGGTCAGTATCCCGGCCAGGATTGCCACCAGGAAATTGAGGTTGTCGGACATCGGCATAGAGCTGCCCGGACCGACGAGGAAGAGAGCCAGCAGGCCTATATAGCCGGTAACCACAAGGACCCCTATCGCGACCAGCAGGAGGCCGGCGGCTATGTTGAAGTAGTTGAGGAACCTCCTGATCCGATTCATGAAGCCGGAAAGCCTTGATATGAAAGCGCCGAATATGAGGAACGGTATCCCGAGGCCCAGGGAGTAGGAGAGGAGCAAAAGGAATCCCACGCTGGGTGAGGTCGCGGCGAGCGCGTATATCGACCCGAGGATCGCGCCGACGCACGGGGTCCAGCCCATCGCGAAGCCCAGCCCGAAGAGGAATGACGAAGCGAAGCTGTTCCCCGTTCTCTTGAATCTTATCCCGTGGCCCTGGGAGAAGACGGGTATGATGTAGCGGGACGATGCGATGAGGAGGAGGCCAAACGCCAGTATGATGGCCCCGCCCATTATCCTTATGAGGCCCATGGCCTGGAAGGATATGTGGGACAGGAAGGTCTGGAGCAGTATTCCCAGTATCGAAAATACCAGGGTGAATCCAAGGACGAAGGACACCGAATTCAGGAATATGCGTTCTTGCTTTTCCATTCAATCACCCGGCTCGGTCGCTTACTTGCAGTTTGGCTCCCATGCGGTTTATGAACTTTATCAGCTCCACTGCCTCGGGGTACCTGAGGCCCAGGAACCACTTCTTGCTGGAGTCGCCCTCCTGGCCCTCCCCCTGGAGCGCGAAGTGTATCTTGCAGTAGAATAGGCCGCGCTCGACCTTAACCTCAGTTATGTCCCTGTACCTTATGATCTTTATGCTGGTCCTCAGGCCCAGGGGGTATACCCTCACTATGATTATCCTCTGGTTCGTCGCGTAGGCGTGGGCGATGCCGAGCCACTTGGCCCCGCCCCTCCTCCTCTCGACCATCTCGACTCCGGGGGTCTCGCTCCCCTCGAGGAGCTCCTTCATGACCGTGTACTCCTTCGTTCCCTGTCGCACCGGCATCGCTTCCCCCTTCCCATAATGGATGGATGGGAGATTTTATAATCCGTGCGCTTTCCCTGCGCCCCGTCGTGGGCCCTTGGGGCGCGATGGTGGAGAAGAGGTAACGTTTGCCCACCTGGCAGAATGGGTAGCAGGGGAAAGCTTTATATCGCTTCAATAATGAAAGAGTGCGATGACCCGCTACATCGTAGTCGTTGGAGGAGTCATTTCGGGCGTCGGGAAGGGGGTCGCATCTGCTTCCATAGGCAAAATGCTGAAGGAGCACGGCTTCAGCGTCACGGCGGTCAAGATAGACCCCTACATAAACTGCGACGCGGGAACCCTGAGGCCCACCGAGCACGGGGAGGTCTGGGTCACCGAGGACGGCGGGGAGACGGACCAGGACCTGGGGAACTACGAGAGGTTCCTGGACATCTCGATACCAAAGGCGAACAACATAACGACCGGCCAGGTCTACAGGACGGTCATAGAGGGCGAAAGAAGGGGGGAGTTCCTGGGGGAGACTGTCCAGTTCATACCCCACATCACCAACGAGATAAGGAGGAGGATAGAGAAGGCCAGCGAGGGCTATGACATCGCGATAGTCGAGATAGGCGGAACTGTCGGGGACTATGAGAATATTCCGTTCCTCTTCGCGGCCAAGAGCCTGGAGCACAAGCTGGGGCGCGACAAGGTCGCCTACGTGCTGGTCACCTACCTCCCGATACCGAGCCACATCGACGAGATGAAGACCAAGCCGACCCAGCTGTCGGCCAAGCTGCTGCTGGAGAACGGGATAGAGCCGGACTTCATACTCTGCAGGGGCAAGAAGGCGCTGGACAGCGTGAGGAAGAGGAAGATAGAGGTCTACTCGAACCTCAGCTCGGGCAGCGTCATTTCCATGCCGGACGCGGTGGGGGAGGGGACGGCGAACACCATATACGTGATACCGCTCGAGCTGGAGAAGGAGGAGCTGGCGGTCAAGCTCATGAAGACGCTCGGGCTCGAAGGGAAGAAGGAGCCAGACTGGGCCGCCTGGAGGGGGGCGGTGGACAGGATAACCAGGCCGAGAAAAGGGGTGAAGGTCGCGATAGTGGGGAAATACCTGGACATAGGGGACTACAGGCTCGCCGACTCCTACATATCGATCAACGAGGCCCTCAGGCATGCCGGATCGGCCTGCGACGCCAGGGTGGAGCTCGGCTGGGTCGACTCGAAGGGGCTGGAGGGCGGCTCCGCTGACGTCAAGAGGATACTGGGGGGATACGATGGCATCATAATACCGGGCGGCTTCGGCTCCACCGGGGTCGAGGGGAAGATAGCCGCGATAAGGCACTGCAGGGAGAATGGCATACCCTTCCTGGGGCTCTGCTACGGCCTGCAGCTCGCCGTGGTGGAATACGCCAGGAACGTCTGCGGGCTCGAGGGCGCGAACACCACCGAGGTGGAGCCCGGGGCCAGGCACAAGGTCATAGACATACTGCCAGAGCAGAAGAAGATATCGGACAAGGGCGCGACCATGAGGCTGGGCGCCTACAGGGCCCTGCTGAAGGAGGGGACGCTGGTCAGGAGGCTCTACGGCGGCTCGCCCGAGGTCTCCGAGAGGCACAGGCACAGGTATGAGGTTAATCCGGATTACCATTCCAGGCTTCTGGAGAAGGGGCTGGTGTTCAGCGGCATGAGCCCGGACGGGAAGCTGGTCGAGTTCATGGAGCTCCCGGAGGCGAAGCACAGGTTCTTCGTGGGGACCCAGGCGCACCCGGAGTTCAAGAGCAGCCTGCTTAGGCCCGCCCCGCTCTTCAGGGGCTTTGTGGAGGCATGCCTGAAGGGTTAGCCGTTTTCTGCGAAAGGAATAGCTGGGAAAGGGCCGGAATTCAGGAGATAGGAGTCAGCCCCCTATCCTGAACATCTTTGTGCCGCATACAGGGCATGCTCCCTGGGTGGCCTTCTTCCCGTTCTTCATGGTGACCTCCTTCGGGTCCTTCATCTCCTGCTTCGCCTTACACTTAACGCAATATGCTTGTACCATACTATCGCCGGTTATATTATCTGCGCTGGGTATTAAAAGATATCGTTAGGCCCGTCCCGACCTCCCTCCGTTGCCTCATCTCCTGTTCGCTCTCTTTCCCGTCAGCGCCTCATATATGGAGCGCTTTAGGACCACCTGGCGCTTTATTCTCTCGGCCTCCTCTTCCTTCCCTCTTCCAATGCCCAGGTGGTCTATCTGGTTGAACTTGTTGGCGTAGTGGTTGTAGGCCGCCAGCGCGGCCGAGTAGGCATCGCACTCGTGCTGGTTGGCCAGGGTCGCCGACCTCCCGAGCCTCCGCTTCAGCTCGAGGCTGGACTCCCTCCTGGGGGAGAAGAGGCGGCCGCCGAATGTGGCGTTCACCTTCCTGACGAACTCGCCGGGCTGGGCCCTGTCGCCCGCGACTATGATGGGCGTCCCCACCCTCTTAACCTCGGATATCACCGACTCCAGGCTCTCGTTGGGGTAGTGCCCGCTGAAGACCAGCCTGCCCCTCAGGTCGAGGCATGCCACCCCGACCGTCTTTCCCGGGTCGACGCCGAGTATCAGATACGTCACACCGCCCCCGTCACTTCCTGCCGAGCGAGTAGTTTATCGCGTAGTCGAGCGTCTGCGGCAGGGTGAGGTACTTGCAGTTCACTATGAACTGCGGGGTCGAGGTTATGTTGTACGATGCCGCGAGCTGGGCCTGGTAGTTTATGGTCTGGGAGGAGTTGTCCAGGCAGGCCGCCAGGGAGCCGGTGTTGAGCGAAGATCCCTCCGCCACGTCGTAGAGGGTCAGGTTGTTGAGCGGCTGGCCGGTGTAGGCTATGCTCAGGTTGGAGACGAACTGGCCGAAGTTGCGCTGCCTCGAGGCGCAGTACATGTAGTCGCCCAGGAGCTGGGTCTGCTGGAGCCCGAAGCCGGGGTACCTGGATATCGCGTAGCTGCTGAACACCACGAAGTACTTGGTGGCTATGCTGTTGCCGTAGAGGGAGCTGGCGTTGAGCGCGCTCCTCAGGGCGGCGAACGCCCCGGGGGCGTAGGGGTCGGTTATCAGGTAGACAGGTATGGGTTTTGTCACGTTGCAGGCCGCCAGGTCGTCTATGCCTACGGTGCCGAGGGCCGCCACGCTCTCGCCGCCCTTGGCGGAGGGGGTGACGCTGTTGACGAAGGCGTTCCTCACGGAGAGGTTGGAGTCGGAGATCAGCATGGAGAAGTTGTAGATCGTGTTCCTGTTGAACGGGCTCAGGTATGGGATGATGACCAGCCAGTATTTCCCGGACGGGACGTAGGAGGCGGTGGACCGGTTCACCAGCGAGTAGTAGGGGAGCAGCGAGAGTGATGTGTTGAGCGACGAATAGTAGACCAGCGCGTGGTCGGCCGCCGCCAGGACCTGGGACTGGTTGTGCTGCGGGGATCCGCAACTTCCCGACGAGTTGCCCTGGCAGGAGACCAGGTTCGCCGGCTTGGAGTAGGCGAGCGCGAAGGCGAGCCCCACCAGCACCACGACGAGCACCACCAGGGTGACGTGCAGGTAGTCTAGGCCGTGGCCCCGGGCCACGGGCTTCACTATGAAGACGGGTTCCTTCCCGCCCAATCCGTTGCTCCTTTTCCCTTTCCCATTTGGCATGATCTCACCGAACGGGCCTGGTGGGATTTGAACCCACGACCTTCACCTTAGGAGGATGCCGCTCTATCCAAGCTGAGCTACAGGCCCACACGCATATAGTATATTCTTAACTTTTATAAGCCCATCGCAGGGCACGGCAGAATGCGCCTGGAAGCTTAATATATTTGAACCTGTGCTAGTTCTGTGATAAAATGGAAAAGGTAGCCAGTTTAGCAGGGCATGGGTCGGGTGCAGACAAGAGGGCCATATCGGATACGGCCATGATAACCCTTGAGGCCTATGCGATGGGCGGCATCCCTTTAGCTAGGGAATTTATAGCTGGCATAAGGTCAGTTAAACAGGATGAGCAGAGTTGGCTGATTTCGAAAGGGGGAAATAACATCAGTCCGGAACAGGCCGTGCTCCTTAGGGCAAGGTATGAGGGAGCAGATACGATTGTAAGACAACTCGTGCGTTCAGGCAAAATCAATAAATTTGTAGAGCGTGCCGCAGGTATGTACCCATTTGGTTTCAACATTACAAGAGCCCTGCCCGTGAAGTACATCGAAACTGACATCTCACAGGATTTCGAGTCCAAACCACAACTTTGTGCTAAGATAGCAAATGATTTGGGTATTAGGCCAGACGGTCGGCTCTTATTTGCCAAGATGGATGCAATAACGCTAGAGGGCATAGATTCGGTATCCGAAATGCTCTGGGAGCGAAATTACTGGCCCATTGGTATTTTAGATGCCGGACTTATGGTTTACCAGACAGAGGAGGGATTTGATAAGTACGTCGACGCCGGTAAAAGGCTCTTGGGGATCAGGCGAGATAGTCTTTGGATTGCGACCGATCTGTCAATGCGAAACAGGGAGTTTATAGAAACCTTGATGGGATATGATCCAGCGTTTAAAGCTTATTTCGGCAAGATAAAAGAGAAACTCGGGGTTGACTACGAGAAGTTCTTCCCCAACCGCGAGAAGCAGATGGAGTTCTTAAGGCAAAAAGGATTGGAGGTAGAAGAGTACACGCCCGTTAACCTTGGTACTGTTCTTAGATTTGACGGTCTTGAAAATAGCCCCATGTTCCCTGAACGGCTTGAGTCGTACTTGGGTTATCTATCCGAAAACTTCAGGACATTGGTCTTGAAGCTCAGGAGATAGGTCTGAGCGGGGCGGCCGTTAAGGAGTCACATCCTCGAGAGCGCCTCTATCCCCAGGAGGCCGAGCATCGATGCCGAGGTCTCCCTGAAGATCCTCGTGATCTCGAGGCGCAGGCCCATCTTCCCCGCCTCGGCCTTCAGAACGGGGCAGTTCTCGTAGAACTTGGCGAACTCGGATGAGAGGTCGTTGAGGTAGTCGGTTATGACGTTCGGCCTTCCCTCGGAGCAGGCCTTCTCGACCATGGACCGGGCCATGGACATCAGCTTGGCCAGCCTGAACTCGTATTCGTTTATCCCCGAGGTGTCGGGCTTCGCCCCTTCGGACGGCGCCTCTTCCAGTATCCTGTTCGCCCTGGCGCACATGTACTGGTGGTAGGGGCCGGACCCGCTCTCGAAATTGAGGGCCTTGTCCCAGGCGAAGACTATCTTCTTCTCTATCCCGTATTTGAGGAACTCGAACTTTATCGCGGCGAGCGCGACAGCGGCCGCGACCTTCTCCCTTTCAGCATCGCCGAAGTCGAACCTGGACGATATGAGCTTTCTCGACCTTGTGGTCGCCTCCGTCAGCATCTCGTCGGCGCTGTAGCCCATCCAGTTGCCCGTCCTCCCGGAGAGCCCGCCCGACTCGAGCTCCACCTCCCCGTAGGCGACGTGCTTTATGTTCTCGGCTATCCCCTTCTTGCCTATGGATTCGAACGCCAGCCGCATTATCATCTGCGGGTGGCTCTGCCGCACGTCGATGATGTTGACCGCCGTGTGGGCGGTGTCCAGCGACATCCTCTGGCCTTCGGGGGAGGTTGTGTAGATAGGGTTGCCGTTCGGCTGCCTCTCGATGAACTTTGAGTACTTGAAGTTGTCGCCCAGCACGCCGAACTTCCACATGTGGAATGCGATGTCCTTCGCGAGGTAGGTGGCGTTGCCGTCGCTCCTGACCAGCACCTTCACCGAGTTGGTCAGGCCAGAGAGCTCCTTCGACCCCTCCGCGGCCTCCCTGAGGTTTATCACCATGCAGCCCTTGTACTCCCCGTCGCCTTCGAGCTTCGCGAACCCGCTCCTCTTCAGGAGCTCGAGGCCCTTCTGGAGGAGGTTCTCGTGCACTATGTCGCTCTCCCACACCATGAGGTCATGGTAGACGCCGAATGCGAATGCGGTCTGGTACTGGGCCTCGACGCACTGGGAGACCATCTCCCGGGCGAGCTTCGACTCGTAGGTCCCGTGCTGCTCCATGAGCGAAAGGACGTTCGCCACCTCCCTCTTGGCGTCCTCGCCGGGCCCGGCGATGTAGGCGTTCGCCTTCACGTACTCCTCGCCCAGCATCATGTCGAACTTCTTGCCCTTGATCCCTGACAGCTTGTTCTTCTGGTACCACCATACGGTCTCGGCGACCTGGAGCCCCAGGTCGTCTATGTAGTCCTCCCTCTCGACCGTATGGCCGAGGGCGGAGTAGAGGTTGGACAGGCAGTCGCCGATCAGGGCGTTCCTCAGGTGGCCCACGTGCCATGGCTTGTTGGGGTTGACGCTCGGGAACTCGATTATCACCTTCCTGTCCAGCGGGACCGGCTTCAGCGCCTTCTCAAGGATCGCATGATTTAGGAAGAGGTCGACGAACTGCGTCCGCCCGAAGTGGAAATTTATGAAGCCGTTCTCCGTGGTTATCTTCGTTACGTACTCCGGGCTTTTCACGGACGACGCTATCTTCTCGGCGACCTTGGCGGGGTTGGACTTGGTCTGCTTCGCCAGCTTCAGCGCGATCGATGACGAGGCGTCGCCGAAGGCCTTGGACGCCTCGACTCCCACGGAGGACTCGCTCGTCTCGTAGCCGGCCGCCTTGGCCGCGTTCCAGAGGGAGTGCTCCAGTTCGGCCCTGATTTCTGAGAAGAGTGATTCCATGGCACCAATTCCAAACAGATTTATATACTGATAGACAATAATATTATTGGTATTTATTAATACTGGTAGTGGGATGCCGAAAGTGGTGAAGTCTAAGAGCAGGTTCTACGTGCTTATCACTCCCGAGATTGCGGACTCGATCGGGATAAAGGAGGGGGAGGAGCTGGAGCTATCGAAGAGGGACGGCGCTAGCTTTGTCGTTTCGAGGAAGGGGGCCGAGCAGGTCTCCGGGAGCATAATCGTGGGCGCGGGGAGCGGAGAGGCCGAGATGGGCGAGAGGGAGCTCGACGTCCTCAGGAAGCTCGACACCATGAGGTACAACGAGAGGACGAAGGAGAAGGTGGACTCGATACTCAACGCCGCCGAGAGGGCCACCCTTTCGAAGCTCATGGAGAAGAGGTTCATCACGCTATACCGCAAGGACCAGAAGGAGCCCTACAGGTACGGGATATCGAAGGGCATATACGAAAAGTACCTGTTCGGCAAGAGGGTCCAAAAGGCCGCGGGGGAGGCGGCTCCGGCGTCCAAACCGGTGGCCCCGATGCCAATGGCGCAGCAGAAGCCGTCCGTCAGGAAGCTCGACAGGGATGCCGTCAAGAAATGGGAGGAGAGATCGGAGGCCGGCTACATAGAGGACCTGGAGACGAAGGGCTACGTCGTGCTGAAGAACGAGGCCGATGCGGCGAGCGCGTCGGCGGCGCTGGAGGACAGCATAAAGCAGGGGCTGGTCATAGGGACGCGCGCGTTCGACAAGAGGTTCTACATCGGGCTGAGGGGCTTCATAAACAAGAACGGCCCGAAGATAATGAGGGTCCTCGAGAGGGGGAAGAGCGTCGCGGCGGAGGAGATCGCCTCGGAGGTCGGGATAGACGTGGACGCGGTGAAGACTATCCTCTACATACTTGCCGAGAAAGGGGACATAACAGAAGTGAGAAGGGAGATATTCAGGATTGCCTGAGGGAAAATCCCATATTTAGGATCGGGGTAACGGTGCAGGCAAGAGCTTAATGGGTAATATTATATATCTACCCATTAAAAGCTATTTCTACCCATCGTCTTATATACTTTGCTCTGCATAATATACCGTGAGGTCATGGAAGAAGTCTTGATGGATAGCAGAGGGCGTGTAACGATAGGTGAAAAGTTGGCCAAGAAATATGGCAGGAGATTCATAGTGGTACCGATGTCTGGGGACATAGTATTGGTGCCGAGGCCGAAAGACCCGATAAAGGGTTTGGTGGAGTGGGGCAGGAAAGCCGGATTGAACCGCTATTCCATTAAGCAGATAAGGAAGATGGCAGAGGAGCAGGCTTTCGCTGAAATAAGCAAGAAATAGGGTTGATGGTGGTCTATTGCCGTATGCGGATACTGATTTTTTTGTTGCTTTGTCCATTCCAAATGACAGATTGAGGGTATCGGCATTGGGCATCTATGAGCGATATAAGGGCAGGATATACACATCCTTGACAACGATAATCGAATTGGCCTTGATCTCTGACCGTCTTAAGCAGGATCTGGGGGAGCTTATAGGCAATGTCTTGGAGATAGCCAGGATTAGCGGAGCCGACAAAGCAAAAATAATGATGGCGGTAAACCTCATTCAGAATAGGGGAGTCGGCATATTCGACGCTTTCCATGCAGCCTTCTGCGATGGAGAGATAATAAGCTCAGACCATGTTTATGACAGGATAGGGGTTTATAGGATAAAACTGGAAGCTTAGAGCGCGAAGGCGAGATGGTCGGCTATCAGGATCGCTACGGTGAATATTATCACGGCGACCAGTATGAAGCGCGGATCTATCTTCGGCCCCTTCGTGGGGGCGTCGTAGAAGCTCTGAACCCCTGCCTGGTTCTGCGGTGAGTAAAGTCCCGGCATGACAATCGATTTATAATGGTTTCACACGCTTATATATTTTGCGATATAGGATTATGTGATTTGTTGAAGCAGGTCGAAAGCAGGAAGGGAAGCGGCAAGGGTCCGGACGAGGAGTCCCACGTCTATGAGGACATGAGCGTGGGCGGGCCCATCTCGCTGTGGATAGGACTAGTGGCCATCGCCGCGATAATCCAGCTCTTCGTCTTCCCGGCGATCCAGGGCAGCGGCATAGTCACGCCCTACCTCTCCTACTTCAACGTGCTCGCGGCGGCCGCGCTCTACGTGCCCGGCATCTTCGTGCTCCCGATACTCGCCGCGCTCTGGATAGGCTCCAAGGCCGGCGCCACCAGGGGGAACGCCAACACCGTGGCCTACAGGGCGATGATAAACGGCGTCTACGCCAGCGTCATCTACCTCATAGAGGTATTCGTCTTCTACATAATCTCCAACAGCACCCACACCAGCGTGCTGTCGTCGGTCGCGCTCGGCGGCTTCGTGGAGTACGTGGTCGCGCTGCCGATAATCGTATGCCTCGTCGTGGCCCCGCTGTTCGCCATAATCTCCCACGCCAGGAGGTACTAATCACCTTGCCGCGCTGACTATCTTAACTATGTCGCCGTCCTGTAGTTGGTGATCCTTCCCGATCCTCATCTTCTTCCTCGCGTCTATGGCGTAGAGCATCTTGTCAGCTATCTCCGTGTGTATCGCCGCGGCCAGGTCGTGGGCGGTCGCACCCTTGCGGAGGAGGATAGCGTCCGGCAGGACGTTCCCCATGCTGTCCGTGTACCTGTGTTCGTCCTCTACAGGATAGACCACCATGTTGCCGAGAAGGCCGAAGACGATCCTGTTGACCAGCGCCCTTGACGCCATCCCGTGGCCCGAGAGGTATCGCTTCATGTAGTTGAGGGCCCTCTGCTGCTCCGGCGTGGCGCTCGCGCTTATCGTGAACTCCCTGTCGCCCGACCATTTTATCGCGCCGCTCCTCTCCGCCTTCTCCAGGGCCAGCTCAACTGCAGACGACATCCGGAACACCTTGTCCTTCCCATACTTCTCCTCCAGCGCCGATGCCGCCCGGTCGGATCCCTCGACGTCCATCTTGTTGGCCACCACCAGCCACGGCTTCGACGCCGCCAGCAGCGTGGCGGAGAACTTCCCGATCCCCTCGTCGTCCCAGTCGATCTTCGACTTAGAGAGCCCGTTCCGGGAGACCGCGTCGGATATCGCCTGCCTGCTCATCTTCAGCCCCGTGAGGACCTCGCAGAGCGCCGCGATACCGTCGGGGTTCTTCGACATCGCCCTCAGGTGCCTCCTTATTATGTCGGACAGCCATTCCACCAGCTCCCCCTGCACCATTTCTATGTCGTCCACAGGGTCGTGGCCGGCCGCCGGGTTTCCGGCAGCGTCGGTCTTTCCGCTGGCGTCCGCGACTATCACCAGCGCGTCAGCGGCCGCGAGGTCGTTGAGGAACTTGTTCCCCATGCCCTTCCCTATATGCGCGCCCTCCACAAGCCCGGCCACGTCCATCACGTTGACCGGTATCTGGCGGATCCCGCCCAGGCATAGCGAGTTCCTCGCCTTGCACTGGATCCCCAGCTCGGTGTGGGGGCACTTCTCCGTGGCGTAGGCGATGCCCTTGTTGGGGTCGATGGTCGTGAAGGGGTAGTCGGCGATGGCCACGTCGTGCATGGTCAGCGCCGAGAAGAGGGTGCTCTTCCCCTTGTTCGGCGCTCCAATGATTCCTATCAGCATGGGATTACCTGAACAGACGTATGTTAACCGGCTTCTTCTTCTCGACCTCCCGGAGGGAGTAGTAGACTATGAACAGCGACAGCAGTATCACCATCCCGAACACCAGCGCCTCGCGGGGCAGGCCGGCGAAGAAGGCCAGCAGGGCAAGTATCGTTATCACGGGCAGGTAGGGATAGAGCGGCGCCCTGAAGGGCGGCTTGGCGCCCTTCCTCCTGAAGTGGAGCAGTGAGAAGCTCACCATGAGGAAACCTATGAACAGGCCGACGTTGCATATGGCGGTGATTATGTAGATGTTACCGGCGAACAGCATGATGACGGCGACGATGGACGTCAGGATCACCCCGTTGATGGCCACGTCCTTCCCCTTGTCGTACTTCCTCGTTATCCTGGGCAGAAGGCCGTCGGAGCCTATCTGGTAGACGAGCCTTGACGAGTAGAGCAGGCTGGCGAGGGCGGCCGACGCGGTGGCGACGAGGGCGCCAAGGTCGACGGCGAGGAACAGCCAGGACGGGGCCCCGGACGCCTGCAGCGCGAAGGCCAGCGGATCGGCGGTTATCTTGTAGCTGGAGGCGGGAAGCAGCAGCAGGAGGGTCATGCTTATCAGCGTGTAGAGCACCATGCTTATCAGCACCGAATACACTATCGCCCTGGCCGCGCCCTTTCCGCCGCCCTTCACCCTCTCCACAAAGGACGAGACTGCCTGGAAGCCGGCATAGGCGAAGAAGATGACGACGCTGGCCGCGAATATCCCGCCCAGGCTCCCGCCTCCCGAGGCCAGGTTCGAGAGGGGATTGGCGTTGTGCGCGAAGGCGAGCAGTATCCCGAAGAACGCGAAGAGGAGCAGTATGAATATCTTCACCACGACGAGGGTCGTGTCGGCGTTGGCGGCCTTCCTTATGCCGAGCACGTTGACGAGCGCGAGCACCACTATGAGGGCTATCGCGAACGGGATGCTGGCGACCGACAGGGGCAGGCCCAGCATGCTGGAGAGGTAGGAGCCGAAGCCCAGCGATATCACAGACACCATGGTCGCGTAGCTGAAGAAGAGCATGATCCCGGTCACGAAGCCGAGCTCGCTGCCGAAGGCCTTGTAGGCGTAGGAGTAGGATGCCCCCTTTAGCTTCGGCATCAGGGAGCCGAGCTCGCCCATCTGGAGCCCTATCATGAGCGCCACGACCCCCACCATTATGAATGCGGGTATCGCATAGCTCCCGGCCAGGGCGATGGCCGTGCCGCTGAGCACGAAGATGCCGGCGCCTATTATCGCGCCGAGGCTCACCGCGGTCGCTACCCAGACGCTTATGGTGTTCTTCGTTGCGGAGGCCATCGGATCTTATCTCGTCAGCTACATTTTATATAGATTGCATGATAATTCTATATATGGATGAGGGCGCAAGGCTCGAGTTCGCGTACCGGTACCCCTTCTCCGGGGAGGCGAGGGAGCTGGTGGCGGCGCAGCCGAACCAGATATCGGGGAAGTACCTAGACAGGGCCCGAGACCACCTGGACCAGGCGGTCAACGGGGGGATCGCCTACACGGAGCTCAGGCTCAGCTACTCCAAGCTCGACTATGTCATGACCTACCTCTATTCCAGGATGATGCTGAGCGCGCTGAAGGACAGGAACCTGATAAGGGCCTACGCGAGGGCCGAGGGCGCGCGCTCGGCGGAGGCCGCCGAGGCGGCGGGGGTCGACGAAACCATAAGGGTCTGCAGGGAGATGGGGATGGAGGTCGCGAGGAGGTTCGGGTCCGGGAAGGGCAAGGGCGCGGACGAGTTCGCGATAAGGTTCGAGCAGTACATAAAGAGCGCGCCGAGGAGAAGGGGATATGAATTGGTGAACCAGAGGCTGGGCGGCGGAGCGGTGATACTGGCAGGGGGCAGGGTGAAGGGGTTCGTCGCGGCGGCGGTGGCGAAGGAGATAATGAAGGGCCTTCCGATAAGGCTCAACGAGCTGCCGGAGGAGGTGGTTGAGTACTGCAGGGGGGTGAAGATAAGGATAAGGGCGGAGGAGGCGCAGAGGAAGAGGGAGACGGCCAGCGAGACATGGATAGAGGACCTGCTCAAGACGCCGATTCCCGACGTGAGGCACAGGACGGTCAACCTGATTCTGGCGCCATACCTGGTGAACAGCAGGGGGCTTGACGTGGAGCAGGCGACGAAGGTCATAGTGGAGTACATAGAGAGGTGCAAGGAGGTAGAGCCCAGCACAAAGGTAACGGAGCGTTATATAGCTTACCAGTGCGACTATGCCAAGAAGAGGGGGATGAAGCCCCTTTCGAGGGAGAAGGCGAGGGAGCTCCTAAAGGGATCGTTCGAGGTGTGATGATGGAAATGAAGGGGCTGTGCCACATATGCGGAAAGGTCGCGTCGGAATCATGCAGGATGTGCGGGAAGATGGTCTGCAGCGACCACGTCAACAGCAGGCAGGTCTGCAGGACCTGCGCGGCGGGAAGACGCGCGTAATTGAAGCAGAAACCGGAGGATAG
>CAWCVI010000005.1:0-41926 GCA_963799075.1 uncultured Microcaldota archaeon | reverse complement strand
GGCAAACCAGCCGTCCTCTTTCATAATCGCAGGGGTCGGAAACGCCCGAAAGAAGGCAGAGACTATTTTTACCCATGTCTCTGGGATCATAACGGATTACGACTACGAGAAAAGTGAGGATGAGCAGCGCATAACATTCTTCCTCAAGAGGAAGACTTAATCACATATATACGCATATGTAAGCGCATGTAGGTTCGGAGTTTAACTTAAAGTTATACGCCCTCACTTGGCGTTTATACTTTTCAATTTCAGCGTCTGTGTAGGTAGTAGACTCTTATCTCCATGTCGCTGAATACGTCGTTTATTATTTCCTCTATCTTCTTCCAGTCTCCGCCGCCAAGGCCAGCCCCTATCTGGGGAATGCCGACGCTCATCTTGTTCTTCAAGGCGAAGTCGTGGAGCTGCTCCATGCATTTTCGTATTGCAGGGTAGCTTATCTGCAGACCCGTGCCGAAGCCAAGCTGAGTGTAGCAGTTGACGACATACCTTATGTTCCAGCTGTTGACTTTTACGACGTCAATTAGGCCGAGTCGCTCCTCGGGCTTTTGAGGCTTGAAGACCTTGTCCGCGCTTTCTGCCTGCTGGAACTCCCTCACTATCGGAACCGCGATGCCTGCCGCCATTGTCTGCTGGCAGTTGCAGCCGTGGGCTATGATGTCTACTTCCGCCCTGAGCAGATCTCCCTTGACGTATTTTATCGGCAATGGACCACAGATGAAGAGAATTTTGAGTTAATCTATAAGTACCCCTTTCCCGAAGGGCGAACAGAAATGCTTATTAATATTTGGGTTTAAGTTATTAACATATTTGATAATAGTTATTAACTAAACACGAAGTGGTAGAATGGCAAATGACAACAAAGGGAAGACGATAATGGCTGCTGCGGTAGTCGTTTTGGTGCTGATAGCTGGTGTGGCATTGCTTCTGTACCATTCCGGCGTGAATTCAGGCAAACCAGCTGCCCCGCTTGGAAACAGCACAGTGTCCGGCAGGATGCAAGTAGTGGCTGCCGAGAACTTCTGGGGAAGCCTCATGGGACAGCTGTGCGGGATACATTGCAATGTGACTAGCGTAGTGACGGATCCTAATGCCGACCCTCATGAATACGAGGCCAGCTCTGGTGACGCAAAGTCGATATCTAACGCAAAGATAGTCATTGTCAACGGCGTCGGTTACGACGATTGGGCATTGAAGCTGCTTTCAGCTAGCAGCAACCCGAACAGGACGGTATTGAACGTTGCCGACCTCCTTGGTGTTGCAAACGGATCGAATCCGCACCTGTGGTACAATCCAAACTACGTGAACAAGACAGTAAAGCAGATGTATCTAGACCTGGTCGCGGCAGATCCCGCAAATGCCAGCTACTACAACCAGCAGTATGCCAACGTCACCGCGTCGCTTGCGCTGGTCGACGGCAGAATGACGGAGATAAAGCAGCAGTTCGGCGGCACGAAGGTAGCAGCAACAGAGGACATCTTTGTCTACCTCGCCAACGCGACAGGGCTTGACCTGATATCGCCGCCCGCATTCATGCAGGCGGTTGCAGAGGGGACGGACCCTTCTGTGCAGAGCGTGACGCAGTTCGAAAACCAGCTGGAGAGCGGAAACGTGAGCGTGCTGGTCTACAACGAGCAGACAGTCACCCCGCTCACAACGCAGATGAAGCAAATAGCTATAGAGAATAACGTTACTGTAGTAGGTGTTACCGAGACGATACAGCCGCCAGACACGACATTCCAGGTCTGGATGACCGCTGAGCTGCTCGGAATACAGAACGCGCTGAACGCAAACGCGCTGGGACAGTGAAGTGGATGAGTATTTCGCAGAATCGAAAGGCCCCACAGGAAGAGGTAGTCTCGGCCAGCGACCTTACAGTCGGATACAAGGACAAGGTCGTCTGGAAGGGGGCTCATTTTAGCGTAAAGAGGGGCGAGTTCGTGGCAATCATAGGCCCTAACGGAGCCGGCAAGACCACGATGTTCCGACTGCTATTGGGGCTTCTGCAGCCTTCCAAGGGAACGATAAAGGTATTCGACGCCAAGCCAAGGAAGGGAAATCAGAGGATAGGCTACGTGCCGCAGCGACACAACATCGACAACGAGACCAACATCGAGTGCATCGAGTTGGTGCGACTAGCGCATTCGGGAAACCGCCTTGGCTTCAGCATTTCTTCCATTAATGAGAAGAAGGCCGCATATGAGGCGCTGAAGGCGGTTGGAGCAACAGACCTGGCCCATAAATCACTCGCCTCTCTCTCTGGAGGAGAGCTGCAGAGGGTCTTTTTGGCGGAGGCGATGGTCAGCAGCCCGGAGATGCTGCTTCTAGACGAGCCACTCTCCAATCTCGACCTCAAGAGGATCAAGGACCTGGTGGGGCTCGTTCATGAAGTTGTGAAGTCACGCAACGTGACCGCATTCCTTGTGGCCCACGACATAAATCCGCTCATAAAGTACCTGGACAAGGTCATATACGTCGCCAACGGCAAGGTCGCAAGCGGCACGCCGGAGGAGGTGCTCACCTCCGAGCGGCTTACGGAGCTTTATGGCACAAGGGTGGAGGTTCTGCGCGATTCGCTTGGCAACATAGTGATCGTAGGCGGGGCCGAGGATCACCACGAGGACTGATGCCATGATGCCGCTCGCAATCAATTTGTTTTCCTCCCTATTCGGGATCCTCAAGTACCAGTTCATGCAGCATGCGTTTGAGGCGGGTACAGTTGTCGCGATAGTGGCGGGAATAATAGGGTACCTTGTGATTCTGAGGCGCTCGGCATTTGCAACGCATGCATTTGCCGAGATAGGGTTCGCGGGCGCGGCGGGAGCCGTGCTGCTGGGCATAAGCCCGGTTCTCGGTCTTCTCTCCGCCTCGACATTAGGCGGCATTGGCATAGCCATACTGGGCAACCGCGCGTCCCACCGCGACGTCGAGATAGGCGCCGTTCTTGCGTTCATGTTGGGCCTGGGTGTTTTGTTCATAAGCCTGTACACAGGATACGCCACCGAAGCCTATTCCATACTGTTCGGCGAGATACTAGGGATAAGCACAGGGAACGTCCTTTTGACCATTGCCATAAGCGCTGCGATACTCCTTGTCGCTGCCGTTGTATACAGGCCCATTTTGTTCTCCTCGCTTGACGAGGAAGTGGCCGAGGCAAAGGGGATGCCAACGGTGCTCCTCGGCGCCATTTTCATGGTCCTTCTCGCCGCTTCGGTGGCGATTGCCGTCCAGGTGGTCGGTGTGCTGCTTATCTTCGCGCTCATGGTGCTTCCCGCGGCTACGGCAGTCAGGCTGACCAAGAAGCCGGTGTATGCGATCATGATTTCCGTCGCCATCGCCCTGCTTGCGACCTGGGCCGGCCTTGTTATCGCGTTCTTCGAGCCGTATCCTGTGAGCTTCTTCATAACAAGCATCGTGTTCGCGCTCTACATCATCGTCAGATTCACCTACAGGAGGCAGAAATAGCAATAGGTATAATAACAGTCACTTTTCATTAAATTACATGCATCACAGGCGCAACAGGCTTGACATGCAACAAAGGAGAGAGAAACACAGGCATCTCAGACATTTGAGGAGGCGCGAGGCCTTCCTTGATTTTGATAATGGCCTTTCAAGGTTTATCAGGCTGGATGCGATGAGATTTTTACCGAAAGAGGAAAAGATAGGTTAGGCAAATGGAGATACTCAGCATTTCAATAGACGACGAGACTAGGAAGAGGCTTGCCGAGATTCAAAAGCGGCTGGGCTTCAAGAGCAGGTCCAAGCTGCTTCGGGATGCCGTGCAGAGCCTGGTCAAGGACTACGAGGCGCTGGAGGGGCTGAAGGGCACCGTCGAGATCGTCTTCGTGCTCTCCTACAAGGAGTCGGAGAAGAATCACGTCTCCAACACGCTCCACGGCTTCAAGGACGACATAAAGAGCGAGCTGCACCAGCACGGGTCCGAGAGCTGCATAGACGTGCTTAACGTCCGTGCTGACGCCCCAAAGGTCAGGAAGATGTTCGGTGTCCTGAAGAAGAATAGGTGCATCTACTCGGTGGTCTACTCTGTCGTGAGCGTCGGCAACGGGAAGCGATAGTTATTTAGCAGGAATTTGGGCAATAGTAGCGTGTTAGTATGATGGAAATCAAGATGCTGAAAAAGGTCGACCTTGAGGGCGCGACCTTCGTAGAAGGGTTCCCCGGCATAGGCCTGGTGGGACCGATGAGCATAAGCTACATGATAGACAAGCTCGCCATGGATTACCTGGCTTCTGCGCTCCCGAAGTATTTGATGCCATATTACCCCCAAATATATATCCCTGGCAATGCTTTTAATTGTTACGATGTCGCTAGCCGATGCTGTTTATGTTGGTAATTGCATTGTCCTAAGTTTCTTTCGAACGTTTGACATCATTTTGTTTGAGGATTACCAGCCAATATGCTCGTCAAAACAAAGAGGTTTCTTGCATGGACGTCACTTATTTTTTCTGATTGATTTGCGATTTCGTCTAGTTGCTCGACACTCAGTACCATAGCGTGATTGACGCCGTCCTGAAAATCTCTAGGCTTGTATGCCGCTAAGCCGTCTAGGAACTTTGAATACATAGAACCAAATGCGATAAGATACGCCTCCTTTCGCGTGAATGCTCTTGGTTTGCCTTCTTTACTCGCTTCATAAAATACTCTATCTACTATAGAGTTTGTATTGTAACAGTCTTCCATGCTGATTCGCATATCCGATGAGAGATCAACATTGTAATAAACGGATCTATGCATAGAACCCATAAATCCTATGGCGCGCAACTCCTTCCCGTTCAGGTTTTCCCACCTTAGTTCCGGGAATAGCTCAACGGCCTCCTTAAATCTTTGTCTTAGGTCTTTGGCAACTCTTTCATTCCTGAGCTTATCTAATTGCATATGGGATTTGCTTTCATCTATATAGTAGAGCATGAATTCCTTTAATGTGGCGTTGGTCCTAGTTAATTCGTTGAATCTTGCATTTAATTCTTGAGTGGTCTTGTTGAAAGAATCGAATTGCGTAGATGCACTTTCCGGGTAGCTTTCTATTGGCAACATTTTCAAGCCTCGAATTGCTGAACCGACGTCAAGTTCAGCCTCAAAATCACTGGCTTTTGGAAGCGCCATTCTGTAAATCTTCATGCATCTTGCTTCTGCATTGCTACTGGAAAGACCATTTGCAAGCATACGCGAATAGGTCCTTCTTATTGTTGAACTTATATGGTCTAAACTTCTTACAGTATTGACGTAATTCGAATCCATCATTCCTGCGTCCTCAGTGAAAAGTAACTTTATTGGCTCCCCTTTCGCTTTTGATCTATCTACTTCTTCAAATATATGTGCCGCATGTTCTTTACTACCGTGAGTCATGAATATAATGTGTATATCATATTCCGGCTCTGCGCCTGTCCAAAATGGCATATGTTCCCTTACCACCTCAAGCCCAGCAAGAGCTAACCCGGCCGCTAAGGTGTAAGTCACTGCCTTCTTTCTTAATAGAGTGGTGAACCGACCAGCAATGCTTTTCTCATCAGTACTGTTATTTGCCAATTGCCCTTCCTGGCGCAGCCTGACCTCCCGTCTCTCTTTTTTTGATCTGCTCTGGCCCATCTTATCAATCTGTCTTGGTCTGGTTTTCCACCCTTAGCAGGCTCTTGTACTTCAACCTGCTTATGACCTGGGCCATCACATACAACGGAACAGACTCAACATATCCAGGCCAGTAATGCCCTACTTTGTGGTCGATGATAACGGCCACCGGTGTGGCAACTATAATGCAGGTAGGGATCATCCACTTCACAGTGTACTCCAAAGCCTTCTGGTACTCCCTTTCGCCCTTTCTGGCCAACATGAGCAGGAACCTAGGCTCCTTTTTGCTCGTTGGCCTTTCCTTTGTCTCTACCATTCTATCTACACAATTATCGCAGTCGTCCAAATATAAAGCACTTACTTTTGCCGTTTTTATGGAATTTTATCCCATCTAAAGCTATGGGAAATGATTGCAAGAAATAGATGCATTTTTGAGTATGGTTATAAGATTCCGCGCTTGCTTTTTGCAGAGGTCATGTTCCCACTAGCGTAGGCATTTGAGAGAGCGTTCAATGTGTTTCTTAATGCCCCTATGTACCTCTTGTTCTTGTCTGCGATGATCAACCGCATCTCCAAGGCTTTTTTCAGGTTGGGGATTGCCTTTTCAGCATCGCCCATTTTTAGCCGGGTCGCGCCCAAAATATGATAAGTCCATGAGAGGTTGGGATACCCTTTTTCTATTGCTCTACCTTTGAAATTGTTTGACTTTGCGTCCTTTGTCTGGACTTTTAACGATTCGTTCAGCAACGAAACGGCAGCCGCAAACCTTTTCTTATCGGACAGCCTGCATGAAGTTCCGTTAAGCCCGTATACAAGATATGGAAGGTTCTTCGTGTTCTTAGAGTACAGCCTTCTTGCAATGATGAGTTCCTTCTTTGACAAAGCCAGTGCCTTGTCTATGCGATTTAGATCGGCGAGCACATCTGCCATATAGTGCAGCGATAACACCATTTGCTTGTCCATATTTTTGTTTGTCTTGGCTAAATTCTGATACGACTTTAGGGCCTTAATCTGAAAAGAGTAGGATTTTGAAAATTGACCTTTAGACCTTAATGTATGGCCCATGCCATTATACGCATCGGCAAGAACCAACTTGCTTTTGCTATCTGATTTGCCTTTGCATAGTTTCACGACTTTTGCATAGCACGAAACCGCGTTGTCGTAATCTCCTTTATGAAAGAATGAATTACCGGATCTTACCAATTCATTCATTTTACTTATTTCCGACATATGATTTGTACTTTCAACCTCATATTATAAAAGGGTAACCTTGAATTTTTGGTTCTTCCTTTTTCCGAGTAGATGGATGACATCTGACCAATCCTCAGAGCACCGTCACCAGCAGGTAAATGATCCCTAAAATCACGAGGGTTGCTATGCTGACCTTCAGTGCCGAAGCACCCTTAACCCGACCGTTGGGATTCCGAACCTTGCTGTTTAGGGCAATCAGGCCGCTTACCAAGGCGGTTAGGCCAGCCACGACCAAAGCGACCTCAAACGGCGTTATTTTGAGCGTAATCAGCCAGGTGAGTCCCTGCGGAATGGCGATATACGTGCTGAGCCATGCTAGGGGGTAATAAAAATGGCTAAAGAACTCCAGGCCGCACTTGCTGTTCCGAAGGCAAAATAATCATCCAATTAAAACAACCCATGCCTCTTTCCCTTCCCCTGCGGGCTCGAGATATGCCCAAATTGCAATGGTATTTTAAAATGCTCACCCTATAACCTAATGATTGCGATGGAGAACGAAAATCAGTTCCTGACCGACCTGACGGGCAAGACTGTGCTGGTCAAGACCCACGGGGGAGCCGGCACCAAGGACGCCAGCCTGTCGGCGGGGGACTACAGGGGGGTCCTGCTGGGGTTCGACGGCAAGTTCATAAAGCTGGAGTGCGACACGAAGAGGTTCGCAGGCGGGAAGGGCTCGATGGCCAAGGAGACGATATACATCAATTCCGCGTACACCATATCGGTTGGAGAGTACATAAGCAAGGAAGAATGACGCGCCCCTACGGGTCGATCCGGTGAAATTCCAGCTAATGCTCGCCCCCATGGAGGGGGTGACCGACAACGATTTCCGCGCTATCTGCTACCGGAACGGCGCAGACCTGACATTCACCGAGATGGCAAGGGTGGACAACCTGGCCAGGCTGAAAAAGGGGGAGATGCAGAAGATAAGCATAACCTATTCCACCCCCACCCAGATCCAGCTCGCCGGGGCAAAGCTGAGTGAATACGAGAAGTTCCTTGCCGCCTTCAGGCCCGCAGAGGGGTTCAGGGGCTTCGACCTGAACCTTGGCTGTCCCTCTCCCGAGTTCATAAGGCAGGGTCTCGGCGCGGCGATGATAAAGCGCATATCCCGGGTGAACGACATCCTGAAGCTGATAAACAAATCGGGATTCGAATGCTCGATAAAGCTGCGCCTCGGTCTGAACGAGTACGAAAAGGAGAAGGGCGTCTACCTCAACCTGATCAGGAACGTCGACGCCTCATTCTTCGCGGTGCATGCCAAGACCTCCAAGCAGACCGAGGACGACCCCGCCGACTTCTCGGTCTACGCGAGATGCGTTGACACCGGCAAGCGCATCGTCGCTAATGGCGACATCAGGACGAGGGCGCAGGTCAGAGAACTGGAACAGAGCGGCCTCTACGGCGCCATGATAGGGAGGGCCGCGATAGGCAACCCTGGAATCTTCAAGGAACTGAAAAGCGAATGAGGAAAATCTGCTGCCCCAAACCCACGCCGCATTAACGCACCTATAAGTATTAGGGGCTGCATAATATACTAGTGGTAAAATGACAATGGATGAGAAGATAAGCACAAGGCAAAAATTCGTCGCGCTCATGAAGGGCGGGAGGAGGGACTTCTCAAACGTCATATTCACCGAGAAGATAGACCTGTCCGGGCTGAACCTCAACGGCTTCAACCTCAGCGGCGTGTCGCTCCAGAAGGCGAACCTCGTCAAGACCTCCCTATCTAATGCAAACCTCAGCGGAGCGAACCTTTCCTATGCCAAGGTGTCGACTGCGACGCTTTTTGCGACCAACCTCACAGGGGCCAACCTGTCGTATGCCGAACTTTCGGATTCGAACCTTTCCTATGCTAACCTAACGAACGCCAACCTGTCGCATGCGGAACTTACCAGGACGGACCTATCGAATGCGATAAACAGGGGCGGATCCTAGGCAAGGAAGCTATATAAGTTTTTAACGTGAAGCGGTAACCATGGGGATACCTGTTAAACCGGCAAGGATATCCGGGCACCTAATCGGGGAATACGGGCGCTTCTACAGGACCAGCCCGCGTTATCAGGCCGATGTCTCAGAAGTGCTCAGGCGCGTCTCCTCCTCCCCGCAGATCCAACGAAGCATCCCTACGGGCCGCCAGCCCATCTATGCCCGACTCCGCCTATTGCGGAAGAGCGAAGAATCACGCTAGGAGCAAAAACAGTTCTGGTCACACGTCAATGACGACGCTGGCCGCCAGCCCGTCCTTTTTGCTTATCCTAAGCCCGTACCTCGACACTCCCTTGACGGCGAGCTTTGAGTGTGCGTCCATCTTCTCCTTCGCGTATATCTTCACGTCCGAACGGAATCTGCCGCCCTCCTCCCCTACCTTTATCGCAGCGACCTCATAGGCGAAGACCCTCCTCGATTCCACAATCGAGAGCGTGCGCTGCAGGGTGTACCAGAGCAGCTCCTCCAGAGTGTCCGCCTCCTCCTTCACCGTCACCCTGACCTTTCTGCCGTCCGACCTCGCCACCGCCCCTGTGTCGGCCATCGTCTCGAAAAGGGCCGCCAGGGCGTTGGAGAAGAGCTCCCCCTCCCCCCTCCCGTAGGCTATGAACTCAACGTCCGCCACATGGTCGACGAACTTGTACCTCATCCGCTCCCCAACTACTATTAATAAGCCTTCGTCTTTAAGTATTACTGTCCTATGAGGAGAAGAGTAACTGCTGACATATGATGATGCCCATTTCGACCGAGGACAATTTGGTGCTCCATTGGCATATCCCGAAGAGGATGCTGAACGCATTTTCCAGACAGTCATGATAGGCGTGGCATTCGTCATCGGGGCCATCGCCACGCTGGCGATAACAGGCTCCAGCATCCTGGATTCCGACCCGACATCCTACATAATAGTCACGATGCTGATGGGGGTGGTGTTCATCTTCTTCACCCTCAAGGACCGCCGCCCCGCGACGAGAAGCGAATACGGCACGGTGGGCGCGGTCGTTGCGTTCATGGTTTACCTGGTGATCCTCTCCTACGCGAGGGGATCGTTGTCGTTCGAGTTCCTGTCCTACAGAATAGACGCGCTGCTTCTCCCCCTATTCTTGCTCTCCATAGTGATGGCGGTCGCGGGGTTCAAGGGAGTGAAGAAGTACGCCCCCGTGATGGCCTACCTGCTCTTTGCCTCCCCTATACTCCTCATGCCCCTACTCACAACGAATGCCGGCCTTTCATCCATAAGCGCATCGGTCGTCTATTCTGTGCTGAAGGCCACCGGCGCCAACGTGGTGCAGAGCGGCCTCTACATACTCGCCCCGTCCGGCCAGGCGATCGAGATCGCATCGACATGCGTCCCCGTCGGCACGTTCGTCGCGTTCATAATGCTCATGCTCCCAGTGTCCTACCTCTATGACGGCAAGCCTTCCCGCAAGGTCGCCTGGCTCGTGGCCGGCGTCGCCCTGCTCTTCGTGCTCAACATCATACGGATGGCCCTGGTCTCTCTCGCCTGGGCCTATTCCGGGCTCGGCAGTGCCGTGGCCACCTTCCATACCCTTGGGGGTGCAATCATATTCTACATCGCGATAATCGCAATGCTCCTCGCCTACAGGAAGTTCGGCCTCAAGCTCAACTTCGGCCGCAACTGGCGCAAGAGGCTCGCCCTGGCCTTCGGGGACTTCGACATTGAGGAGAACTACAGCAAGATAATCGCAGCATTGGTCATAGCCCTAGCGGTGCTCTTCCTCTCTGTGGGATACCTTCACTCAAGCGATGTGTCGGCCGCCCTGTTCACAGGCACCCCCATCACCAACTCAAGCTACCTGCAGCTCTATCACATGACCATCTCCCGCATCAACGCCAGCGGCGTCAGATACTCCTACCTGGGCAGCTACAACGGCTCCATGATGTTCGAGCTGGGCGGCGGATCGCCCGCCAACGCGACCTACATGGTGGTCTCCTTCTACCCCTTCCCCGAGAAGGGTGGCAACATGCTCATGTACTCCAACACCATCTCCCGCAGCTCCTACATAACGAAGCCGGGGATAACGGTGACCTCGCTCTCCGCCCTGGCCAGCAACGCCACCTTCTTCATAAGCTATTTCGCGGTGCCCATGATAGTCAACAACAGCGCGGTATCAGCCAACTTCGAAGTCTTCGCGGCCGAAGAGGCCCAGGGAATAGAATACTGCAACCCAGCCTCCGACTCGGGCCTCTCGGAATACTTGGAGTCCGGCATATACAACCTGCTCCAGGCCAACTCGCAGCTGCCTGTCCTCTGCTCGGCCGAGAAGATAGCGCTGGGCTAGCCGGTCAGTTCAGCGAGTCCTGCAGCATTCCCCTGGCTTCGTCTATCCCTATGGAGACAATGAGCTTGCCCATCCTGGGGCCGTTGTCCTTCCCTATAAGCGCCCTATAGACCGTCTTGAACAGATCATCGGTCCTTATCCCCTCCTCCTTTGCGATGCCATACACTAGATTGTGCACTTCAAGGTCGCTCATTCCGCTTTTGAGGGCGGAAACGAACTTTCCGACCTCTTCTCTGTGCTCCGTGATCTTGCTGGGCTTCAGGGAGAAGTTGTATCTATCTGGAGCAAAGCCCTTTGAAAGCCACCCCTCGATGTAGGGCGCCAGGTACCTGACTCCCTCTTTGTCCCCAAGCTTCGCGGCAACCTTTCCCCAGTCCTTGGATATCTGGTAATCGAGGAGCATGTCGACAAATGACGCCTTCCAGGAGAGTTTGCCTATCGCTATATGGAATGACAGCCATCTCTTCTCGTCTGCCCTGTTCTCCGGCTTCTTGATGGAGCTTATGCGCTCCACCTCGTTGTAGAGCAGTATGAGTTTGTCCCCGTTAGGGTCTATGTCCTTGTTCTGCTCCACATTGGGCTCTATCAGCGCGTATTTGAGCAGCTCAGGGGGTATCAACCCGCTCAACTCCACGGCACCCATCCCAATGCCCTTCGATTTAGAGTACTTCTTCCCGTTTACCATGACGAATCCGTACCTGAAGAGTATCGGGGGCTCCCTCTGAAGAATCTCTTTGTGTATCGCCTCCGCGGTTGTGGCGCTGCCGCCCTTTGTCATGTGGTCTATCCCGCTTCCTTCAACGCTGGAACCGAAGATCGCCTGCCAGGCCGGCCAATGAAGCCTCCATTGCAGCTTGTACCTGTGGTCCTTGAGGGCCGCCCCGCCCTTGCAGCCGCATCCCTTCGTGTATTCGACATCCCTGTCGCATACGTACTCATAACTGTCCCCGTTATGCGAGGTTACCCTGGTGGTCGCTATCTTCCCACAATGCTCGCATATCGGCATTATCGGACTCCAGTCAGCAAGGCTCTCTACCTTCCTCATCGAGGTTCTTGCCACTACCTCCCTCACCTTTCCCTCCTGGGCTAGGAATATCCGTGCGTAGCCGTCCATCTTCCCGCTGTCGTAGAGCTCGTTGGCCTGTATGACATTTATCTTGAGCGACATCCGCTCCATAAGCCCCCTGGCCTGCTCGAGATAATGCTCCCCGTACGATTTATGGCAGCCAAAGGGATCAATGGTATGCACAAGCGGCTTGCCGAGCTCAGGCTTCAGCACTTTCTCATATTTTTGCACGTCGAGCGGAATCCCGTCGAATGCATCAAGTATGTCGCCAATGAAATACATTTCCACCTTCTCTCCCTTCTCCTCCATTGCACGCTTCAGCACCGCGGGATAAAGGAACTCGCAGACAGTCCCCAGATGGGCCGCTCCGCTGGTGGTCATCCCCCCCGTTATCACGTAAGGGGCCTTCTTCCTTGAGAGGACTTCCTCTGCCAGGTTCTCGGTCCAGTGCCTGTTCTGCCTCTCTTTCCTGCTCTCCTCCATCCAAATTCCCTTAGTATAAGCCCTATCGAATAAGAATCAGATGCAAGACTATAAATATTATATCCGCGCCAAACAAATTATGTGGTTTTCCAGATCCAAAAAGGGCGGGGGCTCGGACGACTCCAAGGCCCCGGAAAACATAAACTGGAAGGGCCTAGCAAACATGCTGTACAAGGATTACAAGGATGAATGCACCGGGCCGGCCATTGCGGCAAGGCATCGTGGCATAGTGATCCTCGCGGGCCTTTCAAAGGCGTGTGAATTAAACGAGGGCCAGTTTGCTAAGACCAACGCCGTGCTGCCGAAGTGGGACCTCATTTCCCGAGCCGTGGAAGCCATGAACCGAGCCGCCGGCCCTCACGGCCAGAGCCAAATCCTAGAGAACCTCCTCGAACACACAAACAGGGCGGCCAAACTAATATCGTGGAATGAGACCATGGCAAGGTCGATAGTGGAGGGCTACATGATGAGCTGCCACGCGAGAATGGACACATTCATGGAATACAATGCTGAACTGAACAAAATGCTGATTCATGCCACAGGGATAAATGAGCAGCTGCTCCTTAGGAAGGGCAAGCCGCCAGAAGCCCAGGACTAAGCTAGAGCCATATAAAAGTAGTGAGGGAGCCGGCCTATAGCCGGCATCCAACTCACTGTGGGGGTGATACAATTAGCGTGCTTGCCATTCTCGTGTCGTACTTGTAGTAGACCTTATGGCCCAGCTGGTGCCTCTCGAGGAGGCCCTGCTGGTAAAGCCTGTTCAACCTGGCGGATGCCGCGTTCCTGCCCTTGTAGCCCAACTCCTGCCTTATGTCGTCCGCGCAGGCGATGTTCTTCAGTTGGACTATCTGCAAAACCTTGGCATCCAATCCAGACACGGGTTGAACTCTTGAAAGTCTATCCTCTACAGGGTCGAAGGCAGATTGGTCGTCTTGCTCGTATAACCCGGCTTCGCCAACCTCGCTTTCGAGGCGGCTAACGCTATCAGATATTCCCTTCAATAGCATGGTGTTCTTCTTGTTCTCATCCATGATGAGACGCACTATCATGAGCAGGTTCGAGCTCGTCTCGTCTGCCTTTATCTTGCCCTCGAGGAGCTCCTTCGCGGCCTTGTCGTTCACCTGTATGTCGCTGATCTGCCTCTTTATGCTCTTCAGCTCTGTCTCAAGCCCTTTTCTCGAACGCATCCCAACCACGATCTGTCCATGATTCCTTCCTGAAAGAATCATGATACAATCACGATTTAATTGTGACACAATTAAGTATATAAAGCTTTGCAAGAGCAGGCCGAGAAGCGGAATAGCGGAAGTTCCTAGGATTTCCTGATTTTTTCCCTAAAAACCGGCGGAATACCAATGCCATATATAAAGTTTCCGCACTAGAATGTAATGCCAGTGAAACGATGCAACAGCTCTACATAACGAAGGAGAGGCTAAAGTCCCTGAGGTCCGATCCCAACATGGTGAGGCAGGTCGAGAAGGCGTGCAACTGCAAGGTAGACGTCGGCAGCGATGGCACGATAGAGATTGGCTCCAAGGACGCCTTCGGGGAGTTCAACGCCAAGAACATCATATACGCCTTCGGGCGGGGATTCGAGATGGAGACGGCCCTTAAGCTGCTGAATCCCGAATTCTACTTCAGGATAATAGATCTCGGCCAGATAGAGTCCAAGCCGGAGCGGATCAAGCAGCTGAAGGCGAGGATAATCGGCATCGACGGGAAGGCCAAGCGCTACATAGAGGAGGTGAGCATGGCAAGCATCAGCGTCTACGGGGACACGGTGTCGATAATAGGGAACATAACCCAGGTGTCCGAGGCCGAGACGGCCATCAACACGATAATAGACGGCGGCACCCATCGCCTGGCCTACATAAGAATGGAGGCGATGCACCGGAAGAACAAGGCGGCCGCCGTCTCGGCGAGGTTCTGATATGGCCGAGAGGAAGGCGGAGGAGATCTTCACCGCCTTCAAGGAGCACTCGATAGCCGAGTTCTTCAAGAAGAACAGGCAGATGCTCGGCTATTCCGGCAAGGTGCGCTCCCTCGTCACGATAGTGCACGAATACGTCACAAATTCGTTTGACGCCTGCGAGGAGGCCGGCATACTGCCCGTAATCAAGGTGACGCTTACGGAAAAGGGCGAGGACAGGTACCTCGTCACAACTACCGACAACGGCCCTGGGATACCGCGCAACTACGTAGGCAAGGCGCTGGCCACCATCCTCGCCGGCACCAAATTCCACAGATACGTCCAGCAGAGGGGGCAGCAGGGGATTGGCGCGGCCGGCTGCACGCTCTTCTCGCAGATGACGACGGGCAAGCAGATACTGGTCAGGTCCTCAACGGGCCCGGGGAAGGGCTACACCTGCAAGGTGTCCATAGACACGGCCAAGAACAAGCCCCTGGTCTCCGACATGGCGGACCTGCCCGACTTCCCCATGGGTCTCTATGTCGAAGGGGAGTTCGCCGACGTGAAGTACGAGAACAGCGACCACGGGATAATAGAGTACATGAGGCGCACCGCCCTCTCGAACCCCCATGCCGAAATATCGTTCGTGGACCCGGAGGGCAAGGAGCACCGCTTCCCTAGGAGCGTGCAGGTGATGCCCGAGCGGCCAGAGCCCGCCAAGCCCCACCCGCTGGGCCTCTACGTCAACGACCTGCTCGAATACGCGCAGGCATCCCAGGAGCGGAAGATAGCGTCGTTCCTGCAGGAGAACTTCTCCAGGGTGAGCTCCGGCAAGGTGGCTGAGCTGAGGCAGATCGCGAAGGACATAGACTTCGACAAGCCGCCCAGGCAGCTGACCTGGGAGGAGGCCGAGAAGCTGATAAAGGCGTTCAAGGAGGTCAGGTGGATAGCGCCAGACAGCACCCACATAAAGCCCATCGGGGAGGCGCAGATAAGGCTCGCCATGGAGAACATATTTGAGCCGGAGTTCATGAACGTCGTCGAGAGGAAGACTGCGCTCCTGAGGGGCGGGGTGCCCTTCATAGTGGAGGCGGCGGTCTCGTTCGGCGGATTCTCGGGGAAGAAGATAGAGGAGGGCTACTCGGCCATGATAATGCGCTTCGCCAATCGCGTCCCCCTGCTGTTCGACAGCGGGACCTGCGCCATAACCCTGGCGGCGAAGAACGTCGAGTGGAAGCGCTACGCCCTAGACATAGAGAAGATGCCCATAAGCGTCTTCGTCAACGTCTCCTCGGTGCACATACCCTACACCGGGGTCGGCAAGGAGTCCATAGCCCAGGAGGACGAGATAATCGAGGAGATCCGGCTGGCGCTCATGGAGGCCGCGAGGGGCGTCCAGAGGTACGTGAGTGGCAAGATGAAGGCCACCCACGAGGCCGGCAGGTACAATGCCATCATGCGCTACGCCAAGCAGCTCTCGGTGGACCTCTCCAGCATGACCGGCAAGAACCCCGAGGCCCTGGAGAAGCAGATAGAGCGCCTGGTGTCAAGCAGGATCCCGAAGGCGGGCATTAAGGACGAGGAGAAAGGGGAAACCCTGGAAACTGCAAAAGAAGAAGCAGGGGAAGAATAACCTATGTGAGATAATGAAAGCACTTTTATTTGAAAAGCCTGGTTTGGAGAATCTAAAAGTCAACAACATCGAGGCTCCTTCAATTAACCAGAATGAAGTATTAATACGCGTTATCATGGCGGGGATAAATCCTGTAGATCTCCAATCAGTAAAAGCAAAGGATGCAATGCCCATGCCTCATGTGCCCGGTGCTGAGTTTGCCGGGATTATCCAAAAAATAGGCCGAAATGTAAAGAACATGAAAAAAGGAGACAGGGTAACAGTGTACAGCAGGATATACTGTGGAAAGTGCAGACTTTGCAAAATGGGCAAGGAAATGATGTGCATAAACAGCGGTAATAAGATGATAGGGTGGGATGCTAACGGAGGTTACGCTGAATACGTTGCGGTACCAAAAGAAAATGTCTTTAAAATACCCGACAATCTGAATTGGGAAATGGCTGCAAGTCTTCCAATAGCAGCACTTACTGCTTACCATGCTTTAATCGAAGCAAAACTGAAAAAAGGAGAAACGCTTGTAGTTTTTGGGGCTTCTGGAAACACCGGCATGTTTGCAGTACAGATGGGCAAGCTTTTTGGAGCTAATGTAATCGCTATATCCGACAAGAAATGGTTGGCCAGCGAGCTGGGTGCAGACTATGTCATTTCAAGAAAGAATGCAATAGAAAAGGTAACGCAGATAACAAAGGGCAAGATGGCAGACGTAATAATCGATCCGATAGGTGCAGGAAATTTGGATCTTTCAATGTCCATCTCCAACTATTTTGGTAGAATTTTTCTTTTCGGAGCGCTAAAAGGCCACGAAGCCAATATCAATATTTACAAGTTGTTTAGGAAAGAGATTCGCATAATCGGGGTGACAGGGGGGTCTATCGATGAATTCTCAGAGCTTATCAAAAAAGTGCACAGATACAAAGTACATGTATGGAAAACATTTAGACTAAAAGAGGGCAAAAAGGCGTTAAAAGCACTGAATTCAAAAAACAGAAATGGACGGGTTATGTTGAAAATAACTTAAAGATTGGTGATGATTTATCCCCCAACAGAAATACCAAGGCGCATTCCTGAAGAAATACGAAAAACAGGCAAATAACCATTCACGAGCCTTTGTTTCGGCGTTCAAAAAGGCCTTGGGAAGCGTAAAAGGCAAGAGAATACTTGATATTGGCTGCGGTGATGGAAAGATAACAGTAAAGCTTGCACAGGCAGGAGCCAACGTGCTTGGCATAGACAGGGAGGGGAGTTGTATGGGGCTGTGCAAGAAACGTTATCCAGAGCAAAAGAACCTGAGTTTTACCCTGAGCGACGCGAGAGACCTCAGTAAATTGCCTGCAAAAAGCTTCGATGTGGTGATCATGAATATGGTTACCCCAATAATCGATACCAGAAAAGACCTCAAGCAGATATTCACTTCCATATCCAGGGTAACGAAAAAGGGTGGAATCCTGCTGTTCTCGGACCTTAATCCAGTCTGCGTGATGACGAAAAAGTTCGGCCCTAGGCGGAATACCTATTCTAAGGACTTTTCCTATTTCAAAGACGGGTCCTTATTCAATGCCATAATAAAACTAGACAGCAAGAATACGATAAAGTTCAAGGATCGGCATTGGAGGCTTGAGACCTATTCCGATTTGGTTACGGGCTCTGGGTTCCTAATCTATAAGATTATCGAGACCGAGTACGGGAAAGAGGATCCGATACAGTTGCAGCGACTGCCAGTTCCAGAGTTCATCGTATTCTGCTGCAAAAAGGTCAAATGAGCAGCTACCTATCCGACTTCTCGATGTTGTCGGCGTCCACCAGCCTTATGTAGTCGGCCGAGATGTACATCTTAAGCTTCTCTACGCCCGCCGAGGAGGTGCTGTAGAGCTTCTCCACGAAGTCTCCCATTGCATCCGCGTTGAGGAAGACCAGGTAGGTCCTCGCCCCCGGGTATATGGGTATGTGCCTGAACCTGCTGGTGCCCGAGTATATGACCATGTACTTCCTCTCGCTGCGCAGTGTCGCCACTATGTCCGCCTCGTCGCTGGAGTCCAGGTCGGTGAAGCTGTAGCTGTGGGTCACGAAATAGATCCTGAGCTTCTTGAAGGTCGCAAGGTATGTTATGTCGTGCTTGCTGGCCTCCACCCACGCGGTCGGCGCGTAGAGGTCGTCCGCCCCGACTATGTACTTGTTGACCAGCAGGCTGTCGAGTATCGCCTCTATGTTCCTGTAGGTGAGCTCGACCGGTATGTTGTTGTACTTCATGTTCAGCGCGATGGCGGCCTTCACCTCAGTCTTGGATAGCGGCATGTACTTCCAGTGGTAGCTGGCGTTGAGCTTGTCGAAGACCGCCAGCACCTCGGCGCTCTTGAGCTTTATGTCCAGCTTCTTGCTCTCCGGCAGGTTCGGCACGTCTATGTAGAATTCGTCCCTGGTCGGCGCCCTGACGAAGACGACCATTATTATGATCATGATGATTACCATCCCCACCTCAATGTACTGGGTGTTTATCGTGATGGGCGCCACGTACTGGGTATAGGTGTAGTGGGCCTCCTGGCCCAGTATGCCTATGCTGAAGTTCAGGCCGCTCGTTATCTGCGGGGTCCCCTGGGGAAGCCTGTAGGCGATCACGCCCGACTGGATGACCCCAGACGCGGGATACAGCTTGTTTATCGAGATGTTATAGCGTATGTTGTTCAGCGGGGTGTTGTTGGAGGTGATCTTGAAGACGAAGAGCCCGGCGGTGAGGTTCGCCTGGACCAGGCTTACGTTGTATTTCGGAACCACGAAGTAACCGCCGGCTATCTCGGTGTTGTCGGAGAAGTTCATGAGCATCAGTATGTACCTGCCCGGGCCGAGTCCTACGCTCCTGTAGCCGTAGAAGGAGGGGACGGCGCCGGTGAAATTGTGTATGTCCGTCTGCTGCCCGCCGAGCTTGGGTATGAAGGTGAAGTTCTGGGCGTAGAAGTAGTCGACGAACGTGGACAGGTTTATCTCCTTCGTTGGCTTGAAGGTGACATTGAACTCTATCTTGACCGAGCTCGCGTTGGGCGGCACGGTCGGCTCCATCGAGACTATGCCCCTGGTACTCATCTGGGGCTGCTGCACAGTGTAGAGGTAGACCGGCTGCTTCACCCTATAGAGCGGGTAGGCCTCCAGGGCGACCCTCAGGTAGCCGCTGTCGAGCGTGGATGGGAGGGTGAGGTTGTAGGGCACCGCGGTCCCGTTCATCACCACCCCTATATCTCCCCTGCCGCCCTCCGGCACCGCCACCGATGACGAGCCGAAGCTGAAGCGCGGGAGCCAGAACATCTGCCACACCGCCTTGGCTATGTCATTCCCCGCCATCTGCTCTGACGGCCAGGAGGCCAGGGTGTTAGAGAACGTCACCACCGTTCCGTTGCCGTGGTTGACGTAGGTGGTGGAATAGTATGAAGTCCCGTTGAACCTGAACGCGAAGCTGGAGGAGTTGAAGGCAAACGGGCTCCCCGGGTTGCGCTTCGGCGCCACAGGTACGCTTCTCAGGAAGCTCGGCTCCCCCGTGGACGGCCCCGGCGTCGAGCCGGAATCCGAAATGAGCATTGAGGAGAAGTTGAGCCCGACGTATATTATGCTGGTGTGCCTGTCCAGGAGGCTTTCCATGAGGCTGAAGTTGCCGCTCTCCAGCTCGCTCGGCAGGAGCCCGTTGAGGATGACCAGTATCGAGTTGTTCCTTATCTGGTCCAGCCTGTCTGCGGAGATGTAGCTGGTGTTGGCGTACAGCGCCTCCATCCCGTATCCCCTTATCCCAGAGACGAGCGAGTCCGCGGCCGCCGTGGCGTTGCCGCAGCGGAAGCAGTTGTTAGAGAAGTTGAGTATGTAGAGGCTGGTCGGAGGCGGGTTCCGGTATATGCTGGCGTTGGCATAGACCACCAGGGCGTTGGAGGTGGTGAATGAGAGGTCGATGTATGGGTATTCGTAGCGCCCGTAGTCGTAGGAAAGCAGCCCCTGGTACTTCAGGTAGGCCGAGACGTTCGGCCCCGGCAGGGTCGGGCTGTTCGCGGCCTGGCTGATGCTGCTCACCAGGATGCTTATGTAGGCGAAGAACGCCCCGAGGAGCAGGATCACTATGACCGCAAGGACTAGGATGACCTTGCTCCTCCTGCTCTTGAGTAGCGGCATCCGAGATCAGCCCCTCGCAGGCCCTCCGTCCTCGGCCTTCTTCTTCCCGCCGAAGATCCGCATGAAGAGCTTCGTGAGCGCATTCTGCTGCTCCCCGCTCTTCTTCAGCAGGGTGTACACCTTTATGTTCCTGACCCTCCTGTTGAGCTGCACACGGTATATCATGCTATCCTCTGATCTCTATGTAGCCCAGCGACACCATCTTGTTGAGTATCTGCTCCACCCTCGTCGGGGTGATCTTGTAGACCTTGCTGAACTCGCTGACGTCCACCTCGTTGCTGTGCGCCTCCAGCCACTCCTCGACCATCACCATCATCGCATCGTCCGAGAAGCCCTCCAGCTCCTTGACCCTGGACTGGAGCTTCTTGTTATCCTCTGACAGCTGGGAGGCCTGAACGGAGAGGTTCTTGTTGGAGGCCGTCAGCTCGACATTCATCTTCCTGATCTCCTTGTACTCGTTGAATATCGCGTCATAGTTGTTGAAGAGCGAGCTGTAGCTCTGCGACAGGGACCCGGCCAGCTCGTCCATCGCCGAGTCCAGGCACTGGAACATCCCGCTGTTGTCCACGGCATAGAGGTCGGTTATCAGCGACAGGACGCCGACCGCCTCCTTCAGCGCGACTATCCTCCTGAGCTTCGGGCTGGAATCGACGGCCACGGTGTAGCTTATCACCAGCCTGTCCCCCGCGAGCTCCATGAGCACGAACAGGAAGGGCCTCTTCTCTATGTCCCTGCTTTCCACCCTCACGATCCGGAGCAGCGAGTCCCCCTCCCCCCTCTCGATCTCCAGCGTCTCTATCCCGGAGAGCCTCTTGGCTATCCCGTCAAAGCTGCCCAGGAGCTTCGCTCCCACGGCTATCTCCTCTGTTTTCGGCTCAACGAAAGCGGTTTCTTCAGGCAAGCGGACACCACGGGCGGCTTGGTCAAGCGCCGGCCGGTCCCCGAACCGCTGCCGCCCCTGCCTGCCACCATCTGCAGGATATCACTGTGCAGGTTTATATATCTTTTTGCAGGCCTACCGACGGGATTTCGGCGCGCCCGGCCTGCGCTCCCCGCCCTTCAGGGCGGGCATGTAGCTCACCAGCGAGAGGGCGTAGAGGAAGGCGGTTATCGCGATGCCGTAGGCCACTATCCCGAGGTACCTGCCGCCGGAGACCAGCGCCAGCGTCACCGTGAAGACGATGCCCAGGCCGACGTAGAGCGTCCTCCTCCTCACGAACTTCGCCCTCAGCTTCCTGTACTGGGGCATGCAGCTCCCGCACACCACTATCCTGTAGCCCTTGGCGTTGCGCGTGACGTTGGCCTTGAACCATCTCATCGCGGCCAGGACGTGGTCCTCCTGGACGTCCGTCCCGCCCTTTTCCTTGCCGCACACCATGCAGACCCTCTTCCCCACCATAAAATCAACCAAACTCAATCGTGGCGTTGTACACCTTCCCTATCTCCGCGTCTATCTTGCTCTCGTCCACCATCCTGAACATATTCGCTATCACCACGTCATCCATGCCGATGCGCCGGAGGACGCGCCCGCTCCTCTCCCGGTCGAGCCCCATCCTCTCCAGGGTGGTGACGAAGGCGATGGCGTTTATGTGCCTGTGCGCCTTGTTGAGTATGTTGAAGAGGAGGAGTATGCTCTTCTCGTCCATCCTCAGGCTGACGAGCGTCTTCCTGAGCTCGTTCCTGCCTATGGTGAATGTGTTGTTGCTGCCGGCCATGCGGTCACGCCATTACCCTGGTTATTATCTGGTCCTCCATGCCCAGATTCTTCAGGAAGAGGACGCAGTTGCCCACCGATATGCCCGCCTCCTTCAGCAGGCGCACGATGGCCTCTATGCCTATCCTCCTTCCGTCCTTCTCGATCTCCGCGAAGATCTTCTCGATGTCCTCCAGCGTGATGTTGTACTCTATGAACTTGTTCCTGAGCTCCTCCTTCTCCAGCTGGTACTCCTTCTCTATGAGCTCTGTCCCGACCTCCCCCGGGGTGAGTATCCCGGTCACGTCTATGGTGTAGACGTAGAGCGGCTCCTCCCCGTATATCCTGTCGAGCACGAATATCTCCGGGAACCTAAGCGAGGTCTGGAACGCCATGTCCACCGCCGCCTGGCCGACCCCGAACTTGCTTATCTCCCCCCTCATGAAGGAGGAGAAGTTGAGGGAGCTCTGCAGGTAGTTCATGAACTTCTCGAACTTTATCCTCAGTATGAAGGTGGTGCCCACGTTGGAGAAGATCGCCTCGTTGACGTCCGTGGGGTTCTGGGAGGCCACGATCAGCCCGAACTGGTACTTCCTGCCCTCCCTGACTATGGTTATCGCGTCGCTCCTGTCGTCGCTGGCCACCTTCCAGGCCTCGTCGAGGACGACCAGGGTCCTGAGCCCCTTGGACTCGCTCCACCCCTCGCTCCTCATTATCTCCTTGAGCGTCTGCAGTATGAACAGCGCGGCCAGCGCCCTGAAGCGCTCGTCCGGCAGCGAAGAGAGGTCGACAGCCACCAGGCCGGAGACGGCAAGCTTGCCTATGTCTATGGTGCTCTTGCGGGCGAAGAAGTCCTCCCCCTCCCTCGCGAACTGCCTCAGCCTGTATATCGCGTTCTCGAGCTCGGCCGGGTACTCGTAGGTCCCCTCCTGAACCTTCTCCTGCAGCAGCGCTATGACGTCCTTCAGGGTGGGGCTCTCCTTCCCCGCGGGCGGCTTGGCCGACAGTATGAAGCCGAAGTTCGAGTAGGACTGCTCTATCGCCTCCTCGGTTATCCTCCTCTGCTCCGGGTAGGCCGTTATGTCCGTCAGTATCTCCAGCGAGTTCATTATCTGCTTGGTCCTGTCTATGGGCTTCATGGTGGAGAGGTCCATGATGTTTATGTAGTCCCCCTTCCCGAGGGCGACAACGGTCCCGCCGCTTTGCTTGACCCAGCTCTTGTACTCCCCCGCGAAGTCGACGATTATGGCGTTGGAGTTCCAGACGTAGCTGGCCCTCACCAGGAGGGTCTTGACGAAATAGCTCTTTCCCGATCCGGTTATCCCCACCACCGCGATGTGCGGGTTCGTGAGGTTGAGGAAGGACCAGCAGAAGGGCACTCCGAATATCTTGGTCGAGCCTATGTAGAGCGCCTGGAGCGGGTCGTTCATGAGGACGCTGGCCGGCGGCTCGGGCGGCCTCGAGAGGAAGGTCCTCTTGGCGAGCTCGTTCGACATCAGCTCCTGGAGCTTTATCAGCGTCATTCCATCGCCCTCATCCAAACTAAACCCAAACTAGCTATAAATACCACCACCTAGCTCTGCCTGTCGAAGTAGGTCTTCGTCTCCTCGTAGGAGAGCGGGATCGAGAAGCTGAACTTGAAGAGCGTGTACAGCTCCCTTCCCACGACCCTGAGCAGGTCCACGTTCATGGGGCTCAGCGATATCTGCAGCGCGCCTATCTGCCTCTCCAGCTGGTCCACCGCCGCCTTCTCGCTGACCCCTATGGCGGTGGTCTCTATGTACATCACCGAGCCGACCGGCTTCTCCCCCCCCGATATCCTGTCCATCTTCCTCTGCAGGACGTTTATCTTCCTCTGCAGCTCCGCTATGGCCGTGTCCTTGCCGTTGGAATCGGCCATGACCTTGGAGAGCTGGTACTCCTGGTAGGACCGTTTGCCCTCAAGCTCGTCCCTGATGCTCTGGACGTTGAGGCCCGAGGAGAGCAGGTGGTACTTGAACGGGAAGTTTATGTTCGTCACGGCCATCTCCCACTTCAGGGGCGCCTCCGTTATCTTCTGCTCCGTGTCGGATTCGCCGAGCTCCTGCTTGAACTCGTAGCTGAACAGGTTGCCGGTTATGTAGCCGGTGGCGTAGTATATGCCCCCGACCTCCTTGACGACAGCGTTCTGCTGCTTGTTTATCGTGTAGCCCATGGCCGGCTGGAAGGTTATGCCGGCCGCGCTGAAGCCCATCGAGACGACGAGGTAGTCGGCGAAGTTGAGGACCACGACCAGGGCCGCCGTGATGGCCACGATTATCGCCGCCATTATGGAGAGGATCCCCCCGCCCATCTTCGGCGTCAGGGCGACCACCATGAACAGGATGACAAGCGCGAAGGCCAGATACATTATCCCCTCTTCGTCCATCATTCCACCTCTCCGTGCTCTATCTTCTTGGTTATCTCCTCGCTTATGGTCGAGAGGGGTATCAGGTACTCCGGCTCGACGAGCTTGAGGATCTCGCTGCCCACTATGATGTTCGGGGTGACGCCGAGTATGGTCCCTATGCCGTTCATCAGCTCCTTGGCCTTCTGCTGCGCCAGCGTTATGGCCTCGTACTCCTTGGAGCCCGTCGCCGAGATGGAGGCGAAGGTGATGAGCTCCATGGACGACTTGGAGCCTATGTGGTCGAGCACCTTCTTCCACATGGAGAGCCTGCCCCTGGCCCTCTCTATCGCGGCCGCGTCGTTCTTGGTGATGGCCACGCTCTCGTCGTTCTCGGCCAGCCCCACGAGCTCCTTTATCTTCTTCAGGTAATCGTCCTTGTCCATGACCCTGAGCGCGGTGCTGTACCTGGCCGGATCCTTGTTCACGCTCACGAGCCTGCTTATCTGGTTCGAGAAGCGCTCGCGCTCCTCGTCGGTCATCTCGCTGGAGGAGATGTAGATTGGTATGTTGATGTAGGTCGTAGCTATGAAGTCGTCGCCGCGCTTCGACACTATAGCGTCGCCCGTGGAGGCGAGCGTATAGGCGGTCTGGTCGCTGAGCACGATCTTCCTGCGCCGCTGGCTAATCATCGGGCCTATCAGGTAGCTGTAGTACCTGCAGGAGAAGCCTACCACGATGCAGCCCATCCCTATGATGAGTAGGATGAACTTGGGTATGTCCGTCACTATGTTGGCCGGTATGAAGGCCGCGATCCCGGAGACGAGCAGCCCCAGCAGCAGGAATCCGACAATCAGGAATATCTTCGGGTTCATACCATCAACATCAAAATGCCAGCCAACCCTTTTATTACTTATCTATATGAAGCTCCTCAACCTACTGGTGGCCCTATAGGTGCCCCCTATGAGCTTCGACAGCTCCACTATGAACGAATATACGAACGAGATTATCATTATCGGGTAGAAGAGCACCAGCATCCAGAAGCCGCTGAGCGCCGCCTGGGAGTTCAGCAGGGCCTGGACTATGGGGCTCTGAGAGGAAGTGACAGCCGCCCCTGAGCCGTTCTGCACTATGCTCTTCATCTGGGCGTTCGCCATGCTCATGTCCCTCACCAGGCCGGGCGCGGTGAAGAAGTACACGGTGGCGAAGAGGGCGGGCATGACCAGGTAGAAGCCTATGGCGGCGGCTATCATCACGCCCCCGAGCCCCCTGGTGGGCAGGAGCGCCCTGAACATGACGCCCGGGACGAGGAATACCGGTATAGCCGCAACAGAGAAGAAGACGAGAAGGTAGTATTCGGCGTAGAGGATCGCCATCCCGTCAATCAGCAGCTTGGACAGGGCGGTGCCCGGGTCGATGAAAAGAACCGTGATTAGTGTGCTCCAGACGTTCAGGAATGAGGATGCCCCCGCCGCGACGACCTCGGCGTTGCCGAACGAGGTCCTCGCCAGGCTCGCCATCGGGCCGCCGAACCCTATGGTCACGCTGGTAGATTCCGAGAGCAGGAAGTTGGCGTTGAATATGGAGCTGTACATGTTCTGCGCGTTGCCTATGGTCGACCCTATCAGGTGGAAGGCGGTCGCGTAGGGGTTTATGTTGGCCACCAGCGAGCCGGGCCCCAGGCCGAAGAGGACGGCGCATATGTAGACGAAGGCGATCACGATTATCGCGGTGGCCACCGCCTCGTAGAACTCGGCGGCCCCGTAGTTCCTTATCTTCGCGCTGTTCAGCGCGACTCCCACCATGAATATTATCGCGGCGAGGAAGAAGGATATCATGGTCACTATGAGCATCACGGGCAGCCAGTTCTCCCACTGCCCTGTCACCTGGTTGCTTATCGGGCAGTACCAGGGCTCCTGGGCGTTCAGGGTGGAGACTATCTGACCGGAGAGCAGGCCGCAGCTGGTCGCCTGGGCGCTCGCCGACGGGATGGGCAGCATCACCAATGCCACCGCCATCGCGAAGCCGATGAAGAGCATGTTCCTTTTGCCGATTCCAGTCATCCGATCGCCACCTATACCATCCCCTTGAAGAGCATCGAGAAGGACATCTGCTCGCCCACCGCCCTCGAGAAATCGACTATGAAGACGTCCACTATCACTATGTTGATGATCGGTATGACCGTGAGCCCGGCCAGCACGTACCCCACCTCCTTGAAGACCGTGGCCATGGCGACGGCAAGGGTCTGCAGCGGGCTTGTGAGGACGCTCCCTATCAGGGAGAACGGGGATACGAGGAAAGTGAAGAGAGCGCCGCCGAACGAGGACGTGGCGGTGGCCGTCCCTGCCCAGCAGCTCAGCTGGGCTGGCACTGTCGTTATTATGCTCGATCCGATGGCCGGCAGCGTGCCGACCATCTGCAGGCAGTAGGTGTTCGCCGAGACGTCGATGTAGCCGTAGGTGATGCCTACCAGGAGCGGATATATTATCCCGAGGCCTATGCCGAAGGCTATCATGGCCCCGCCGAAGCTCCTGGAGATCCCGAAGATCCTGGCTATGAGTCCTATGGTGAAGAAGAAGGAGAGCAGGAGCAGCGAGCTGGACAGCAGTATGAGCTCCAGCTGGCTGAGCAGGAGCGCGGTGAGTATGAAGCCCATGAGCAGGTTAATCCACCTGGTGTTGGCGGCGTCCATGATGCTCGGGATCGAGAACTGGAACTCCAGCCCGGTCCCCTCCTGGGGCGTGGGCTGTATCGAGAACTGCGAAGAGGGTATCAGGGCCTTGAAGAACACGAAGGCCCACATGTACTCCGCCACTCCGTAGCTCGCATTGTTGAACTGGGCCAGGTCGCAGGTGGAGAGGGAGTATATGGAGGTCGCCTGGGTGCAGCCGTTGGGGACAAGGCCGGCGGACGCGAAGCCCGCCTGGGGGTTCAGGAAGAGCAGCTTCACCACCCCGAGGAACAGGATTATGAGCGCTATGCTGAGCACCGCCTCGTATATCTGGAAGCGCGACCACTGCTGCATCGCGCTGCTGTTGAGGACCGGCGCCAGCATGTAGATGGCGGCGGCCACGATTATGGCCAGCAGGGCGACGGCCATGGTGACGAAGAACCAGGGCAGCGGGCTTATCGGGAGCCCCTGCGCCTGCAGCAGGAACCCGTGGAGGTTGAACAGCGCCAGCAGCGGTATGAGCATAATCATGGCATCACAACAGCTTCCCTATCAGCCTCTGGGTCTGCAGGCTCGGCGCGCCGAGTATGTCAGACAGGATGTCCGCGAAGTCCAGCGCTACTATGAACGATACCGCTATCTCGATGATGACCATTATCGGCGGCCCCATGAACGTCGTTATGTAGCCGTTTATCACGCCATAGCCCCCCGGGAAGCCCACCAGGCTGTACAGGACGCTCCCGACATACGACCCTATCGAAGTGGCGCTGCCGGACAGGGTGGACTGCTGCGCTATGGTGCCTATGCTGTTGGTGCTTGTGTTCGAGACGAATCCCGCTATCCCGCCGGCGGCGGGCGAGTTGGCGTAGCTGACGCTCTCGCTGTAGGCTGCGGCGCTGAACCCGCCGACCGTGGCGTTGACCATCACGGGGAATACGATATAAAACCCTATAAACATCGCTATGAAGATGCCGCCGGCGGCGCGCGTCCAGGGGAAGGCCCGCAGCACGATGCCCAAATAGAGGAACACCGGGAATAGCGAGTATATCAGCCCGAGGAAGAAGTTGACCGCAAGAAGGGCCACCACGAAGCCCGCCAGTATGTCGGCCAGCTGCTCCAGCGCCTTGGGTATGAGCGACAGCCCGGAAAACGGGCTTACCGTGAACCCGAACCCGCCCGGGGTTATCACGATCTTCAGGGAGTCCACAAGGTTCAGGGTCCAGTCTATCACTCCGGCGGTCATGATGGGCGGCATGAGCGCGATGGAGCTGTTGCTTATCATCACGCAGTCGCTGACGAAGACCGACCTGCCCGGGCCGTTGAAATGCAGGGCAGGCCCTGTAGCGGCGGACGATGCCCCGGCCGCCGCGAAGGCGGCGGCGAAGAAGGCGCCGAAGAATATGGCTATCAGGATGGACGTGCCCACCATCTCGGCGAGCTCGACCTTGACGAAGTTCTCAAGGCCGGGCAGGCCGGCGAACCTCGACACCATGTAGAGCGCGGCCATGACAAGGACGATCATCAGCATTATCCCGGCCGCCAGCCCGACAACGCTGCCGACCCCCTGCGTGCCCGCCCCCAGGACCGGCGCCTGGGCTATGATGCCGTTTCCGGTGGCGCTCCCGTTGCATATGTACTGAACGGTCGTGCCGACGACGCCAGCGCCCGGCGCCAGGGCAAGCAGTGCGAACGCTGCCAACGCAAGAACCGAAAAGCGCGCGGCAGTATTTTTAAGCACCATGGACTCGCCTATACGAACCTCGACAGCCCCTCAAGGTTGGTGTCCCCCCCCATGAGCCCCGACATCCCTATTATGGCCGAGAGCGTCATGATGAGGTTTATTATCGGCAGGAAGTACGAGGTGACCCCTATCACCCCGTAGGCGTTCAGCATCTCGAGGTTGGTCGCGAGGCCCCCCTGCACCGGGCAATAAGCCGGCAGGAAGAAGGTCCCGGAAGAGGATGTGCCTATGGCGCTTACCAGCTGCCCTATCCCGGAGCCGACGTTGGTCAGGGGGTTGAGCAGGTAGAAGATGTCGGCCAGCTCGGCGCTGACGAGGGGGCTGGAGAAGAGCGACCCGACGGATCCCCCGAGCCCGCCCGAAGCGACGATGTCCGCTATCGCGCCTGTCGACGAGATCTTCGGCCAGCAGCCGTTGGCCGAGGCTATGTCCTGCATGCTCGGCGTGACGAAGAAGTTCAGTATGTAGTTCCCTGCCACCGGCGGCCCGCCCTCAATAGTGTTCGCATACATCTTCGGTATGGGCGTTATTGGGTTGAAGCCATAGGTCGTGTTGGCGGCCGACCCGAGGCCGTACTGGGATCCGAGGAGCGAAGTGTAGGATGTCCCCGGAATTCCGTTGCCCAGGGAGACGTACTCGATCCCGAAGATGGTCGGGAATATCACGACCGCCCCGAGGGCTATCGCAATCATCAGGCCCCCCATCTTCCTGGTGAAGAATGTGCTCCGGAGCACGATCCCCGTGAAGAGCAGGTAGGGCCAGACGTAGAGTATTATGGATATGATCAGGAGCTGGGCGACGTAGGCTTCGAACGAGAGGTTCAGGAGCGTGCCGAGGGCCTGCATCCCCGAATAGAGCATGCCGAACCCCGCATAGGGGCCGTAGGTGAGCGATACCCTGAAGTACTTGCCCAGTATAGCGCCCCCCGGCACGAGGCACTGCACCGCCTCCGGCGGCGCGAAGCAGAGGGCTATGACCGGCTTGAGCGTGGAGAGGAATCCTATGTAGGCGTCGTAGGTGTAGGCGCCGTTGATGTTGTTGGCCGTCTGGGCGGTGAGGTTGGCCGTGACGACCGCCGCAGCGGCCAGCGGGTAGTTCACCTTGTCCGTCAGGGTGTCCCCGTCAAGCATGTTGCATATGCCCACCAGCTGGGTCCCTGACGGGGTCTGCGCCCCCGACAGGAGCGAGTTGGCCGCCCCTATCAGGTCGAGGTGGCTGCCCTTCTCTATGCTGCCGCACAGGGAGAGCATCGTGGCGGGGTTCATGAGCTTCGTCGACCCGAGCACCGTGTAGGAGACGCCGGAGTAGGTGGTTATCCCCCAGACGAGGAGCACGACGAGGAACGCGGTGCCGAGGAACTGGTAGTACTCGCCCTTGGCCGACTCTTTGACGCCGTCGTTGGCGATGACGACGCCTATGAAATACCATACGGCCACTATGCTCACGTCCAGCAGCAGCGCGGCCAGGACTATGGGTAGCATGTTGGCCTCCGCAGCGGCGAAGCTGGTCGGGGCGTTCAGCATGAAGGTCGGCATGGCCATCATGTTACCAGAACCTCCCGGCCTCGCCGAGGCCGGACTTCAAAGCCTTGTAAAGGCTCACCGCCAGCCCAACAGTCACCGAGACGTTGAGCGCGAAGAGCAGTATGGAGATGAATATGAACTGCGCCATCTGGTTGGTGTAGCTGCGCAGAGTGCTTATGACCGCCAGGCCGGGGGCGTAGGGGTTATATCCCGAGAAGAAGGAGCCCAGGACGAGCCTCGACTCGTTCACCAGGGCGCTCCCTCCGGTGCCGTAGAAGCCCGGCTGGGCCTGGAAGAAGGCGTTGGGCGTGACGCTGTTGAGCGTGAACGCGAGGTTGACGTACTGGGAGGAGGGGTTGCCCGGCGAGAAGACGTATGCCACCGCATAGCTGTCGAAGGCGACGGTCAGCGGGTATATTATGTAGAACGCGAGCGCTATCGCTATCATGGCGTTGGAGGCGTCGCCCAGGCTGGCGCCGAAGAACGAGATGGACCTCATGGCCAGGGCGACCGGGAGTATTATGGTGAAGGCGGTGTACTCCATTATCGGCAGCGCGAGGAACTGTATGAAGAGCATCCCGACGGCCACGAGGATTATGGGGCTGTAGACGTCAAGGTAGAGCGAAGAGAACAGGCCGTACAGGTAGCCCAGGTCGGTGCTCGGTATCCTCTCGTATTCGCAGTACCCGTTGCAATATTTGTTGATCACGCTCGACAGCGAGTAGGAGAATGCCCCTCCTTTCCCCGACCTTCCTGTCAGCCAGTCGATGAGGGGGTTGTTCTTGAAGAGCGGCAGCTGGCTCTTTGCAAGCCTGAGCACGGTGTTGGGCAGGACCTGCACCACCGCGGCGTATATCGAATAGGAGACGGAGGTCGAGTATATGTTGGACAGGAGGGTGAGACCCTTCCCGAGCGAGACCGCCCCTATGTAGTAGTCGGCGTACTGGAACGGGTTCATCGTGGTCTTTGTGAGGGACTGGCTTATGGTCGACGAGAGGCCGCAGGCGGTCGCCGAGAGGGCGAGCAGGGCCGCCAGTATCACTATGCTGATGATCAGCTGGATCATCTCGAACCTCACGAAGCCCTGGATCTTCCCCCTGGTGCGGGAGGGGAAGAACGAGCTCAGCGAGTAGGCCAGCGCTATGGCCATGAGGCTGGCGATTATGACCAATATGTTTATCGAGAGCCAGCTGTTGACGTAATTCGTGGTCCCCCAGATCGCGCAGGTGTCTATCATGCCATCAGCCCAGGGAGAGCTTCTTCCCTATTCCCAGCTTGACCTTCCCTCCGAGCGTCTGGGTCACCGCCCCTGTTATTATGAGCCCCACCAGCAGGTCTATGGCGACGAGTATGAACTGCAGTATCATGCCGAGCATGTTGTCCGTGATGAAGTTCAGCGTCGGGAATATGCCCGAAGTGAGCGGGGTGGTGAGCCCTACCAGGAAGCCGCTGCCCATCGCCCCCACTATTTTCGCGTTGGAAGCGGGCCCGCTCCCCAGCGCCACGGCGAGCGGGAACTTGGTGAAACCGATGCCGCCCGGGCTCGTCGACGCTATCATGGAGGTTATGGCGTTCCAGCCCTTGCACATGAGCCCCGACGCGAACGGGCAGCTGTTGGAGAGGGTCTGGGAGTAGCTGAACGCGTACATGTAGTTGGAGACGGGCATGTTGACGAGAAGGAGGAGGCACGGGTAGACCAGCGCGAGCCCTATGCCCGTCGCTATCAGCGTCCCGCCTATGTTCCTCACCAGCGGGAACGCCCTGAATATTATGCCCAGCGGTATCAGTATGCCCAGGCCCAGCGTCACTATGTAGTAGAAGTAGCTGCTCTGGAACTGGAAGAACATGAGCATGGGGAGCACGACGGTCCCGGTCAGGCTCTGGAGTATCGGGTAGCCGCCCGCGTCGGATATGAAGTTGCTCTGCAGGAGGTTCTCGGTCGAGCCGAACTGCACCGCGCCGAAAACGACCGGGGGCACGGCCCAGAAGAGGGGGATCGGAACCCAGAGCGAAAGCGTCGTGCTCTTCAGTATCCCGAATCCGGTCGAGAGCCCAAGCAGGGCGGCGTAGGCCTGGTAGGAGGCGTTCAGCTGCTGGCCCACGTAGACGTTGTCGGCGTTGTAGAGGTAGGCGAGGTTGGTCGATAGGGCCCCGGGGGTGCCCTGGAGCGGCTGGACGGGCGTCGTCCCCACGAAAGCGTCGGTGACCCCGCTCATTATCACAAGAACCGATATTATCACGCCCACCATGAGGAGGGTCTTGATCGCCTCCCACAGCTCCCCCCTGTACCAGTCCTTCAGGGTCTTGAAGTTCATGACGTTGCCGAGCATGTAGACGATCGCTATGACCATGAAAGAGAGGAGGATGCCTAGGGACATGTAGGGGAAGGAGCTCGCTATGCAGGCGTCCGGAGTGGTAGTGGTCCCTGTTATTATGCAGGTCTGCTTGAAGGAAGTGGTGGCCTGTGCGCCGACGGGCAGGGCCAACGCCGCCAAGAGAAAGGCAAGCGCGAGAGCAGCATACCTGGCGCCGGGCAGGAACTCCATGACAAACTGATGGCAAACAAGATATTTATATCATCTGGCGCCGCCGCCCTCAGACCTTCAGGAGCCCGAACCTGTTGAGGTACATCTCCCCCTGCATGAGCATGAGGAGCGGGAGTATGAGGATAGAGCTCACCACCAGCATCACGTACCTCGAGGCGAGGGTCCCGAAGGCGTGTATGAACACGAAGTCGAGCACCGTGAAGAGAACTATCGCCACCACCAGCCAGAGGAGGAAGTAGTCAAACTTCTTGAAGAAGAACGATGCGCTGGACTTCATCGCCCTGAAGAGCCCCCTCTCGTCTATCACTATTGAGGAGGGCGCGTAGAAAACCAGGGGAGTCAGCACGAGGGCCACGATGGCCGTTATGGCCGCGGAGAAGCCGGTGCCGTAGCTCAGTATCCCGACAGCGAAGACGATGGCGGAGTAGATGAGCAGGGTCACGAAGACGATCCCCGTGAAGCGCTCGAGGCTCCTTATGACCTCTGTCTTGACCTTGGTCCTGGTCCTGCTGTGCTTGACGATGACGTTTATGAGCACCAGCGCAAAGCTGATGAAGACCAGGGAGAAAAGGAACGATATTATTATGATCGCGCTGTTGAAGATGTTGAGGTTCAGGTAGATGCTGGACATGCGGAGGAAGACGCCCCCCAGGTCGTTGAAGGTCGGCAGGGAAGCGAACACGGGGACAAGGAAGGCGATTATCAGCGCAACGGCCGAAATGAGGACCAACCCGAGGTTGGACCTGTAGGACTTCCAGGTTCGGCTAAGCACGTTCACCATTATACCATCCGCTAACTAATAGGAAATAAAAAGGAAGAGAAAGAATAAAATAGGGTAGGTCGAACGACTACCCAAGGGTTATCCCGCCAACCGATCCCAACGAGGTCCCTGCGCAGATATCTGCCGCGTTTACCCCGCTGGTCCCGCCCAGCAGGCCGCTCACGCTCCCGCTGCTGCTGACTATCTGCTGGCCGCTGCCGCCCGAGGCGCTGACTATGGTGTTCAGGATGAAGGGCGCAGCCACTGCGATCGCGACTCCTATTATCCCTCCGATGACCATCGCCATCCCGTATCCCTGGAAAGCTCCCCTGGACTGGCTTGGCATGAGGTTTGCACCTGCATACACCGCCCCCCCGAGTACCATGAGGGCGAGACCCAGTATGAAGATGACGCTCTTTATGGTGTTGAAGACGCTGCATATCGTGTTGAGAATCGTGCTACTAGCCTGGCCCGAGCCTGTGCCAATAATCTGGCCTACCGACACGATGCTCGTAGCAAGCATAACGCTAATGGCTATGAGCAGCAGCCCTGCCACGTTGCCATAACCGATCCTTTGGATAGGGTTCTTTCCCATTTGAATCACACTCTCTATTATACCTCATTGAATATATATAAATACTTAACTGTCATCTCCGTCGGACACGACGGCGCAGTGCGCCAAAAAGGGCCCGCCCCGCCTTCCGCCCGCACCTCTGGCCAAAGCCCTGCCCTTTATATGGGTTTTTGCCCATATCTTCTCGGATTTGAGTGTTACCATGAAGATTCTGCAGCTGGACGTCGACTCCATCTCCTACGAGCTCATAAAGCCCGAGGCGAAGCTCTACGAGGAGAGCGACAGGAAGGGCGCGACGCTCAAGGACGCGCTGGTCATCATGGTGAGCGTCGAGGAGGGCGACGACAAATCGGTGGCGGAGAAGGCGGCCGCGGACGCGCTGGAGGTGGCGAAGAAGCTCGGTAGGAAGACCATACTTGTATACCCGTTCGCGCACCTGTCCAGCAGCCTCGCGGACCCGAAGAGCGCACTGGAGGCCGTGGACCAGCTGTTCAAGGCCTGCCAGTCCCCGGGAATAGACGTGAAAAGGTCGCCCTTCGGATGGAACAAGAGGCTGACCCTCTCGGTGAAGGGGCATCCGCTCGCCGAGCAGGGGAGGAGCTACGGGAAGGGCGCCGAGCAGAGGAAGGCCTACGCGAAGGCGAAGCCCGCCGGCGCTAATACTTCTATTATAAGGAAGAGCGACTGGTCCGGGCTCCCGGCGACCGATCATAGGACCCTAGGGGAGAAGCTGGACCTCTACAGCTTCCAGGAGGTCTCGCCCGGCATGGTGTATTGGCACCCGAACGGCCACGTGGTCTTCAGGGAGCTCTTCAGGTACATAAGGGAGAAGCTGGACGAGTACGGCTACGGCGAGATCGCGACCCCGGCCTTCGCCAACATGGCGCTCTGGCACGTGAGCGGCCACATCGACCATTACCGGGTCAACATGTTCACCTTCGACTCCGACAGCGGCGAGATGGGGCTCAAGCCTATGAACTGCCCCTCGACAATTTTGATATTCAAGTCTAGGAAGTGGAGCTACCGGGACCTCCCGGTCAGGCTCGCCGACTTCGACAAGCTCTACCGGAACGAGATAAGCGGGGCCCTCACCGGCCTGTTCCGGCTCAGGGAGTTCACCCAGGACGACGCCCACCTCTTCGTGAGGCCCGACCAGGTGAACGCCGAGCTCGTCAGCCTCCTCAGGATGGTCAAGGAGCTCTACGGCATATTCGGGCTCTCCTACACCGCAAGGGTGTCGACGATGCCCGAGGACCACATGGGCGACGAGGCCCTCTGGGACCAGGCGACCGCGTCGCTCAAGGACGCCCTCAGGGCCAACGGGATGGAGTTCGGGATAAAGGAGAAGGACGGCGCCTTCTACGGGCCCAAGATAGACTTCGACGTGAAGGACTCGATGGGGAGGGAGTGGCAGTGCGCCACTGTCCAGCTGGACTACCAGCTCCCGAAGAGGTTCGGGCTCTCCTACACCGGAGAGGACGGCAAGGAGCACGAGCCCGTGATGATACACCGGGTAATCTACGGTAGCCTTGAGAGGTTCATGGGCATACTGGTGGAGCACCTTCAGGGCAGGTTCCCGGCATGGCTGGCGCCCGTCCAGGTGCAGGTGGTCTCCATATCGGACCAGACGCAGAAGTACGCCGGGGAGGTCTACGGCAAGATAAGGGCAGCAGGGCTCAGGGCGCGCCTCGACAACTCCGACAGGACCCTGCAGTACAAGATAAGGGAGGCGCAGATGCAGCAGGTCCCCTACGTCGTCGTGCTCGGAAAGAAGGAGGAGGAGAAGGGCGCCGTGACGATCAGGGACAGGAACGGGAAGCAGACGATGGGGATAAGGCTTGAGGATTTCCTGAAGGATTTAGGTTCTGAGATAGGCGAGCGCAGGTTCGAGCTCGGGTTGAAGTAGCGCATGTATGTTTTAGGCGTCTGGGACGGCCACGATTCCGGGGCCGCCCTGGTCGGTGACGGGGAGGTCGTCTACGCGGCCAACGAGGAGAGGTTCACCAAGCGGAAGCTCGAGATAACCTTCCCCAGGCATTCGATATCGGCGGCGCTGGCCTACGCGAACCTGAAGCCGCAGGAGATTGGGCATGTCGCCTACGCCACCACCGAGTTCACCAAGACCCTCGAGCGGATGGTGCCGGGGATGAAGGAGAACTACTACATGTTCAGGCGTCGCAAGATCCCCAGGCCGTCCTTCGAGCACGCCCGCCACAAGCTCAAGTACTCGATGACGAGCATAGGCAGGCTCCCCCTCTGCTCGGCCATCAGCTCCGCCTGCATAAGGCCGCAGCTGGACCGCATGGGATTCAAGAATTATAGGCTGCACGTGGTGGACCACCACGCGGCCCACGCAGCGACGGCGGCCTTCACCTCCCGGCAGAAGCGCGCGCTCGTGCTGACGCTGGACGGGCTGGGCGATGGCCTCTCCGGCAGCGCCAGCATACTCTCCGACGGGAAGCTGGAGAGGGTCCTGGCGATAGGCGCCAGGGACTCGATGGGCATATTCTACGAGCAGGTCACCAACCTGCTGGGCATGAGGGAGCTGGAGGACGAGGGCAAGATAATGGCCATGGCCGATTATTCGTTCCCTTTCCCATTCGAGAAGAACCGTTTCAAGGAGTTCTTCGACCTGACGGGGACCCGGCTGAAGGCGAGGTATTCGCCGGCGAGGCAGTATGACATGATAGGCAGGATCGCCTGGCAGATGCCGAGGGAGCAGACGGCCTACATGGCCCAGCAGCTGGTGGAGGGGCTGGTGGTGAAGCTCGCCTCCAACCTGATCGACAGGTACTCCCTAGGCGACCTGGCAGTGGCGGGCGGCCTCTTCTCCAACGTCAAGGCCAACATGCTGGTCAGGGAGCTGGACAACGTGAAGTCGATGTACATATTCCCGCACATGGGCGACGGCGGCATCGCGCTGGGCGCCGCGCTCCACGCGAGCCACGCGCTGACCGGCAAGTCGGAATTCGGGTTCGGCGCCTACCTGGGGAACGAGTACTCGAACGAGGCCGAGGAGGCGCTCAAGGGCGACAGGTCGCTCAAATACGACGTCGAAGGGAGGGAGGAGCAGTGCAGGCACGCCGCCGAGCTGATGAGCGAAGGCAACTACGTCTTCTGGTTCCAGGACCGGATGGAGTACGGGCCCAGGGCCCTGGGCAACAGGTCCATACTGGCGCCCAGCGACTCCGACGAGGTGAAGGAGAAGCTCAACCTCTTCGTGAAGCAGAGGGAGTGGTTCCAGCCCTTCGCGCCCTCCCTGCTGGAGGAGGACGCGCCCAAGCTGCTCCACTACGACCGCAAGGGCTTCAACAGGTTCATGACGAGCGCCTACAGGCTGAGGGACGAGTTCAAGAAGCTGGAGAGGTCGGTGGCGCACGTCGACGGGACGGTGCGGGCGCAGATGGTCGGCGACGAGAACAAGACCTACTCGGCCCTCCTCAAGGCGGTCAAGAGGCACAGGGGCCACGGGATAGTGCTCAACACGAGCTTCAACATACACGGGATGCCGATAGCGATGACGCCGCAGGACGCGATAGCCACCATGAAGCACACGAAGACGAAGCACATGTTCATCGACGGCATCTTCGTGACGAACAGGGCGGTGTGACATGGTGCTTGCCGACGGGACCCTGGAATACCTCTACACGGCCGGGCTCCTCGTCTCGTTCGCGGGGCTGATAATAGGGACGGCGCTGAACCGGAAGCAGATCGCCGGGGCGCTGCACCACTCGGGATTCACGAAACGGGACCTCGCCCTGGGGATCATCGCCGTACTGGTCTTCCTGGGCATAGTGATAATCTGGATGAGGCCCACCCAGCTCCTATTCTTCGACGACGCGATATACCAGGCGATGGGCCTCGACCTCCTCCACACGGGTCAGGCCTGGATGTGCAACTTCGGCAGCCCAACCCTATGCTCCAGCGGCCAGGTATTCCACGAGCCCATCGGGCTTTCGTTCAACGTCGCCATCGGATTCCTGCTGCTGGGGGTCAGCCGGTCGTCGTCATACGCGGTCCAGACCGCCCTCGCCGCAATCTCGGTCTTCATGACCTTCCTGGTCGCATTCCTGCTCTTCAGGGAGAGGAGGGCGGCGTTCTTCTCCGCCCTGGCGCTCGCCGCGCTGCCGATAATCATATTCTGGGCCGCCCCGACAAACTCCGACATGGCGGCGCTGGCCTATTCGCTCATATCCGTGTTCATGCTGCTGGTGCTCATCCGGAAGAGGAGCCTGCTGGCGCTGTCCAACTTCCTCCTCTCGCTCTCCCTCCTCCTCTACATGAAGGTCGACGCCCTCGTCTACGTTCCCATCTTCGCGCTGCTCTACCTGATCCTCTACGAGAAGGGGACGCTGAAGGCGATTCCGGACGCCCTCCGCACCATGTCCAGGAACGTGCTCAACACGAGGGCCCTTCTGCTGGTTCTTCTCTTCGTGCTCGTGGTCTGCCCCAGCGTGATGTTCACGCTCTCCAACTCCTCCAGCGACGGCTACGGCTACCAAGGGACCACGGTGCAGATGACCTGTTCCGCCCCCGGCTCGGGCTCCTACTTCAAGGCGAACGGGACGATAAACATCCAGAACTTCAGGGCGAACCTATGCTCCAACCTGCTCTTCTGGGCCAACAGCTTCAAGGGGCAGCAGGTGACACAGCCTCTCTATCTTACGGTCCTCGCAATAGCCGGGATCGCCCTGCTGATTGTGTTCGGCAAGGGCAGGGAGCTGGCCGCCCTAGCCGTTTGGTTCGGCGCGATATTCCTCCTCTACACCGCATTCTACGCCGGCTCCGTCACCTACGGGGTCGACTGGAGGTTCATGATCGGGCTCATGGCGCCGTTCGCCATGCTCTGCGGCTTCGCGGTCTCCGGGCTGTCGAAATGCGCCGAGGGGCTGGCATCCCGGCTGGCGAAGGGCAAGGGCAGGGCCGCGGCCTATGCGGGGATCGCCGTATCCGTGATACTAGGCCTGTCGATACTATACGCGCTCCACCTGAACTCGTCCACCGTGTTCCTGAAGCCCTCCGCGATACAGCAGGCTGGCGACGCCAGGTTCTACGAGAACCTGGTCTACAACTCCAGCTCCCTGATACCGGCCGACTGCCTGGTCTACACCTACGACCCTACCCTCTTCAACATAAACGGCAGGAACGCCACCCAGCTCTCCAACATCTACAACTCGAGCTTCGTCGCCGCGGCGGGCGCGCGCTTCCCCTGCTCGGTCATGGACATAGGATACTGGTGCAACACCCCTGGCAACCTCTGCACCCAGGCCGAGGCGTCCCACAACACCACCCCGATAGCGACGGCCACCTACAACAACGGCTTCACCTACGGCTTCTACCGCATAAATTGACGGGGCCCCGGGAAGGCCGAGTCAATCGTCCTAAAGATAGAATGCACATATTTATACCGTCCTTATAAACTAGGACAGTATTAAAGCAGCACGAAAAAAGATAGGACAATCAAAAAGAGACGCTGTATAGCCTAAATATAATCAGATATTCCCCAAAATGGTCTTCAGTATGACCCAGCCGTCCCTCAGCGTCATAAGCTTGCCCTCGCCCGACCCCCGTTTCTTCTCGTAGCTCGGGACCTCCAGGACCTTCAGGTGCCTCTTGACGGCCTTTATGCTTATCTCCGTCTCTATCCCGAACCCCTTCTCCCTCAGGTCCAGCCTCCCCAGGACTCCCCTGGCGAAGCTCCTGTAGCCGTAGCAGAGGTCCGTGTACCTAGACCCGTAGAGAAGGTTGACCACCGAGACGAAAAACCCGTTGCCCAGCCTCCTGATGAGCGGCATGTCGTCCGATCCGCCACCCGTGAGGAAGCGCGAGCCCATGCAGATGTCGTAGCCGGTCTCGATGCCCGCAATGAGGAGCCTGAGCTCCCCCGCCCTGTTGGATAGGTCCGCGTCCATCGACACGATCACCCTCCCCTTTGCGGCCTTGATTCCCATGATGAGGGCTGATCCCTTCCCGAAGTCGTCGTAGAGTATCCTGGCGCCCATCGCCCTCGCTATCCTTACGGTGTCGTCGCCGGAGTGGCCGTCCACCACTATTATCTCGTGGGCGTATCCCTTCAGCATGGGCTTGACCTGGCGCAGCATCCTGCCCACGTTCCTCTCCTCGTTCAGCGTTGGTATGACGACGCTGACATAGGGCGCTTTCATTTTCCCGCCTCCGCCTTTCCATGGCCCGCGCCCTTCCTTGCGCCGCGGACCAGCGACGCGATGATGAGCACCAGTATCACGACGATTATCGCCGCGAGGGCCCACCCGATCGGCCCAAGCCCGCCCACTCCCCTGGTCGATCCGCCGGCGCCGAACACGAGCGCGGTGCTGGCCATCTGGGCGTAGTGGGTTCCGTTGTACTCGTAGGAGAGCTCCCCTATTATGGGGAAGGATGCGTCGGTGTAGGACGGCGCCGCGATGGTGAAATAAAGCGCCGTGTGGCCGTTAGCTTCGACGGTGACCGCCTTGTCCGGGTTCTGCACCGTAAACGTCGGTGGCACCACTGCCGTCACCTGGGCCTCTATGGCCTGCGGTGCGGTGTTGGTTATGTTGACGGACATCCTGTTCCCCTTTACGGAGACCTGCTCGATCAGCAGCCCGCCCGCCAGGCTGCCGATGTATATTATGCACGGGAAGACGGTGGCATAGTTGCTGCCCGACTGCACGTAGGTGGCCTTCATGTTTACCGCATAACTTCCCTGCCCTACTAAGCTGGAGAGGTGGAACACCTTCGAGTAGCTCGAGTTGGGGCCCACGTCGGGTATGACTGCTGTCGCATTCTGCGGATCGATGCCGGTGAAGTTCGCGCTTATAATCAGATCGGAGGCGGTCCCATCACCCGTGTTGGTCACGTTGAATGTTATGTAGCTCCTGCTCGAGTTTATCAGGTGGAGCGGGCAACTCCCTGTCAGAGTGACAGTGGACGCCGCCGAAAGCGGAGCGGCCACCGCAGCAAGGATTGCAAACGCCATCAGGAGGTTCTTGAGGGGCATGGGGCACCTATGTGATCAGGCTGAGTATGTTCCCCGTTATGGTCTGGTAGGCCTCGCAGGAGGTCCAGCACTTCGGCTCGAGCCCCTCCCTTATCTCCTTCCTCACCTTGCCTGCCTCCTCGCCCTTCCAGATCGGGCGGAGGTCAAAGGCGGACTCCCTTATGTTGCCCAGCTTCCTGTCCCACATTATGGACGGGTAGACGTTCCCGAAGCTGTCGACGAAGAGCGATGCGTCGAGGGCGCGGCTCTTCATCGGGCTGGAGCCCTTCCTGAGGAACCTGACCAGCCCCCTCAGGTAGGCGTCCTCGACGAGCGCTATGGGGTCCAGCCTGAACTTCCTGTGCTTTATTATCCATTCCAGGTCCGCGATCGCCGCGGCCTTGTCGGGCCGTATGTCGTCGTTCTCGTTCTTGTAGTAGTTCTCGGATGTCTGCGCTATGTTGACATGGAAGTCGTTGACCCCGAGGCCCGGGATGTCCTTCCCGACGTCCTCGAAGACCCTCTGGAATTGGCCGACGTTGAACCTCGACATCGTGTAGCCGAAGAAGAAGTGAAGGCCTCTGTTCGTCCTGGCGAGCTCCTGGAGCATCCTGTAGGTGCCGATCGCCTTCTCGTAGTTGCCCGGCACCCCCCTGATCCTGTCGTGCAGCTCCTTGTTCCCGTCGAGGCTCACGGTGACGACGACCCTCGGGATGCCGAGGG
>CAWCVI010000004.1:0-19095 GCA_963799075.1 uncultured Microcaldota archaeon | reverse complement strand
AGCATGCAGAATCCTCGCCCTCGCATTCCGAGGGTCCGTCGTCACCGTGAGCCTCGACGGGAACAAGGAGCAACACGAAGGACTCAGGGGGCTGCCGGGCAACTACGAGAAGGCGATCGGCACCCACACCCTGCTCCACGAGCTCGCCAGGACGAACAGAGGCCTTCACTTCTTCTTCGGCTACACGATGTCGAGGTTCAACGTCGGCCAATTCCAGCAGGTCTTCGAGGATGTTGGGAAATCATATTGCTCCTCGGGTCAAACGACTTCCATGTCAAGGATAGCCGAGACATCCGAGAACTACGAAGAACGAGAACGACGGACATACGGCCCGACAAGGCCCGCGGCGATCGCGGACCTGGAATGGATAATAAAGCACAGGAAGTTCAGGCTGAACCGCCATAGCGCTCGTCGAGGACGCTCACCCTAGGGCTCTGGTCAGGTTCCTCAGGAAGGGCTCCAGCCCGATGAAGAGCCGCGCCCCTCGGACGCATCCCTCTTCGGTTTGGAACGTCTACCCGTCCATAATGTGTACAGGAAGCTGGGCAAACATAAGGGGAGCCGCCTTTGCCTCCGCCCACTGGGAAGGGCGAGGAGGCAGGCAAGGTGAGGAAGGAGATAAAGGAGGCCTCGAGCTGAAGAACTGCCACCTCCTGCCAGGCCTACCATTTAACGGGGAACAAGACCAGCCTGATCACAACAGCGGCCCCATGGCCCTCAAATACCTTCCGCAATCCTTGCTGCGGTGGACGCCGCCGAAAGCGGAGCGGCCACCGCAGCAAGGATTGCAAACGCCATCAGGAGGTTCTTGAGGGGCATGGGGCACCTATGTGATCAGGCTGAGTATGTTCCCCGTTATGGTCTGGTAGGCCTCGCAGGAGGTCCAGCACTTCGGCTCGAGCCCCTCCCTTATCTCCTTCCTCACCTTGCCTGCCTCCTCGCCCTTCCAGATCGGGCGGAGGTCAAAGGCGGACTCCCTTATGTTGCCCAGCTTCCTGTCCCACATTATGGACGGGTAGACGTTCCCGAAGCTGTCGACGAAGAGCGATGCGTCGAGGGCGCGGCTCTTCATCGGGCTGGAGCCCTTCCTGAGGAACCTGACCAGCCCCCTCAGGTAGGCGTCCTCGACGAGCGCTATGGGGTCCAGCCTGAACTTCCTGTGCTTTATTATCCATTCCAGGTCCGCGATCGCCGCGGCCTTGTCGGGCCGTATGTCGTCGTTCTCGTTCTTGTAGTAGTTCTCGGATGTCTGCGCTATGTTGACATGGAAGTCGTTGACCCCGAGGCCCGGGATGTCCTTCCCGACGTCCTCGAAGACCCTCTGGAATTGGCCGACGTTGAACCTCGACATCGTGTAGCCGAAGAAGAAGTGAAGGCCTCTGTTCGTCCTGGCGAGCTCCTGGAGCATCCTGTAGGTGCCGATCGCCTTCTCGTAGTTGCCCGGCACCCCCCTGATCCTGTCGTGCAGCTCCTTGTTCCCGTCGAGGCTCACGGTGACGACGACCCTCGGGATGCCGAGGGCGAGGATCTCCGTTATCCTCCTGCGGAGGAGGGCGGGGTCGCAGAGCGAGTTTGTCGGGAAGGTGAGTATGAAGAACGACCTGCAGTTCTCCTTGAACGCCCTGGCTATCTCCACTATGTCGCCCCTCAGGAACGGCTCGCCGCCGGTCACCTCGGCCCATTTGAAGTAGTTGTTCCTGCCGATGAACTCCCTGATCTCGTCGATCGTGAGCTCGCCCTTCGGCCTTATCTGCCATATCCCGCAGGTGAGGCACCTGCTCTGGCAGAGGTATGTCACCGAGAAGTTGAGCTTGTAGGGGAGCCGCAGGCTGCCGATGTTGCTCTTCAGCATCGTGCCTCCCAGGCTCAGCATCTTCTTGACTGCCAAGATAACCCCTATAATATGCTATGGTTTACATATTTATCCTTGTGGGTAGTCCCATGGAAGCCCTCTGCGGTTTTGCATCGCGCAACAGATCCCGCCTGCTCGCCCTCGCATTCCTAGCGGTGCTGATAACCGGAGTGAGGGCCTACTACTACAGCGGCCCCATATTTGCCAACACCCAGGACGAAGGGATATACCTCACCACATTCGCGGGCCACGCCCTTTCCGGCAACCCGGTAAGCTTCTCGCAGTACCGGGGCGCGGACTTCAGCAACGGCACGGACTACCTGTTCAACCCGGCGGACAGCTTCCAGTTCTATGTAGGGCTCGAATACCCAATAATGTTCCTGCAATCAATCTTTGGATACTCCTCCATGATCGCCATACTGTACGTCATCTTCACCTCCGTTGTCGAGGGTATTCTCATTTTCCTGATAATAGACAAGGTCGCTGGGACAAGGGCGGGCCTGATAGGCGCCGCCATATTCGCATTCATGCCCGTAGACGTGCTCTTCGGGACGCACGTTCAGCCCCTGGTCCCGATGGCGATGATGGTCACCGCATCGGTCTACGCCTTCCTGCTGGCCCAGGACACGGCAAAGAGCGGAAAAAGGCGGCAGATCCTCTTCATCCTCACAGGCCTTTTTGCGGGATTCGCCTACATAACGAATCCCCTTTCCCTTCTGCTGCCCGCCTTCCTGCTGCTCTACACCGTATACGAGGTCGTGTTGGCGCGCAAGGACCTAAAGGAGAAGGCGGCAGGGGTATGCCTCATCGCCGCCGGTTTCCTGATTGCCTATTCCCTGATAGGGACGGTTTACCTTGCGCAAGCCGGCAACTTCCTGCTCTACCCCATGCTGACCCGGGCCGAGTTCAACTACATAATGCTGACCCAGCCGCTCGGCACCTACTGCGCCCCCCAGATACTGTCGCACCAGGTATGCGCGCAGTATGCGGTCGGGCTGCCGAGCTTCTACCTAAGGCTGCTCGCCAACGAGACCGTGCCTTCCAACCAGTACATCACGTATTACGGCTGCGCCTTCCTGGCGTTCCTTGCGGCGGTCCTGCTCTACGCGCTCTACCTGCGCAGCGACAGGGAGCTCCGCAGGGTCGGGTTCTTCTCCCTGATGTTCCTGTTCTACCTCCTCGCCCTCTCCTTCCTCCCCATGCAGCTGAAGGCGGCCGGGCCAAAGACGATAATATTCATGGCGGACCAGCAGCCCTATTACTCCATCCTTTTCGTGCTGCCGATGGTGGCCGTCCTGGGGATCGTCATCGACAGGATCATGAGGATGGGCGGCAAGCTCAGGCCCACCCGCGCGATCCTGGCGGGCTGCCTCCTCATATTACTAATAATATCCGCAAACATCCTGGTCCTGAACCACGACGTGACGATATACAGGAATTCCATGTACACCTCCCACGAGTTCCTCGACTATGTGGCGGCGCATTCCAACGGCACCTTCTATGCCGAATGGCTGTTCGCGAATGACGCCAATCTCCTGGGGGGATACAATTACAAGATACGCCAGCTGTCATGCGCTTCACCACTGCCGACCGGCCAGCAGGGACCCTCGTACATAGCGCTGGGCGGCACCATAAGCATGGACATGGACCCTTCCCTACTGACGGACTACAAACAATGCATAACCGCGAACGCCACCGGATACAGCGTGGCCTACACGGTGCCCAATCCCTACCAGCCATCGTCGCCGCTGGAGATCCTAAAGGTCGGTTAAACAGCCGTGCAGAGCCCCAACTACAATTGATAAATACCTTCCCCTCTGAATCCTAGTGATACAATGGCTGGGGGAGCGGGGCTGGGCGACTTCAAGGGATTCGTCGCCGAGCACAAGGACCAGGTCTACGGCAAGCTGCTGGAGTACCTTTCTGTGGACGCGCCCGACGACTTCGCGAGGATCATGCGATGCTACGTCGAAAGGAAGGGCCAGTACCGGAGGCCCATGTACACGATGCTATGGAATCTGCTCTACGGCGGCAGCAGCGAGGACTCGATCCTCCCTGCGGCGGCCCAGCAGCTCTCCGAGGATTATTTCCTCATGCACGACGACTGGATGGACGACAACAGCATGCGGAGGGGGCTTCCAACCGCCCACAGGCTCTACGGCCCGGAATACGCCGTCGACGCCGGCGACGCGCTCCAGACGGTGATCTGGAGGATCGCATCGGACGCCAAGGATTCGCTCGGCGCCAAGAGGGGGAAGAGGTACTTCGACAAGTTCCAGGACATAATGATGACCACGCACATCGGCCAGTACCTGGACCTGAAGCTCACGCGCGAGTCCAGGGACATATCGAGGTTCAGCATCGACGACTACCTCAGGTCGATACACGCGAAGAGCGCCTATTACTCGGTCTACGGGCCCATGCAGGTGGGCGCCATAATAGCGGGGGCGCCCGACGACACTGTCAGGGGGATAAAGGCCTACGGCACCCTGGCGGGCATCGCATTCCAGATAAAGGACGACATACTCGACTGCACCTCCACCGAGGAGAGGCTCGGGAAGACCATAGGGAACGACGTGAGGGAGGGCGTCAAGACGATGATACTCTGGCATGCTGTCCACAACGCCGACGCGGCGACGCTGGCCCGGCTGAAGGGGATCTACGCCAAGCCCCGCGGCTCGAAGACGAAGGCGGACATAGGATACGTCCTGAAGAGGTTCGGCGACCTGGGTTCCATAGAATTCGCGGAGGGCGAGGCGGCCCGCTTCAGGGACGAAGCAATGGAGCTCTTCGAGAGGGCGACGAAAGGAATCAGGGAGTCGAAGACGAAGGCGATCGCCAGGGCCTCGATATCCCACACGGCCAAGAGGCAAAAGTGAGTGAGCGGATGGCGGCCGACGAGAAGATAACCGAATACCTAAGGCGCAGGGCGGCAAGCGTAGACGAAGAGATCCGGAAGGCCCTCATGGACAGGAGCTCCGGCAGGCATCTCGAGGCGCTCCTCGGAAGGAGCGGCTACAGCTACGACCGGAAGGCGATAGAGAAGGCGGTGCTCGAGCCCTCCAGGTACCTCTTCGGCCTCGGCGGCAAGAGGATAAGGTCGGTCCTGATGCTCACGGTGATAGACGCCCTGGGAAAGAATTCGGAGGACTACATCGAGTTCTCCCTGATACCGGAGATAGTGCACCACGGCACCCTACTGCACGACGACATAGAGGACAACTCGCCGGTCAGGAGGGGCTCGGAGGCGGTGCACGTGAAGTACGGCGTCGACATTGCGCTCAACCTCGGGGACTTCATGTTCTACTTCCCCATGATGGCGCTCATCGACAGCAAGAAGCTCGACAGGAACACGAAGTCGAAGGTGCTGGAGATATACCAGAGGGAGATGCTGCGGCTCTCGATCGGGCAGGCCACCGACATAGCATGGCACAGGGCGATGGTCACCCCGGAGGAGGTGACGGAAAGCCAGTACCTGGAGATGGCCTACCTCAAGACCGGCGTCCTCACGGGCATGGCCTCGAGGATCGGCGCCGCGATAGCAGGGGCAGACGACAAGGCGATAGAGGCGCTGGGGAGGCTCGGGGCGACACTCGGCGTGGCCTTCCAGCTGCAGGACGACATACTCAACGTGACCGAGAGCGCACTGTCGTCAGGCAAGGGCGGGAAGGGCGAGGACATAACCGAGGGGAAGATAACCCTGCTGGCGATAAGGACCTTCGAGAAGGCGTCGCCGAAGGACCGCGGCAGGCTGAAGGAGATACTCAAGATGCACACCTCGGAGCCAAAGGTGATCGACGAGGCCACCGCGATAATAAAGAAGTACGGGGCCGAGGCCTACGTCCAGGGGCTGCAGAAGAGGCTGATGGGGGAGGCCTGGGCCGAGGTCGGAAAGATAAAGCTCGAGCAGGGCCCGAAGAGGATACTCGAAGAGATAGCGGACTTCCTGATAAGCAGGTCTATCTGACGAAGGCGCTGTAGTAGAGGAGAGCGGCAATGCTCTTGACATCCTCGATCTCATTGGTTCTCGTCATCCTAATCGCATCCTTCAGGGTTACGACCTTGAGGGAGATATTCTCGTCTTTATCAAGCTGTACCCTCCCTTTCTTCAGCCCGCCGGCCGCATAGAAATAGGTCAGATTCTTTTGAATCCCCGGGGAAGTATAAGCCCTCGCGAGAAAGGCAATTCTTGAGGCGGTATACCCTGTCTCCTCTCTCAGCTCCCGCAAGGCAGCCCTCCTGTGCGATTCCCCCGCGTTCAGCTTTCCGGCAGGGAGTTCGTAAACATATTTTCCTATTATGGGCCTGTACTGCCTCTCAAGGACCACCCTGTCCTTCCCGATCAGGGGCACCAAGACGACAACATCGGGGGAATCGACAAAGTAGAACCGGGAACCCCGGTAACCTGTTGAGGCAAACTTCGTCCTTCCAGCAGAATAAATGATATCGGTCTTCCCGGCCATGGCAGCACAACAATTAAATCCCTTACAAATGACAACCTTATAAGGATGGTGGGATGGCAGGCGACAGTCCGCTGGACAGGTACCGCAGGACGATGAGGATAAAGCTGCTGCTCTCGCTTGCGGTCGCGGCCGCCCTCATAGCGACAGGCGTCTACATCTACCTGGCCGGCGGCTAACATAATGGAATATTAATACAATGCTCACAATGTACAAGGTACTGGACCAGGAAGATTGGATGGAGAAGCAGAACATAGAAGCGCTGATAAGCCTCGCCTCAAGGCGGGCGGTGATACTGCCCGCGTTCAGCATATACGGCGACATAGGCGGCTTCTACGACTACGGGCCCATCGGGACCAGGATACGCAACAAGATAATCGCCCTCTGGAGATTGACATTTATCGAGGGCATGGGCAACCTGGAGGTCGACACGACGATAGTCGCGCCTTCCCCCGTCTTCGAGGCGAGCGGGCACCTGAAGAACTTCTCGGACCCGATAATATCCTGCGCCAAGTGCGGCACCGGCTACCGTGTGGACAAGCTCCTGGAGGCCCTCTACGGGGCCCGGGAGGACAAGGCGGCCCTCTCGAGGATAAAGGGCGCGACCTTCGCCGACCTCGGCGGGATGCTCGTGAAGGAGGAGCTCAAGTGCGAGAAGTGCGGGGCCCCGCTCAAGTCGAAGATAGAGAGCTTCAACCTCATGCTGGGGACAAAGATAGGCCCATCCGGCGGCGGGATCGTGGGGTACCTAAGGCCGGAGACCGCCCAGGGGATATTCATGGACTTCAAGGCGATATTCAGGGCCGGGGGCCTCAAGCTCCCGATAGCCATAGGCCAGACGGGGAGGGCCTTCAGGAACGAGATATCTCCCCGAAGGGTGCTCATCCGGATGAGGGAGTTCTCGCAGATGGAATTGGAGTACTTCCTAGACCCGGACCAGAAGGAGTTCACGATAAACAACAGGAAGGTGGACCTCGCCAAGGCCCTCAAGACGAAAATAAACATCCTCCCGGCGGGGGTCACGGACAGGGAATACGTGACCATGACGCTCAAGGACTGCCTCGACAAGGGCTACGTGCCCGGGGCGTTCTTCTGCTACCTGCTCCACGTGCAGAAGCAGTTCTTCATCGAGCTCGGCTTCGCGGAGGACTCCCTGAGGTTCAGGCAGGTCGAGCCGGCGGAGCGGGCCCACTACTCCAAGGGGACGATAGACGTCGAGGCGCGGATAGAGAACGGATGGGAGGAGATATCGGGCGACGCCTACCGGACAGACTTCGACCTCAGGAGCCACGAGAAGCACTCGAAGAGCGACATGAGCATAATCAACGACGAGAAGAAGATAGTCCCGCACGTGGTGGAGCTCAGCGTCGGCCTCGACAGGCTCTTCTGGACCCTCCTCGCCAACTCGCTCTACATGGACAAGGAGCGCGGCTGGGAGGTGATGGCACTGGCCAGGGCGGCGGCCCCCTACGATTTCGCCATCTTCCCCCTGCAGAAGGACGAGAAGCTCGTCGCGAAGGCCCTCGAGATCGAGGAGAAGCTGAGGAAGAGGGGCATGAGCTGTCAGTACGCCACCACCGGGAGCATAGGGAAGCGCTACGCGAGGGCGGACGAGATCGGAATACCAAGAGCTATAACTGTTGACTTCCAGACATTAGAGGATGGTACGGTGACCGTCAGAGACGCAATCACCACGAAGCAGGAGCGGGTAGAGGCAGGCAAGATAGCATGAGCGACTACTCCCTAAGCGGGAACAGGATACTGGCGACCAGCCTCGACCTGAAGCACACGCTGGCAAGCGGCCAGCCCCTGACATTCATGGCCGACTGCGACTGGCCGAACAAAAGGTTCTCCTACGTCGACAACGGAAAGAGGACGACCTTCAGGGTATCCGGGAACCCCCGCAATCTGACAATGACGCTGGCCAGGGGCGCCCCCGACTCCCTGGAGAGGGCGGCGGAGCGGTTCAGGATGAAGGAAAGCCTTGTCTCCGTCTACAAGAAGATAAACACCGACAGGTTCATGGACGCCGCCATCTCGAAATACGGCGGGCTGAGGCTGACCAGGAACGACCCCTGGGAGACGACCGTATGCTTCATAACGTCGCAGTACAGCAACCTGAAGAGGATAAGGCAGAACGTCAGGTCGATAGTGGACACCTTCGGCACCAGGACCATCGACGGGTCCACGCGCTTCCCGACCAGCGAGGAGCTGATGGGGGCTAGCGAAAGGCAGCTGCGCGCCATCGGCCTGGGCTTCCGGGCAAAGTACCTGAAGCATGCCGCTGAGTACTGCACCAACAACATGGACCTCTACAGGCTCGGGCGGAAGGAGTACGGCCTCCTGAAGGACAGCCTGATGGAGATACACGGGGTGGGCGACAAGGTCGCCGACTGCATAGCGCTCATGGGATACGGGAGGCTGGAGGCCTTCCCCATCGACGTCTGGGTGAAGAGGATGATGGAGAAGGTCTACTTCAACGGGAAGCCCAAGAAAATACAGGACATCCACGAATTCGCCTACGACCAGTGGAACCGCCACAGGGGCTACGCGCAGCAATACATTTTCTACCATGGGATGAACCTCTAGTGCTAGCATGTCCAGGCTCGAAAGCGAAATAGGCACGATCTCCAAGTCGCTGGCGCTGAAGCAGAAGAGGTTCGACGCGGCGATGGACAGGTCGAGGGAGCTCGTCAGGCTCGCCGGGGTCATAATCACAAAGCTCCACAACGACGACGTTTCCGGAGCCAGGAAGGGCATCGCCCAGGCACAGAAGATGTCCGAAGAGCTCGCGAAATACAGGGAGTTCGACTACAACACCCGGCAGTCGCAGCAGGAGTACTCGGAGGCGAAGATATTCTTCACCATAAAGGTCTCAGGGCGACTTCCGACGCTGAGGGAGGTCGGGACGGACGGAGAGGCATACCTCATGGGAATGATGGACGTCTTCGGCGAGCTGAAGCGGGAGATAATCGGGTCGCTCTCGGAGGGCGACGCCAAGTCGGCCAGGCGCTACTACTCCATCATGGTGGAGATGTTCGACGCGACCAGGAGCGTCAGGTTTGCGGAGGCTGTCCTGCAGGGCTTCAGGAGGAAGCAGGACGTGGCTAGGATACAGATGGAGGGCTCGGCATCGGAGCTGCTCTCCTTCGGCAGCAAAACGGGTCGGAAGTAGGCAGCGATACCTTATAAATATTTGCCAAAGCAATTAGATACTGATTAGATGGGAGAGCGTGTCTTTGGCGGTGCCCTTGTCGCGGCCCTTCTGATCGCGCTTCTTATCATATTTGCAAGCGCCACCCTCCCCAACGCGCAGTCATCTGTAGGCACATCCTGCGCCGACTTCGGGGTGTCCAGCTGCTTTGCCGCCGGCAACCTCACCAATGGGGGGATAGGGTACGGGGGCTGTGCGATCACTCCGGGCACAGAGTTCGTGCCATCCGTGGGAAAATGCATGTTTATCAATTCCTCCTATGCAGCAACTTTTTACACCTCCTATGCCGGAAACGGCACGATAATACGAAGCCCCATATCCGGCCAGGTCCCCAATCCCATACCTGTCATAAGCGACGTCATTCAAACAAACAACAAATACAGCCCATACCTCATAACCTGCCCTGTATCACCGAATCCTACCAACTCCACCGAATACCTGAGTGCCCCCGGCAGCTACATAGCCGGGAATAGGTGTCTCGCCAGCGTGCTGCCTCTGCTTACCTCTGTAACCCTTTCCACTACAGACACGGTCACCGGTACAGGGTACTTCTTTGACCTGGCGGGTTGGACGACCGGCTCCGCGCCCGCCTCCGCATCGTCCAGCTACTCCATAAGCAACATGGCCAAGGGCAACCTGCAGAACCTTGCGTTCTCCGGAGACGCATCGGTGGCCGGATCCCCCTACAACCTCTCCAGCTCATACAACACCAAGTCCTATATATTCCAGGGCGTGAACTCCACCCCGCAGCAGGGGCTCTGGACATGGACAGCCGAGTACGCCAACCTCTCTAAGATAAACCTCAAGTACCTCAACCTCGACTACAACAGCAAGAACGACGCCGCAGTTTCGAGCCTAGATGCCGAATATATAGGCTTAGAACTCGCTACGATAGACATTAGCGGAATCCCGATACCGATAATCGCTCCGGTTGGATGCAGCTTCTCCTACAACTTTGCCATCCATTCCTACGTAGCCCAGCTCGCCAACGCGAACGTCCCCGTCCCCATATACAACATCACGGCAACCTCCAAGGACTACCTGGAGATAGGGGGCTACATCTACAGCCCGGTGAGGGCGATAAGCGCGGGTGGCAACAAATGCTACAACCAGATGCTTGCAGGAGGCCCGGGTTGCCAGATAGCAGTCCCTTCATCCTTCCTATCTTCGGTTACATCCATATTCGGCGGATCAATGTCCGTGACCAACTGGCTCAAGATAGGCACCAACGCGACCGCCCACTACCAGGGCAAGACCTACACAAACCTCCCTCTATACCTTAACGCCTCCAACACGCTTGACATAAACAGGCTGCAGGCCTACTATGGCGTCGTGGTGGGATGCGAGCCCTGGTTCGCATGGGAGGATCAGCAGGGGCTATCCGAGGCGTTCGACACGGGTGACACCTACTGCGGCCCGGTCATGTTCCTGCCACAGGCTGTGGCCCAGAATTCCACCGGGTCTCCGGACCCCAGCACAGCAATCCAGTACATGGTGGCACAGCTCGGAATGTCCGGGTCGGCTTTACAGTCGCTGGTCCTATCCCCCAAAGCTTGCGGCGGATACAACTCCGCCAACTCCATCCAGAACAAATTCACCGGGCACTATAGCCTGGCCGACGCGCAGACCCAGAACAAGGCACCGCTGCAATACTGCGTCGCCAGCAAGGGCGGCGGCTTCACCGACTCCTTCGGCCAGCAGATGTGCAGGGGCGCGGGCATGGACGCGTATTCCTGCTCCTTGTACGTGGGGATCTCGACGAACCCGCTCAGCGGCAACGCCCTTAACCTGACCTACGCCGTGCCGATAAACAGCGGCGGCACCTCCGTCCTTCTCACGACGAACAGCAGCGTCGGGGTCGACTTCAAGAACATGAGCATATTCCCCTACATAACCTACGGCGCGTCCATTCCGTCGACCTTCAGCCAGTTCACCCCGGCCTCTTTCCTCAACCTATCCTACGCGCTCTACAGCCCGAACAACTACGCCAGCGCGACCAATGCCTTCGGCGTGCCGACCACGCCCCTGGAGCCCTTCAACATCTTCTCCGGCTCGGGCCTCCTGGCGAACTACTCTACGCCCACCCGGAAGAGTGAGCTCGCGGACTTTCCCTCTTCCATCGCCTCAGCTTCCAGCAACACTTTCTATGACGAATTCCCTGTAGTCGAGGGCGGGTCCACGATCCAGACCAAGGTGCAGCAGCCGATAGCCGGCACCCTGACGCTTACCAGCAACCCCTCCTATCCGGGCACGGCCTTCAGCACGGCCTTCACCGACAACAGTATCGATCCCACGCTGGGCTCGGCCTCCCTGCTCAACTCCCGGTACCCGGCCAACACCATACTCTACGTGAGCTCCACCATCGACTCGCAGGGCGGGCTCCCGGCCTGCTCCGACAACTGGATCGGCGGCGCCTGCATAGGGGACACCGAGTACACGGCCTCTGTCGCACTGGGGAGCAACATCTTCGTCTTCGGCAACATGACCCTAGACTACGGGATAACCATCCAGACGAACGGCTATGCGATAATAACCAACGGCATAATAAACGACCCTGCCGCGATAATATCCGGGTACAAGACGGGCAGCGTCACCCTGACAAACCACGGGACCGTGGGGTTCACCAACATAACGAACCCCGCCTTCATATCGGAGTCGCCCAACGGCTACATTTACGTGATAAACTACACCAGCGGCTGCGGGTTCTTCTGCATCAGCACCAGCACCCAATCCTACATATTCAAGATGAAGTACATACCCTCAGGCTACTACAACTACTCGGTCTACCAGCCCAGCCAGCTCGCCAAGCAGACCAAGCTGGGCAAATGGATAAACCAGACCAAGAACTATTTCAGGGGGTCGCTGCTGGCCCAGACGCCCTCGCTCTACATCCTCGGCGCGTCCCAGTTCACCAGCACCTCCACGCCCAACTGGTGCCTATTCAGCCTCTGCATCGGCTCCGTCAGCTCGGTGGGGTCCTCTCCGGCGCCATTCCTCCCCCTCGCGGCCGAGGCGGACTACCAGGGCGACCTCTTCCTGGTCGGTGCACCGATAAAGAGCGTGTACGGAAAGGGCAACTTCGCCCTAGCCGAGATAACTGCCGGCGGCTCAGTGACTGTCGACAACACGATAAGCCAGCCGGCCGGGTTCGTCCCCTCGCAGGAGTTCGCGGTCTCGCCCGGAGGCGAGTACGTCTACCTCGCGAACGTCAGCTATCCCAGGATAAACATCTACAGCACCGAGGGCGGGGACTTCCAGTACGTCGGCGGTGTGCCCCTCACCTACTCCAATTCGAGCTACAACATGAACGTGATGGCCTACCTGGCCCACGGCGGTCCTTTCAACTCGAAGGTGATACAGGGCGGATACCAGTCGTCGTCGCCGGTCGCGACGATGAACGACATCCCCTCCTTCCACCACCCGATAGCGATATCGGACGTCGACGGGACGCTCTTCGTGCTTGACAACTGGACCTTCGGCATCTCGTCCTCCGGCCCCCTCGGGTCGGTATGGATGCTCAGGGCATTCAGCGACAACGGAATCGAGATCCCCGTGGAGTACAGCTCCAACAACACCATGGCCTCGGCCTCTTCGGCGCCCCAGGCGGCCAGCCCGCTCTCGGCGGTCCAGTCGGGCGTCGCCTACTGGCCGCCCTACGGATGGCCCCTCACGGCCAACATAACCCTGCCATCCGGTGTGGACTGGACGATATGCGAGCACTCCGGCGGCGGCGCATGCAGCAGGACGGGCAACGTGACAGGGTTCAATTCCATCGGCCCCCAGATAAGCCTCTACGGCACGCTGGCCGGGTTCACGGAAACGACGGGATCCACCACGGGCGGCTTCGGCACCCTGGCCCCGACCAACCCGACGCTGCAGTATAACGGCAACAAGCAGCAGCTGGGCATAAGCTCGGACTTCAACGGCGACATGTACCTGATAATCCACGACAGCATCGCGTCGCAGCCCTACACCCAGCTGCTGATGGTGAGGCCCAACATCGACAACTACACCAAGGTAAACGTCGGGGCAGGGCCGCAGTTCCAGTGCTACTCCAACGTGACCGGCTTCCCCGACTGCACGACCGCCAACTTCATATCCGGCCTCTACCCGCCGCTCCTCGTGATGCCCGACTCGTTCGAGTTCCTCAGCGGCCAGGGGAGCGCCCTCCAGTACTTCTCCGTCGCCTCCGCCCTCTCGGCGCTTCTCCCCACGGGCACCACATCTCCGGCCAACTCGGTCTTCATGAGCGGTGCCACGGGCGGGCCCGACTACGGCATCCTGGCGACCCAGGGCCTGACCGGCAGCTCCCTCGGCCCGAGCGGCCTGCTGAGGACCTACATAAACAGCACGCTCAACGGCTACGTCATAAACCCTTACCACATAGAATACAAGCTGCAGCAGACTTGGAAATTCCAGGATGGCACAAAAGAATGGGATTTAAGTAGTGCAGGTGTCTCCTATCTCGAGGCCGACGAATGCAGCTACAACCCGGATTCGCAGAGCAAAGACACCAACGTCTTCACGAACCAGGTGACCAAGCTGTCGCCCAGCTCCCTGAACCAGTCGATAGAGGGCGGCGGGATATACGCCGAGTACAACCTGTCCCAGGGCGACTACCAGCCCAACCTCTCGGACCAGAACCTGATACTGCCGCCCTACCTGGCCTACAGCCTCTTCAGCAACAGGCTGTTCGGCGAGATATACGTAAACCAGACCATCACGCCCTCCATGGCGGGCTCGATGAGCTCGCAGCTCGAGGGCTTCGTGCTAAGCAACCTGGGCACGCTCGGCTCGATCATCGGCGGTTTCACCAACACGGCGCCCAAGGTGGTGAACGCCAGCAGGAACTACAACTACACCGAGGACGTCTATGTGCAGACCATATTCAACCCTCTCGCCCAGGGCTTCGGCAACATAAGCACCGGATCCGGCTCGGGCATGGCCTCGTTCAGCGGCCTGCTGTCGACCTGCGGGGGCTTCTGCGCCCCGGCCTACGAGGTGGAGAACGCGATACTGACGGGCCCGACGCCCAACAACACGATATTGGGGGCCGACTGCGGCGGGCACGGATGCCCCGGCCTGACCGCCGGGCCGGTCAACCTGGGCCAGCTGGCGAGCCTGTTCGGCTCGGGTTTCAACCCGACGGCGGGGCTGCCTCCCCAGGTGGGCGCGCTCACCGGGCTGTCCGGCTACTACTACGGCCCCAACTACCTCAACGGCAACAGCATCCTCAACTACTCCGAGACAAACCAGACCAACTACTTCCAGCTCTTCTCGCTCTTCAAGCGGGTCTCCTACCTCTACAACCTGGGGCTCAACCTCTCGTCCATACCCCAGGTCTACGGCTACAACAGGTTGATCTACACCTACGTCGACAGGTTCAACAACACGGTCTACATGCCCGTGGACGTGGACTTCGCCAACATAACAGAGATGACCCTCTCCGCCACACCGGCGGTCAACGTGACGAACGTCAACCAGACCAGGATAAACATAACCGGGACGCTGGAATACCTCAGGCCTGACGGATCCCTGGTCCCGGCGCCCAGGGGCTCCAGCGTCTACCTCTACTACGGCACAAACATAAACTACAACAACGCCTCGGCGCTGCTCTCCGGGCTCCCCGCCCTCGGGTCCAGCTACTACAAGTGGGCCGAGAACTGCGCCTTCTCCCCGCAGAGCTACGGCTGCTCGCTTGCGAACCCCCTCTCGACCTACGGGCTGGCCTCGTCGCTGATAACCAACCTGCTGGGCCAGACCAACCAGGTCACCTACAAGCCCAACTTCAACGCCTCCGGGCAGTGCGCGCCCCAGCCCAAGAGCCTGCTCAGCTCCAGCCAGGACAACTGCAACATCTACGGCAACCTCCTCGGCGTCTCGGCCCCCGGAGTTCCCGGCGTACCGGGCCTGCCCAGCCTGCTCCCGGCGGTCGCGACGGGCCCGGACGGCAACCAGCAGTACTGCGTGCCCGAATACACGAACGGGACGGGCACGCTGACGTCGCAACTGGGCCTCATCGCCGTGGCCACGACCAACAGCACCGGCGGATTCAGCAAAGCCATAACCGCCTGCGGCGTCGGCACCGGGAAGGTGATAGCCCAGTACTACGGCTACCCGCCGCCTGAGCCCATAAGCGTGGCGCAGACGGAGCTGGCGGACTCGGTGGTGCCCATAAGCCCCAACCTCGCCAACGACATCGTGAGCCCCGAGTACAACTACTACTACTCCCCCAACTCGACGGTATCGACGTTCCAGATCGGCAGCTACCAGCTGAGCCTGGGCAACCTCTACGCCTGGGTCCCGATCATAATAATACTCGTGCTGCTCATGGCGTCGAAGTCCTCGCTCGGGCAGAGCGGAGGGATCTTCGAGCTGTTCGGCTTCGCGACCCTCTACGACACCGCTGCCGGGATTGGCCTGGGAGGAGGGGGAAGAGGCAAGGGGCTGAGAAAGGGCTACCAGTCCACTGCCCAGAGATACAGGAACCCGTTCATAGACGCCTACCAGCGAGACCTCAGGAATGCCAGGAAACTAAGCGCGGCCAAGCTGGTGCCTCCCGAGCCCCCCACGGAGACCGGGCTGGTGCCTCGCGCCGCGCCTCCGCCGCCGGGCGCCCCGGGACGCTCCTCATCCACCATGGGAGCCGGAAAGGCATTGGGCGCCGGCTTCACGAGGATGGCGGTCACGCAGGGCAGGAACCTGACCAGGAGGGAGAGGGCCGCGGAGGCACTCCTCACCTACGAGGCGGGGAAGCATGTGGCCGCCTCTAAGGGCGTCTACAATGACGAATGGAAGGGAAAGGCCGCCCAGGACCCCTGGGTGACGAAGATGAAGGAGTACTACAAAGCTGTCAAGGCCAACCGCCTGCTGGAGGCAAAGGGCGGCCTGAGCTACAGCCCCCTAAAGATCAAGAGCAGGGACGAGAAGAACATAGACGCCCTCCTGGACAAGCTGGACAGCGCGACCACCAAGGAGGAGGTTGATCAGCTCAAGATGAGGACCTGGGTGGCGCTCAATGGCGTATACCTGAAGAGCACCGGCCACATTAAAGGAAAGGGATGGAAGGCCAAAGCCGAGGAGAGCATGGACCAGGCGAAAAGGGGCAAGGGCTTCAACGACCTCAAATCTGTCTGGGAGGAGGAGATGAGGGACCATCTGACAGCGTCCAGATCCGTCTTCGCCGAGACGAACAAAGAGATAAGGGAGCATAACGAAAACCTTGGGAAGAACCCCCAGGTCATCCCCGGCATAGTGGCGCAGGCCGCGAAGAGCATGGGGCTCGAGCCCAAGCCAGTCGAAGAGCTCCCGCTGGGCCAGTGGATAACCCCAGGATCCAAGAACTATGAGGCTATCAGGAGCCTAGACGCCAAACTGGGGAAGGAAGTGGACGAAACGTTCGAAAAGAGGATTGCGGAAATTCCCGGAACGAAAGAAGACCTGGCCAAGCTTCCTGAAAAGGAAAGAAAAGCCGAGATAGACGAGCTAAAGTCGAAGATGAAGCTCAATGAGGCCCTCAAGGACCCGGAGTTCCTGAGGCTGGCCTATGAGGCGATCCACGAGTCCCACCTGGCCGAAGCGGCGAATTCGGCCAAGACGGCAGGCAAGGGCCCGGCTGTCCCTCCTATCCTCCGGAAGCCGAAAGGGAAGGCCAATGCCGACGCCGAGGTCGAGCCCCCGCCTCCCCCTCCCATCTGAATGCCAGGCAATGACTGCCTCCCCCTCTGCCCAGGCGCCGTCCGGCTGTCGTTAGCTATAAATATATCCTGAAGCGCAATAATACCATGGCGCAAAAGAGGAAGTCCAAGCCCACCGTCCTGCGCTCCGATCCCGGGGAGGCCAAGGCACGGGCCGAAGAGCACGCGGCCAGGGCCCACCAGGCCCATGAAGCTTCAACGAAGTGGGAGGACCGCCAGCTGGAATACTACAGGGCCTTCAAGAAGTGGGCCGCCGCGACCGAGAGGGACGCCATACCCGAGGCGGTAGACGCGCAGATAAACGGCACGTTCTTCAACATAAGGCACTTCGAGCTTACGGATCCCGCAAAGGCGGACGACGAGAGGGTCAAGCTCTACGGCCTCCTCACAAACCTCTGGATCGACGCCACTCCCTCCCTCACCCCCGGCCTGCGCAAGCAGGCAAGGCTGAACCTCGCCACCGTATCCACATTCGAGAAGGCCCAGGAGATGGAGGGGAACCTGCTGGGCGTTCACATGCTCACAAGCCCGGCCATAGACAAGTCGATCCGGGGAGCCGAGCATTACGGCTACTTTGCAGGGATTGTCGCAGATAAATGCAGGAACAGGGACTATGGCTCCGACCCCCAGGCATGGTGGCTGGTCCACGACGTGCTCTACAACTCTTGGCTGTCCAGGTCCAGGATCGGGAAGGACGAGGACGTCTCGCCGCCGCCTCCCATGGCCCCGCGGCGCAGGCCGAAGGCAGGCCCCAAAAAGAAAGCACAGAAGAAAAAGGGAGCAGCCGAACCAGAACAAAGTGAGACGGAAAGGAAATTCGGTCCTCCGCCGCCCCCGCCGCTCTAGGCCGAGGCGCCGTCCAGTATCCCTCTCTCTTCAGCAGAGAAGGTCCCCTCGCTCAGCATGACCCTGTTGCCCCTTATGAAGGCGAGTAGCTCCTTCCTTCCGCTGCCACCTGACGTCTCCTTCAGCACCAGGGCGGGGTCATCGATAGATACCGCCATGCTGGCGTCGTTTATCCAGGAGTCGAGCTGCCTGCCGTAGCCCACGAGCATCTCTATCTTCTCCACCGCCATCAGGAGGAGGCTCGCGCGCTCCGCGCCCTCCACCTCCTGCGGGGTGGCCCCCTTCCCCTTCGCATATATCCCCCTTATGTAGCTCCCGTACCTCTCGCGCATCTGCTCGGCGTTGCTGAGCACCTGCCCAATCACGAAGAGCTTCATCTCGTCGTCGCTGGGCTGGTCCGGGACGGTTATCATGCTCCCCTTGATGTCCAGCCTCCCGGCCTTGACCTCCCGCTCCAGGGTCTCGACCGCCTGGGTCACGAGCTCGCGCTTCGCCTTGTTAAGAATGTCGACGCAGACCATCCACGCCGGAACCAAGTCGCGCCCGCCTCCGCCCATGCCACCAACAGGGAATAAGAATACATGCCAAACAGAAACATGCCTTCCCACCCGAAGGCAGTAGCAACATGTCGTGAGCAGGCTTAGCTTCCGAGTTCGGAATGGGATCGGGCGTTTCCCTGCTCCAATTACCGTTTGACAAAGTATATCTCTCTAAAAGGTATATAAACATTCCTGATTGGGGGGCTTTGCACCTTCCTACCATCTGAGCTTGTACGGAGAAGCCCAGAACGCCATGGCCACTGCCAACGCCGCTATCTCAACGATGATCACCGGAAGGACAAGACCTAATGGCAGTTTTTTAAGCCACCAGAACACAATCAAATTTATGACGGTAAGGTCTAGCACTACATATGTGAGCATCCTTACCAGGAAACTCTGCGGGAACGGCCAATTCGGATTCCTCCATGCTCCCCGCTTATTCGCCACGACATCGCCGATTAGACTTGCATGGCAACTATCTTAACAC
>CAWCVI010000003.1:0-55561 GCA_963799075.1 uncultured Microcaldota archaeon | reverse complement strand
GTAGTGTCCTAGAATAGACAGCATTATATACCTATTCTTTCATACCATTAAGGCGATGGTATGAGCAGACCGAGAGGCAAAATCGACGTTACCTGTCCTAACTACTTTTGTAAATACTATCTGAAAGAAGACAAAAAGGACATACTCAAACGTGGAAAGAACGCCGCAGGCCATCAGCAATATTACTGCAACCATTGTGGAAAATGGTTTGTCGAGACGTCAAACACCCCACTTTATCATAAACATCTTTCTGAGAAAGAGATCAAAACGATATGCAAACACCTTGTTGAGAAAAATGGAATACGGAGTATCGAGAGAATAACGGGTCATCATAGGGATACGATAGGGAATTTGTTGACAGATATGGCGGAACATGCGAAATTGATGAATGATTATCTGATAAAGAATCTGAAGTTGACACCTACTGAATGCGATGAGTTGTGGGCATTCGTAAAAAAAAGCAAAAGAATGTTGACCCCGAAAGCAGCAATTTCTCTGAAGTCGGTGACGCATGGATATACACCAGTGTGAAAAGAGGGACATACTTCTTTGTGTCATTTTCTGTCGGAAAATGGACTCAAAATACTTGCAGAGAAATGATAAACAAGATGTCTGATAGAGTTCAACAGCCCTCCTCTGAACATAAACTTCAGGTCTTCACTGACGGTAACGATGATTACACCTATATTTTACCAGAATGTTTTGGGAACAATAAGATAGAGTATGGACAACTGGTGAAGATAAGAGAAAAAGGGACAGTAGTCAGAAAGGAACGACGTGTTATTTTTGGAAACCCGGAATTCAAAGAGATTAACACAACTGACGTCGAGAATTTCAATGGGATTCTGAGAGAAAGAGTCGGCAGATTGGTGAGAGAAACCAAATGTTTCTCCAAAAAGAAGAGGAAACTGATAGGTGCGATCAATTTGTTCCAATTCTATTGGAACTTCATGAATAAGTTTGATAGACAGGGATCTCCTGCGATGCTGGAAGGAATCTCAAACCATATTTTGTCATGGGATGAATTCTTGCATTATCATTATGCTGTATAAGATAGGACATTACCGAAATTCCATTATACAACGAATGCCCCATTCTGCTTGGTATTGCGCTTCCCATTATTTGGTTTATCAAGTCTGAACCAAAGGCAAATAAGAAAGCTGAAACTATTAATATTGTTGTATTTGTATATACAGAGTAGGTTCCTAGGTGAACGGACCCGTGCCGTAGGATGTCGTGTTGGTGAAGGTGACCGACTGACCCGCGTCTATCGAGTTCGTCAGTGGGGAGAGTGAGATGGTCGGCAGTGAGTTCACGGTGAATGTGGCGCTGTATACGCTATTGACAATGGTCGTTCCGTCTGTCACTACGACATTCGCCTCGAGCGGGGAGTTCGTGGCGAAGTAGCTCGGTACCTGGATTGTGAATGTGTTGGTTGTAAGCGAATTGGAGACCGTATTGCTATAGACAACCATATTTGTCACCGAATTCGATATGATCCAGTTGTAGGTGTATGGGCCGCCGCCTCCTGATCCTGTGCTTCCCGTGAAGGAGGTGGAGAAGGACTCGTATTGGTTAACGTCCGCTACCGAGTTTGATGCAGAAGGCTGAGATGGCGTTGTTGGGACTGTGTATGGTGCCGTTGGGGTCCCGAAGCTTGAGCTCGGCATTACCCCGCCGGGTGGGGCTATGCGAACTCTAATCCACTGATTGTATGTTATCGAATTGCCTATGACCGCTGTAGTCGCGAACCCGGATTCGGCAACGGAACTGGTAAGGGATGATGTTGGCCATCCCGTGTTTGTCGCGCAGGTGTTATAGTTGTAGCATCCTGTCGCTCCTGTCGTTTTTGAAATCAATGTCCATATGCTTGGGCTGCTCTGCGATGCTGAGGTAATTGCAGTAATAGAATGCGTAGGTCCTGCTGATACCCCCCATGTCAGTGCGCCGTATTGGGTGGCGCTTGATGGGGATATTGTGTAGCCAACGCTGATGCCTTGGAATCCTACCACTTCATGCAAGATTATATACATCCCTCCATCTATAAGCGAATTATATGCCTCGTAGCCGTATGTGTCAATGACGTTGGAGTAGGCATTAAATGTTCGCACTGATTTTATGTATGCATAATTGTCCTGTGTTATTCCATTGTTTACAATCATATTAGATGATGTTCCGGAAGTTACTGTCCATTTTGTGTTGACAGACGTTCCGGTGAAGTTGTCGTAGAAGCTGAATATGCTGTTGCCGTCGTCGTACTGCCCGTAGGTCCCCGAGACCCCGTTCCCGGAACTGCAGGTCGCGATGGCGGCGGGATTGGAGCAGGTGAGCTGCGGCGCGACACCCACGTTAGCGGTCATGCTCCAAAGAGTGTTTGAGGTAGAGGGGACGTTACCCGCCCATCCGAGGTAGATTATGTTTGTCGGATAAGCGCCTCCGCTCCCGGATAAGAATCCGGGAGGGGCATCGAACCAGAACATGACCGTGTTAGAGGTGAAGAGGGTGTTCGCCTGCTGCTGTTCGTTGAGGTAGTTCCCCTCCATCCATGAAGGCCATGGGTTGATGCTATTTCCCAGGAATAACTCCGTGTTGTTTAGAGTGTTTGTTTCATATTGTTGATATGCAAGGGCGTTGTAAATGATGTAAAGAGGGGTATTGGCCGCCACCCCAGAGGTCTGGCCGTTTGTGAGCGTGATAGGGACGTATTCTGAAATGCCTGTTGGTGTGGTCACTGCCGAGGCAAGCATCGGCAGGAGGGAGAGGAGAACGACCGCAAAAACAGAGAGGATTAGGCTTGCCTGCATGCCCCGTCCTGTTTTTAAAAGCATTATCATCGGCTCATCCTGGCCCGGCTAGCACGCGTGAGGTGTGCCAACGCCTAAATAGGTTCGCTGCAAAAGCTTTTTATGCTTTGCCTACTTAACACTAATGTTTATTTGGCCCTTAGCTCTGACTATCGGTCGGATATCGATTAATTAGTGATCCTTTTGTACTTCGTTGTCAAGGTAACATCCGGGCAGGAGAAGATAGCGGCCAACATACTGCAGAACAAGATCTCGAAGAGCGACCTGCCGATCTACTCCATAATGGTGGTGGAGGGCATGCGCGGCTACATAATCCTCGAGGGGGAGGACGAGATATCGGTCAGGCAGTTCGCGACCAAGGGGAAGAGCGTGAGGGGAGTGCTCCCGACGCCCCTGCCGGAGGCGGACGTCAAGAAGCTCATAGAGACGAGGGACCAGGTGGTCAAGATAGAGAAGGGCGACATCGTGGAATTCACCTCCGGGCCGCTCAAGGGCTACGAGGCCAAGGTCCTGAAGGTCGACGAGGCTAAGGGCAGCATGATAGTCGAGAGGCTCGACGTGGTCGTGCCGATAGCCCTAACAGTGAAGATGGGCATCGCCAAGATGGTCAAGAAGGCCAAGGGCGCGGACGACAGCGAATGATGGTTATAATTATAGGGTAATGCCATGGCAGATGTCGTGATTTCAAGTCTTGTTGAGGGAGGGAAGGCTTCGGGAGGCCCGCCCCTGGGGCCGGCGCTCGGGCCGCTGGGCGTGAACATAAACGCGATAATAGCGGAGATAAACGAGAAGACCAAGGTCTTCGAGGGGATCAAGATACCGGTCAAGGTCATCGTCGACCCGGGCACCAAGGCGTTCCGCATAGAGATCGGCTCGCCGACGACCAGCGCGCTCATAATGAAGGAGCTCGGGATACAGAGCGGCGCGAAGACCAAGGAGGAGACCGTGGGCAACCTTACGCTGGACCAGGTGAAGAAGATCGCAAGCGCGAAGGAGGCCTCGATGTACGGGAACACGCTCGCGGACAGGGTCAAGCAGGTCCTGGGCACCTGCAAGAGCATGGGCGTCAAGTGCGAGAACGAGGAACCCATGGCCATGATAAAGAAGATCAGCGCCGGCGAAGTGAAGGTCTGACTTTTTCTTCAATCCGCAATTTCGTCATTCCCTGATCAGGGTCTTCAGCTCGGCGGCCATCCGCCTTATCTGCTTTACCTGCTTCTGCTCGGCGGGCGTTATGGACGCCTTCGAGAGCATGTGGTGCTCTATCGCCTCTATTATCTCCAGCCAGTCCTTGGCGTCGTCCCTGACGAGCCCCAGCACCGCCTGGTCCCTGGAGAGGAGGTCCAGGAGGCTTATGACCTTCCTGTTGTCCGTTATCTCGTCGCCGCCCTTGAGGCGCTCGGTTATGCGGTCGCGCAGGTCGGATATCTCCTCGATGGGCGGCTGCTTGTTCATGGATATCACGTTCTCCATCCCGGCCAGGAAGCCGCTGACGGACTCGTGGAGCCGCCGCACCAGCTCGTTTACGCTTATCTCCCTTATGTCGTCCATCTCCCTTCGCCTCGAGGTCCCGTATTAGGAGCTTTAAGAAGGTATTAATAGTTTCCCTGGCAATGCATATAAAGGATAAGGCATTGCTTTTCCTATAGGTGTTTAAGTTGAAATTCGGAGAGTTAAATCTCAAGCAAGAGCTAGTGGACGCGCTGAACTACACGGGATTCCAGGACATGACTGAGGTGCAGCAGGCGGCGATACCGACCATGCTGCTCCACAGGGACGTGATAGTGCGGTCGAAGACCGGGAGCGGGAAGACGGTCGCATTCCTGGTGCCGATAATGCAGATGGCTGATCGGACGAGGGGGCCGGAGGCGCTGATCGTGGTCCCGACCAGGGAGCTCGCGATACAGGTGCACTCGGTGGCCGAGAAGCTTTCCAGGAAGCTGGGGCTCCACACGGTGATAGTCTACGGAGGAGCGTCGATAAACGTCCAGATGGACCAGCTCGCGCGCGGCGCCAACATAGTGATAGGGACGCCGGGCAGGATACTGGACCTGGTGGACAGGAACTCGCTCAGGCTCGGGAAGGTGAAGGTGCTCATACTGGACGAGGCGGACATGATGCTCGACATGGGATTCATAGAGGACGTCAGCACCATCATGTCGATGACGCCCAAGGACCGGCAGACCATGCTCCTCTCGGCGACCATGCCCAGGGAGATAGTCGACATAGCCAGGAAGTACATGAAGCCTGACACGCTCAAGATAACGGTGGGCAAGGAAGAGGAGGTCACGGTCACCACCATAACCCACAACTACTTCATAGCGAACGGGCGCTACAAGTTCCCGGCCCTTCTCGCCTACATAGACAAGTTCCAGCCGAAGAAGTGCATAATATTCACCTCCACCCAGAGGGAGTCCGACTTCGTCCACAGGTTCCTGGCGGACAACGGCTTCGACGCGATAGCCATGCACGGGGGCCTGACGCAGGCCAAGAGGGAGCACTCGCTGGGGGAGTTCAGGCGGCACGCCAGGTTCCTCATATCGACCAACCTTGCCTCGAGGGGCCTAGACATACCGGACATAAGCGACATCATAAACTACGACGCCCCCGACGAGCCCAAGATCTACGTCCACAGGGTCGGCAGGAGCGCGAGGATGGGCAAGGACGGGCGGGCATTCACGATCTATGGCTTCGAGCAGAAGGAGCTGCTCAACGCGACCAACAGGGCGGCCAACATAAAGATGAACCACCTGGACCTCGACATAAAGAAGTTCGAGAACGTGAAGATACCGGAGCGCCAGAGCAGGGGCTACGGCTTCGGCAGGGGAGGCAGGCCGGAAGGGCACAGGAGTGGAGGCTTCCACGGAGCCAGGAGGGGAGGCAGCGGATACCGCGGCGGAGGCAGGGACAGGGGAGGCAGCCACCACGGCGGCGGAGGCCATGGCCACGGGCATGGCGAGGGCCAGGGAGGAGGGCGCGGCGGAAAGAGATACTGAGCGGTACTAGTTTTATATTTTGCCCCGTTAATTAGATGGGGATCCCTTGAGGGCCAGCATAAGGACCTACGGCTGCACGCTCAACCAGGCGGACAGCGACATAATAAGATCGTTGCTCCTTGACGGCGGAATCGGGATTTCGGAGGAAAAGGAGTCGGACGTGGCCATAGTCAACACCTGCACGGTCAAGAGCATCACGGCCCAGAAGATACTCTACCGGCTCGGCCAGCTGGAGAAGCAGGGGAAGAGGATTGTGGTCACGGGCTGCATGGCGGGCGCCAACAGGGACCTCATCGGGAGATACGCGCCCGGCGCGAGCATAGTGACGACGCAGAACATACCATCGATTGCCGAAGCCGTTAACGCCTCGGCTTCCGGGGCGAGGCTGGTCATGGCGGAGGGGAACGCGGAGGAAAGGCTGGAGCATCTCACCAGCTTCGGCGGGGTGATAGCCCGCGTGCCCGTCAATGACGGATGCCTCAGCTCCTGCTCGTTCTGCGAGACAAAGCTTGCCAGGGGCCCGCTGAGGAGTTTCAGCGAGGAGACGATAACCAGGGCGGTGGAGCAGGCGGTGAAGGCGGGAGCGAAGGAGATCCAGCTGACATCGCAGGACATGGCCGCCTACGGCAGGGACAGGAAGACGGACATGGTCGAGCTTCTGCAAAAGATAGACGGGATCGGGGGGAGCTTCAGGGTGAGGGTCGGGATGATGAACCCGGAGCACCTGGGCAGGCGGGTAAAGGAGCTTGCGGATATGCTGAATTCGCCGAGGTTTTACAGGTTCATCCACATCCCCATCGAATCGGGAAGCGACCGGGTGCTGAAGGCGATGGGGAGAAAGTATACGGTGGGCCAGGTAGAGGCCTGCGTGGATTATCTCAGGGAGTCCGTCAAGGGGATAGGGATCGAGACCGACCTGATTGTCGGCTTCCCGGGCGAAACCGACGGAGAGTTTGCGGAAAGCCTGACCGCGATAAGGAAATTGCGGTTCGAGGTCGTCAACATATCCAGGTTCGGGGCCCGGCCCCATGCGGAGGCGTCGAGGATGGAACAGCTCCCGAAGGAGGTCATAAACGAGAGGAGCAGGGAGGCGACGCGGGCCGTCAGGGCGGTGCAGAGGCGCATAAACGAAAGATACATAGGCAAAGAGGTTGATGTATTGTTCACCGAAGAGGCCAAGGGCTCGATGAACGGCAGGGCCGACTCTTACAGGCAGGTCGTTGTGATGAAGGGGCAGGCCAGGATTGGCGATAGGAGGAAGGTGCTGGTGGACAGGGTTTCCGCCAATGTTCTGTATGGGAAGGTGCTCTGATGCCGTATTCCGAAAAGATACTGAAGGCCCTCGCAAAGGAGAAGATAGAGGTAGGGGACAGATTTGAGCTCTCCTCCGGCGACTTCAGGGTCGAGGGTGACCTTATGCCGAAGACAGAGGTCGGCGACCCTGATACTTATGTCGTGAAGCTCGACAACGGCTACAACGTGGGCATCAGGAACGCGGCCGATTCCAAAATCAGGCTCGTTTCGAAGGGCGCGGGCGCGCCGAAGTTCGCGAGCGCCGCTGTCAAGACAAAGGCGGGCCTGCCGAAGGTCGCGATGATATACACCGGCGGGACGATCGGCAGCAAGATAGACTACAAGACCGGGGGCGTCTACATGCTCATCCAGCCGGGCGAGCTGCTCAGCGAGGTCCCCGAGCTGGGGGAGATGGCCAACCTGGAGATAAGGCACCTTTTCAGCATCGCCAGCGAGGACATCTCTTACATGGAATGGCAGAGGATGGCGAAGGATGTCGAGTCGGCCTTCAAGGATGGGGCGAGGGGCGTTGTAATAACGATGGGGACCGACGCGATGCATTACACCGCGGCCGCGCTCTCTTTCATGCTCAAGAATCTGAACGGCCCGGTCGTCATAACCGGAGCCCAGAGGAGCAGCGACCGTGGCTCCAGCGACGCCTTCCTCAACCTGGCCTGCGCGGTGAAGATAGCCGCCGAGTCGGACATAGCGGAGCTGGGGATCTGCATGCACGACTCCAGCTCGGACGACAGGTGCGCCTTCATAAGAGGCACGAAGGCGAGGAAGATGCACACCTCGAGAAGGGACGCCTTCAGGCCCATAAACGACAGGCCCATCGCCTATGTCGACAGCAGGCTTAACATAAGATACAACAGCGATTACAACAGAATTGGGGCCAGGGATGGGAAGACGGAGGCGGTCATGGGCTTCGAACCCAAGGTCGCGCTGATAAAGAGCCACCCCAACTTCGACCCCGGGATCATAGACGCGTACGTCGAGCGGGGATTCAAGGGCATCATAATAGAGGGGACAGGGCTCGGCCACGTACCGGCGTCGAGCGTCCACGGGGAGTACGTCTGGCTCGACCACCTGAAGAGGGCGATCGGGAAGGGAGTCGTCGTGGGCATGACATCCCAGTGCCTCTACGGCAGGGTCCACCCCGACGTCTACAGGAACCTGAGGCTGGTGAGCAACCTGGGCGTGGTCTACTGCGAGGACATGACTCCCGAGACCGCCTACGCGAAGCTCTGCTGGCTCCTGGGCAACCACAGCGCGGAAGAGGCGAGGCGGCTGCTGAACCAGAACCTGGCGGGCGAGATAAAGAAGAGGACGGAGGAGGACGAGTTCCTCAACTAGTGGTCATATGGAGGGCGATTATTACAGGAGCATAGGCTTCAGGTGCGGGCTCGAGATACACCAGAGGCTGGCCACCGACGAGAAGCTCTTCTGCTCCTGCCGCACCGAGATATCCGAGAAGGGCCATGAGATCGCGAAGATAGGGAGGAGGCAGAGGGCAGTCGCCGGCGAGATGGGCAAGGTGGACAGGTCGGCTGAGTTCGAGGAGAACAAGGAGAGGAGCTTCGTCTACAGGGTCTTCCGCGACAACACCTGCCTCGTGGACATAGATGAAGAACCGCCGCACCCCATGAACCTGGACGCGCTGTCGATAACGCTCTCCGTGGCGCAGGCGCTGGGGATGAGGATCGTAGAGGAGATGCAGCCCATGAGGAAGGCGGTCGTCGACGGCAGCGACCCGAGCGCCTTCCAGAGGACGGTCATGGTGGCGCTTGACGGGAAGCTCAAGGTCAACGGGCACACGATTGCGGTGCCGTCGCTCTTCCTGGAGGAGGAGTCGAGCGGGATCGTCGAGGGGAACGCCACCGGCGTCGTCTACGACACCAGCCGCCTCGGTGTGCCGCTCATAGAGATCGACACCGACCCGACCATACCGGACCCGAAGTCGGCGAAGGACGTGGCACTCTACCTGGGGACGCTGCTCAGGATAACCGGGAAGATGCAGAGGGGGATCGGCTCCATAAGGCAGGACGTCAACATGTCGATAAAGGGCGGGGCGAGAGTGGAGATAAAGGGCATGCAGGAGCTCGCCACGATGGACAAATTCATAGAGAACGAGATAAGGAGGCAGCAGGAGCTCATCGCGATAGGCAGGGACCTGGAGGAGAGGAAGGCGAAGGTCGGCGGGCCGGTCGACATCACGAAGGCGTTCGGGGGCACGAAGGCGAACATCGTGGGCTCCGCGGAGTGCGTGCTGGGGGCGAGGCTGCAGGGGTTCGAGGGCCTCCTGGGCCGCGAGATAAACCCCCAGAGGAGGCTGGGCACCGAGATAAGCGACTACGCGAAGCTCGGCGGCGTGAAGGGGATAATACACAGCGACGAGGATCTGGCGAAATACGGGATGAGCCAGGAGGAGGTTGACGCGGTGAGGAAAGAGCTCGGGGTAAGGGCGGGCGACGGGTTCATAATCATAGCCGGGACAAAGGAGAGCGCCTGGAGGGCGATGGAGCCGGCCCTCTGGAGGGCCGACCACGCGCTGAAGGGCGTGCCTAAGGAGACGCGGGGGGCGAACCCCGGAGAGCTCTGCACCTCCAGGTTCCTCAGGCCGCTGCCGGGGGGATCGAGGATGTACCCGGAGACGGACACGCGCCCCATACTGGTCACCAGGCAGATGCTTTCAGCGGCGAAGAAGGCCGCGCCGGACCTCGACACGGAGAGGAAGGGGCTGGGCTCGATGGTGAAGAACGAGGCCATCGCCGCGCAGCTGCTCATGTCGCCGAGGCTGAAGCTCTTCAAGCTCGTGGTCCAGGAGAGCGGGGTCGACCCGGAGTTTGCGGCCAACATAATAATGCAGAAGTTCACCGAGCTTAGGAGGGACGGGGTAGACTGCGACGCTATAGGGGAAAACGATGTGGTCGCGCTGTTCGACGCCTACCACGAGGGGAAGATAACGAAGCAGGCCCTCGATCCGCTGCTGAGGGAGCTCGCGGAGGGAGGGAAGGACGTTGGCGCGCTGATAAAGAGGCTGAAGCTCGAGAAGCTCTCAATCGCGGAGCTGAAGGCGCTCGTCGATAAGGAGAAAGGCAAAAGCAGGGAGGAGATAACAAGGAGCATAATGTCGAAGTACAGGCTCGTCGTCGACGGGAAGGAACTGAACGAGCTGTTCTCCAAGGGTTAGGGCCCGTCATGTGCGGGCGGGCTGGGGCGTGTGCACCAGGTCCATCCCGGGGTTGCGCTCCCAAAATACCGTGTATCTTGAGGGGTTGCGCTTCAGGTCTTCGGAAACGGCTTTGAGCGCATCCCTGATGAACCGCGTGGAAGCCCCGCGGAGCAGCGCGAAATCCGATGTCGCGGGGCCCAGCAGGGCATTGAATATCTCAGCCGTCCTCCCGTTTCTTACCTGGACAAGTCTCTCGCCCGCACGCCCCGCCCTGATGAGATCCCTGCCTACCAGGATAAGCGGCTCCTCCCTTTTGAGCATGCGCACCTTGTATATCACTATCTGCTGCGGCTCGTAGCCGGATCCGGGCGCGGGCTGGGTTGTGACATGGATGCCCCAGGGGCTCGCCGTCCTCAGAATGCTTATCGCTCTGGCCCTCGCTTCCGCTTCGGAGACGGAGGCCTCTGGCATCCGGACATGCATGCTGTTCCTGGCTAGACTCAGCAAATTCATCCCGGATTTTTATTTCGCGTTTAGGTATATAAGGCTTTGTCGGGCGCATGCCGGAGCGGTAGAGGGCAGGAAACCAGATGGATAGCGGCCGGTATATACGCCTTCTGTCCAGCCCTCGCTTCCGCAAAAAAGCTTAAATATTTGGGAAGGCGTAAAGAGATATTGGGGTGGATGGGATGACTGAAAGGGGTAAACAGAGGTGGGTCGAGACCACCGAGGGAAGGATGCGGCTGCTGGCCGCCAAGGCCCTCGAGGAGAGCAATCTGGCCGAGATCATGGAGCTGGCCGGAGCCGCGCAGGGGGGGACAGAGGCAAGCGCGGCGCTGAAGGCGGTGCTCGCCGAGAAGATGGCGGAGTACACGGTGAGGGCCATGAAGGAGGCGAAGAGAAGGAAGATAGGGTTCGGGGCGGCGGCCATGGTGATAGGCTGCAAGAGCTGACTTCGCGGGAGTAGCGCAGCCTGCCATGGCAAGGGCTAGGGTTTCCCATTCATTTTTCCCGACGGGTGGCAAGGTATTTATAAGATTATGTTATAATATTCTTATAAAAATAGGGGTATTATGCCGAACATAAACATCGAGCTGGAGGGGTATATAGCTAACGTGGTGGATAGGATGCTTTCAACAGGGTATGCCAAGACGAAGACCGAGGCCATCAGGCTTGCGCTTTTTGAATTCGACCAGGTGCATAAGCTCATCGAGGACGAGCTCTATGCCGCAGCTGCGGCCAGGATTCTAGAGGGGATTGATTCGGGCAGGCAGAAGACGACAAGGTATGTCCCGAAAGTCAGGGCTCGAGGGTTATATGGAGTTTGAGCAGTCCGCGGAGTTCAGGAAGGACGTGAAGAAGCTTCCCGCAGACGAAGCAGAGAGGCTTGATCGGGTGATAACTTCGCTTGCAGTGAACGCGCGGGCCGGGAAACATCTGCACCATCTCAAGGATGTCTATTCCATAAGGATAGGGAACAAGAGGCTGGTCTACAGGGTGGAAAGCGAAAGGAGGATACTCCTGATCCTGTTCAGGAGCAGGGAGGGCATTTATGAGCTGCTCAGGTAGAGATTTGCGCGGGCAGGAAAGGGCTTAAATAGTAGTTTTCCATAGTTTATCCCGACGTGGTTTGATGGAGTCCAAGCAGGGTGTGGTTGACGCCTACAAGGTGGAGGGGAGGATCGACTACGACCTTTTCGCCAAGAGCTACGGCCTGGGCGCGATAGACGAGGAGATGGAGAGGAAGCTCCAGAAGCAGGCGGGCCCGCTCCACTTCCTGATAAGGAGGAAGATATTCTATGCCCAGAGGGAGCTCGGCTGGATCCTCGACGAGTTCGAGAAGGGCAACAAGTTCTACGTCTACACCGGCAGGGCGCCCTCGGGGGAGATGCACGTCGGCCACCTGCTGCCGTTCGTGATGGCCAAGTGGCTCCAGGACAAGTTCAGGGCAGAGGTCTACATACAGATACCCGACGAGGAGAAGTTCCTGGCGAAGGACGCCAAGGAGCCGGACGCCATAAAGCCGCTGGCCATGGACAACGTCCTCGACATAATAGCCATGGGCTTCAAGCCCGGCCTGACGAGGATATTCCTCGACACCGAGTACGCCAAGACCATGTACAAGCAGGCCGTCCGCGTATCCAAGCACATAACCTTCTCGACCGTGCAGTCAGCCTTCGGCTTCGGCAACGACTCGAACATAGGCAAGATATTCTACACTAGCATGCAGGCCGTGCCGGCCTTCCTCAAGTCCATTGAGGCCGGCAGGAACGTGCCCTGCCTTATACCGCTCGGCATAGACCAGGACGTCCACTTCAGGGTCGCCCGCGACGTGATAGGCAAGCTCGGCTACTACAAGCCGGCCTCCATCTGCGCGAAGTTCCTGCCGTCCCTGGACGGCCAGACCAAGATGTCGTCGAGCGACATAGCCAGCGCCATATACCTCAACGACGACGAGGAGACAGTGAAGAAGAAGATAGGGAAGGCGTTCACGGGCCAGCAGCCCACCGCGGAGCTGCAGAGGAAGCACGGCGGCGACCCGGACAAGTGCGTCGTCTGCCAGTACTACAGGTACTTCTTCGAGCCCAACGACGCCAAGCTGAAGAAGATACTCGACGACGAGAGGGCGGGGAGGATACTGGCGGGGGAGCACAAGGCCCACCTGGCAGAGACGATAAACAGCTTCCTCAGGGCCCACAGGACGAAGAGGGAGCGGGCGAGGGACAAGGTAGAGAAGTTCATGGAGAGGGACTGAGCCGATGGCAAGGGAGGCTGGCGGCGTAAAGACCGCAAGGAGCGGAATCGTCTATGTTGTCGGGCAGTCGATGGGCTCCGTCGCCATCCTGCTGACGTTCGCCGTCCTGGCGCGGCTCTTCACCACGACGGACTGGGGGCTCTACTCCATAATAATCGCGTTCTACACCTTCTTCGGCATGCTCGGCAACTTCTCCATAGGCTCGGCCGTGCGCAAGAAGATGGCAGAGCAGAAGGGCATAGGCAGCAAGAGGGCCCTCATCGGGAACGCATACCTCGCGTCGCTGTTCATATCGCTGGTCATAGCGCTCGTCGGGATACTGATAAGCGGCTACGCGGCGAACTACATATACCACCAGCCGCAGATAGCGGGGCCTCTCGTGCTGGCCGCATGCCTGATCGTCTTCTGGGCGCTGTTCAACCTCACCCTCTCCGTCCTCGTCTCCCTGGAGAAGGCGGCGAAGGCCGCCCTGATAAACATAATCTACTCCGTGGTCCAGCTGGGCATCGCCTCGATCCTCGTCTTCCTGGGATACGGGATAATGGGGGCGATCTGGGGCCTTGCGGCCGGGATAGTGACGGGGACGATCGTGGGCCTCGCCTTCCTCTGGAAGGCCATCGGGAGGCCGGTCTTCAGGCTCGACGCCGAAAGGATGAGGGGGATACTGAAATTCGCGGCGCCCGTATACGTATCCTTCCTCGTGATGCAGGGCGTCTACAGCTTCGGCATCCTGCTTCTCGGGGGGGTCGTCAGCGCAACCGTCGTGGGCAACTACAACATAGGCTATGAGCTCGGCGGATTCGTGAACATAATACTGAGCACCAGCGTCTTCATACTGCTGCCCGCCTTCTCGGCGGCCTCGCTGAAGTCCAGGTCGAAGTCCCGCATAGGCGAGTCGCTGAACAAGAGCATATACTACACCCTGCTCTTCCTCGCGCCGCTGGTCGCCTACGTCGTCTCCGTGTCTTCGCCGCTCACCTTCCTGCTCTTCTCCCACAAGTACCTGCTGGCGCCCCTCTACCTCTCGGTGGTGGCGGTGGGGCTGGCCGTGGGCATAATATGGAACTATGCGAGCACGATGATGCTGGGGATGGGCGACATGAGGAAGTTTATCAAGTACCAGGTGGCGTCCGCGGCGGTGGAGTTCGCCCTGCTTTTCGCCCTGACCCCGGTGCTGAAGATCTGGGGGCTCCTGCTGGGACTTTTCGTCATCTTCCCGATAGTCATGGACATAGCATACCTGAGGGAGTTCATGAGGAGCACGGACTTCAGACCCAGGTTCGGGAAGGCGGGACTGGCGGTCGCTGCGGCTGTCCTGACATTCGCAGTGCTCTACCTCTCCGCCAGACTGCTGGGGAACGGGTACATCGCGATAGCCGTCAACGTGGTGCTGGGGTTCCTGGTCTACCCGCCCGTGATCGCCTTTATCGGGGGAGTCGGGAAGCAGGACATCAAATTCCTTTACAAGGCGGTCGGGACTACGGTATTGGCAAAGCCCGTCTCCCTGTGCCTGGGTTACACAGAGCTTTTTGCAAGGTGAAGTCTTGCGGGGACTGCCTTATAAACCTTGTTTCTGTTAATTGTGTGCCGGATGGTGAGTGACATGGCAGGGAGCAGGACAATGAGAGGCATGGGGCCCTTTGCAATACTGGGACTTGCAGTTATAATCGTGATTGTGGCTTTAGGGGCATACGCGTGGCTGACCCTGTCGAAGTACGTCCATACCGGCGGGCTGCAGGTCTACAGGCCGGTTTCCGTGAACCGGACAGGGACGCTCTCGCAGGTGATGCAGAATATGACTGAGGGATTCGGGGGGGAGCAGTTCCAGGTCTCCTATTCAGGCAATGCTACGGTCAGCGTAGGGAGCATCGAGCTGACGCTTCCCCTGAACGTCAGCATCGCAAGGTACTACAACGACAGCAGGGCAGAGATAAAGGTCCAGAATATACCGCTCATAGGGAATGTAAGCAGCGTCCAGATAAAGGATGGAAATAACTACTACAGCTGCTGGAGGGGCGTCAACTCCAGCCAGAAAGGGTACCAATGCTCGGCCCAGCCGGAATCGAACTCCGTGTTCTCGGTGCTCAACTTCTCCCCAAGCGGGATTGCCCCCGGGGGCCTGGGGTTGGCGCAGGTCAGTTTCGGGACGGTGAACCAGAGCAGCCACGGCGGGACGCCCTGCACCAACATGGACGGCTACTTCAGCTACGGCAACTCGACTGAGCTTAACAGCCTGAACCTGAGCCAGAGAATAGGGCAGCAGGTGACGGAGGCGAACGTGACCTTCCTGTCGTGCGTCTCGAACCAGGACAGGATACCGCTCACCCTGCATGCGTACCTTGTGGCAAGCGGAAAGAACATGAGCGCCTCGGCGGCCCTGCAGCTGATGGAAACACATTACAGCAGGAACTCGTCGGCGGCGATAGCGGCCCTGCCTGGGCCGCTGTCCAACGGGACAGGTTAGCCCTGAATAGGCAGGGAGAGCGAGCTGGACATAGCTCGCTATTTATACCTTAAACAAGATAATAATTCTGCGCCTCGGTAGCTCAGTGGTAGAGCGCTTGTCTTGTAAACAAGAGGTCGAGGGTTCAATTCCCTCCCGGGGCTTAATCTATAAAGTAAGAAACCCCCGTCCTCTGTCTATTTATTCCTTTACGTGGAAGGGTTTATCGTCGAAAGACGGGCTGATTATGTGGCTGAAATACTAAGTACTCAGACTCTGAATCTCCCTTCGTATGTTATCATCTGCCCTTAGCCCATATCTAACCTCAAAGAACTGGGTAGCGAATATGGTTTTCCTCCTAAGGAAGCCGTACAATATCTTTGATCGTTCAACCTTGTACGTATTCTCAGGAACCCACGAATACTCGGCTCTTATGCACCTAGCATATTCATCATAAACAGCACGAGGTTGGCCTAGGCTAGCCGCCAGGTCTATGTCTACCATGTACTTTCCGTCATTTGTAGTAGGTATGGTGATGTGCTTGGTATCCATTATGAGCTCATAAACTCTGTTCAGAGCCACATCACCGAACGACTCTGCAGCTGCCTTCTTTCCCTCCCGTGCACTTTTTTCCTCATTTAATTTACTTCTAGGGTCGTAGACGAAGTCATGGTACCAGAGAGCAAATTCTATAGTATTCGGCCTTTCGAGCATTTTATTCTCTCTCACCATATCAAACTCGGTAAAGCAGGCGCTAAGGTGGGAAAGGTTATGGTAAGCCCTCCCCAGTGTAGAATAAGCAGTTTCGAGCTTTTTGTAGATGGGGGCTGGATCGCCTTTTGCCCCGATCCTTATCCAAAGCCCATTAAATCTTTTTTGAAGCTCGGCATTCTTTTCCGTTACCATTGTAACCGCCATAACTATCTTATTTTCCCCAAATATATCAAGCTTTCGAGAAACCGCTTTTAAGCACTCAAAGGGCCCATTATCTTGCCATATGAAACCTCCCGGGGCTTGAAACTCTTTTCAAAAAGAGTTTCATCAGAAAAATAGTAGCCCTCAGAGCCTTCTCCCAAAATAGCATGTTTTCTTGACCAATTCGAGATCAACGTTGTCCGCTACAATCTTTTTCTCGAGTTCGGCCGCCTCGTCGTTGCTTAATGCCTGAATTGTCGGAGTGAACGTGTGCTGTCCCTTTCTTATACCAGGATTGACACGGCCCTTTTTTACACCTGGCATTGTCCTGCACCTTAGAAGAACCTCAACCGGATCTTTTGCATAGACATAGTTAGTAGTGTCTCTACGTTTTCCTGCTCCCTGATGAGCCTCTGAGATTACTACCTTATGCCATCTTTCCATACGCTATTCTTAACCTTTAGTTTATTTCTAACTTTCTAGAAACCTCTTTTAAGCGCTTTAAGAGCCTATTACTCTGCAATATGAGACCTCCCGGGGCTAAAACTCTTTCAAAAGAGTTTTATCAGAAAATAGTATCCTTAATTAAAATGCTTCCAATGATAGCTAGACCCTTGGGGTAAGAACCCAAAGCTTTCGTGAAGAAAGCATATCTAACGCTTGTTCCCTTAATCTGTCTGGGACGATAGATAAAGTAGAAAGAGCGTAGCTCCCATCATACATAGGATACTTTGTTATGTCGAAGCCGAAGCTTACGAAGAATCTTTCGGCTTCATTTATAGTAAGAAAGCGGTTCTTTTTTACGTCTCTTCCGGTTGTGCTTGAAAGTATTCCGCTGAACGCCTCCGAAACCTTCCTGTATTCAGCACCATAGGCATTGGCTCGTCTTTCCCTAGATTCCGTATCATCAATATCTGGTGTAATTAATGAGCCCTTCTCCTGTCTAAGAAGATAACTTAGTGTTCTTGCCAATTGCTCCTGCTCCTCCCTAGCAAGATAGGAGAAAAGACCTTCAAAACCCACTGAGAATCTCTTCCCCTCAAAATATGTTGCCGCTTTCTTCAATTGGTCGTAACGTGTAACGTTAACTGGCATAAAATGCAGGTTTGGTCTTTTAAGGGTCTCTATCCCGGCAATCGTTCTCATGACAGCGTAGCTTTCGGCAAGCATTTTGGGGAGGTCTGTTCCAACATAGCTCTTACTAGAATCATTAGTTATGGCCAATCCTCTTGGTGCTAGGCCCATTGCAAGTTCCAGTAAGTTGTCGTTCCCTGCGGCTTTTACGCCAAAATCCATGCTCTTATACCGCGCCTCTAGGAATGGAGCAGAATAGGGAGTAAACCAAGAGACCTTATCTCCAATTAGTTGTAATGTTGCCTTTTCCGCTTCAATCGCCTTTGCTACCTCTGAAGCATATGGTATATCCGATTGTGATCTGAAGTAGGAAACTAGCTTTGCAGTAGGGCTAATTCTATAATGATCCCGTCTAAGAGCTATCAGGGCTTTTGCATTCTTTCTTGCCGTTCGCATAATATCCTTGTTTAAGCCTTGCATCACCCAAATATATCAAGCTTTTGGGCAGACATCTTTTCGGTGCTTTAAGAGCGAGATAAATCTTTTATAGGTTAGATTTCATAATATACCTGTGATGGTATGACTCTTGAATCTAGGGTTGTTATGCTAGAAAGAAAGATTAACATTATTACGACAGCGTTGGAGATACAGTCTATGGAAGACATGGAAGTGTCTGAAAAGACACGTAAGGGACTTAAGAAAAGAGCAACTGATTTCATAAAAGGCAAAAAGGCGAATCTCGTGGAGTTTAGAGATGTCCTAAATGTCCTTTAAGCTAATCCTGCATAGGAAAGTGGTAAAAGGGGTACAACGGTTACCTGAACCTATACATTCCAGAATTATTCAGGCCTTGAAGGATATGGAAGTTGCACCTTTAGGGCCTGGCGTCAGACCACTGGAAGGAACCAGTTCCTTCTATAGGAGAAGAGTAGGGGATTACAGGATAATCTTTCAGGTTGACTTCAAGCAAAACTCTCGGAGAATACGTAGTACTTACAGCCCTTTTGAACTTTATGAGCCAACACATAACTTTAATTAACTAATTTCTATATTCTGTTAATAAGAATTTGTGTTATTAACGTTTAAGCGAATAAATGATTGTTTTATTAATATTTGATAGGTATTTGTTAATAAGGAAAGCTATTTATAACTTAGCGTTAAAAGAATTGGTATGGACCCACAGGAGTTTGGCACGAGGGCAGGAGAGGTGGCCAATTCAGGAAGCGGGACGTACTACACCTTCACGCCAAGGCAGCTACCCATCGAGATAAAGATAGACAACGAGATATTCAAGCTGCTGGAGGAAGTCACACTTAGGATAGGAAACCTCAACGGCGTAGGCAACCGGCTTCCTAATCCATACCTCCTGATAAACCCGTTCATCAGGAAGGAGGCGGTCGAAAGCTCAAGAATCGAGGGGACGGAAAGCTCCCTTTCCGACGTGCTGCTGTTCGAGGCCAAAGAGAAAGAAGACACGCTCAAGGGCACAAGAGGCGACCTCAGAGAAGTCGTCAACTTTGTCAAGGCAACCGAGGAAGGGATAAAAAGGGTAAAGCAGGGGGACAAATTGAATCCACAGTTGATGCTTGATCTGCACAGGATGCTGCTGGAAGACGTCAGGGGAGGAGACAAAGGGCCGGGAGACCTGCGTAAGGTGCAAAACTGGATAGGCAGGCCTGGCTCAACCATCGTGGAGGCGCGCTACGTGCCACCTGAACCCGAGAAGGTCCAGCCACTACTCGACAACCTGTTCAATTTCCTTGAGACCAACAAAGAGCTGCCGGATCTCGTCAAGATAGGAATTGCCCACTACCAGTTCGAGGCAATACACCCATTCAGAGATGGAAATGGGAGGATGGGAAGGCTGTTGATCATGCTCTTTATTCTGCGGCGCGGAATATTGAACCTACCGCTACTTTACATAAGCGAATATTTTGAACGGTACAGGGGCACATATTACGACCTTCTCCTCTTGGTCAGCCAGAAGGGCGACTACGAGGCCTGGTTGAAATTTTTCCTTAAGGCGATGTCCGTCCAGGCGAATGACGCTTCCATGAAAGCTTCAGCTTTACTTGCGTTCATTGAGAATAATTCAGAGGCAGTAGAAGACGCCAGCGGAACCTCAGGCATGAAGGTGTTTAGAAATCTGTTGTCCAATCCCTACACTACGATATCCAAGGCGGCCCTCGCGATTGGAGTCGCATACCCGACCGCAGAAAGGGCGATATCAAAGCTTGTTCAGCTTAAGATTCTTAGGCCCAACAATGACAAAAAACGCAACAAGATCTTCGTTTGCGATGGGATAATAAAAATTATACAGCCAGAACCCTGATGTGGGTATTTTACGAGCAAAATATACAGCCAAATCCCCTCCAGGGGCTATGCCAACGCATAGTGGAGGATCAGGATTAAGCGTGGGCCTTGACCACGAGGTTGAAGTGCTGCTGCTCGTCCCTGAAGCTGGCCGCCCATTCGACCTTGATCTGGGGCTGGCACTCGTTCTCCAGGTCGAAGCCCTTGATCCAGGCAAGCCTGTCGTAGACTATTATCCTCCTCCCTTTCAGGCACATTTCCAGAGGGGGAGGGCTGTCCGGGTTGTAATACAGCGGCTTGGTGCATCTGTCAGCTTCCCTTTTTGGCGGGGAGAGCTTGGGCCTGGCCGGCACCGGCTTCCTGTGCAGCCCTATGAACTCGCCGGTTTCCGGCCTGGGCGCATGCCCGTTGGCGTTGGGCCCCGGTGCGGCCGGACTATTGGGCTTGGGGGTTGCCAGCGCGCCCAATTTGGCTAGCCCGGCAGTTGGAATCGGGCTTAGCCTACTCTTGTCTTCCCGGCCGGCAATCCCGAGCATCTCTTCGAACTCTTCTTTGCCCAGGTTCCTATTGAAGAACGAGATTACCGACCCTATCGTCAGTTTATGGCCGTCCGGCCCCGCTGTGGCGCGGGCTTCGCTGGTTTCGCGGGGCTGCATCTCCGGATGCACGGCGCCGTTGGCATGATTCGGCTCTCCGGGCCCTTTGGTGCCGGGCTTGGGGACAGGCGGCTGGGCGTCGCACGTTTTCGTGTCGGTGCCGTTCCTCCCTGTAATGCTCTCGCCCGGCTTGGTTGGCGCTTCGGTTTCCGGGATGCGCACCGGCTTGCTGTTACGCATGCCACGCCTGCAAATTGAGGCTATCAGAGATTGCATGCCCGGGGACTTGCTGTCCCTGCTCATTAACTCCTCCACGGACCTCTTTTCAACATGGCCAGGGCTTAGGACAGGAGGCGAACCCTTTTCCCTGAAGCTTGAATTTGCCATTGCAACAAAACCAATTCGTTTCTATCAGATATTTATAGCTAACTGGCTGGCCCTGGCGGATTCAGCGGGCCTCCCTGCTTCTCAGTATCTGGGATATCTTCGTGAGCAGCGCCCTGTCGTCTTCGCCCAGGAGGTGCGAGTAATCCTTCGCCAGGAGCCGCTGGTCGGCTTCGCTGACGAACACGTAGAGCGTCTGGCCCTCGCTGATCTGCCTCCCGAATGTGGGGCCCTCAAGGGATATCGCTATGTGGTCGCCGCGCTTCCCCTGCTCGACCGGGGTCTTCTCGTTCTGAAGCCCTTTTACCTTCCCTACTATCTCGCCCTGCTCGTTCATGACCCTGCAGCCCGGCCTTATCTTTCCGCCCAGCACGTCTATCCCGAATATGGCCGGGTGCGACGCCCTGAAGCACATCCCCGGGAGGACGTAGATCGCCCCGGGGTAGGTTATCCGCTCCTCTATCTTCTTCGCCGACTCCCTGTTCCGCTCGTCGACGAAGAGCTTGTAGTCGTCGACCAGCTTGTAGATTATGTCGCTCCTTACTATCCTTATCCCGCTCATCTCTGCGTACTCCTCGGCGTCCGGATCGACGCCCACGCTGAAGGCGAGTATGGCCGTCCCGACGGGCGATATGGAGAGCATCGTGAAGGCGTCCATCACGTCCCTCTTGGTCACGTTGCCTATGCCCTTCTTGCTTATGCCGAAGCCGGCGCCCTTCATGAGCTTCGATATGGCGTCCATGCTCCCTATGGAGTCGACCTTGAGTATCGCCCCCTTCGGGTCGACGTTGAACACCTCCTGCATCTCGGCCGTTATCCTGCTGGCGTAGTCCGGGATCCCCGTGTCGACCACCGGCGAGCCCGGCATTGCGTCCTCGAGGCCGTTGCCGCTTATCTTCACCCCGCTGGCCGCGCCCACCGAGTCCAGGTAGGCGAACCTGGCCCCGGAATCGCCCTGGGCCGACCCCCTCGGCTTCAGGAGGGCCTTGACCTTCGACGTCCCGATCCCCGTGGAGGTGGCGAAGGCGATGGTGTCGTTCACGTGGAGGGTGCCGTCATAGAGTATGACGTCTATGGTCATCCCCAGCCCCTTCATCTCCTTCCTCTCCAGTATGCTCCCCCTGGCCCTGCCGGATATCTCCATCTTCAGCCTCTCCTCCAGGTACCTTTGCGCAAGGCCGGTCACCACCATGAGGAGCTCCGCTATGCCCTCCCCCGTCTTGGCGCTCAGCGGGATCACCGCCAGCTCCGTCTGGAAGTCCCTGACCCTGGAGTAGAGCTCGCTGGAGAAGCCCAGCTCGCTGAGCCTCCCTATCATCCTGTAAACGCTGGCGTCCAGCTCGGCCTGCACCGGCTCCTCCTGCTTGCCCAGCGCCTCCACGAAGGACTTGGAGCCGGTGGCCCTCCATCCGGTTATGAGGTCTATCTTGTTGGCCACCACTACGAAGGGGGTCCTGTACTCCTTGAGTATGTTTATCGCCTCGAGCGTCTGGGGCTCGAAGCCCTTCATTATGTCCACCACCAGTATGGCTATGTCGGCCAGCGCCCCGCCCCTGGCCCTGAGGTTCGTGAAGGCCTCGTGGCCGGGCGTGTCTATGAAGAGCAGGCCCGGGATCGTGATCTTTATCTTTGCGGCCCTCAGCAGGTCGCCGCAGGTCGCCTCTATGCTGGAGATGCCTACCTCGCTGGCGCCTATGTGCTGGGTGATGCCTCCGGCCTCCTTCGAGGCCACGGCCGTATTGCGTATGCGGTCAAGAAGCGTGGTCTTCCCGTGGTCGACGTGGCCCATCACTGCGATTATCGGCTGGCGTATCATGGAAGCACCGCTGTATAGTACATTCGCGGATTAGGTTAAATATGCTTCTTGTCACCCTGCCTGTCGCCCTTTCGGGGCCTTTGCCGCTTTCCGGGAGGATTAGGGATTAGGACTTGATGCCCGACCCGGCGGGAGCGGCCGGTGCGGCTTTCTCCGCTTCCAGGCCGGGGATGGGGATCCTGGGCTTTTCCGCTCCGGCTACCCTTGCGTAGTATTCCAGTATCTTGTCCATCGCCTCCATGTACTCTATCTGCACGCGCGCTATCGCCTCCTGCCCGCCTTCGACCTGCTGGCATTTCAGGCGCTTGATCGTCAGCCGGCGGTCGGTGAACGCCACCATGACGTCCATCGCCAATGCCGGGTCCTCAAGCAGCAGGGTGGCGGTGTTGCCGGCCTTGAGCTCCGTATTGACGGCCCTCTCCGCCTGGTCGGAAAAGGCTATGCGCAATCCCGCTTTCACTGCATTCTTTACTATATCGTTCCTCCCATAGCCGTTTCCCCTATGGTCCTGCGCGGCGCTGAGGGTGTTCGTGAGCAGGTTCACGTGCCTATGGAGCTCGAACAGCGAATCGCTGGTCGACCTGGGACTATGCCTCCTTAGGAGGGCAGCCAGTGCCTCTGGCTTCGCCACGGGCGATTGCGATTTTCCAGCAGTCAGCATATCATCGCATAAGTGGTTGCCGTCCAGATATAAATAACTAACGAGTCACCGCCGTCCCGGCGTGAGAGAGGTGCTGGTTACCTATCCATTTCGATGCATTCCCTTATGGTCGTCGGCCCCATCCGCATCCTCGCATGGGGGGAACCCTTCGCTATCTTCACCGCCTCAGCCATGTTCCTTGCCTTTACCACCATGTAGCCCTCGATGTCCACCGTTTTTGCCTTGTATCCCCTGGCGGCGGGCCCCCTGACCGCCCTGCCGTCCCTCCTCACCTGGGCCCTCGATTCGAGGGCGCCCCTCTTCGAGAGTGAGGAGAAATAGTCGTCCCAGGGCTTCATGCCCTCCTCCATCTGCCTCTTTGTCATGTTCCTGGGCGCCCGCATCTCCTTGTTGTACATCAACAGTAGGTATCTTCCCACAAAATCACCAAAATCATTGGAAAGGCAAATTATTTAAATCTTAGTATCCATTTGGGTAGTTACGGGTATTCCGGCGCTTGCCGGAGCCGGAACGGCGTCCAGACAAACCGATATAAACCATTGCGCCAAAATCATGTTATGGTAACAGTGAAGGAGGTCGTGGAGGCGCTCAACAGCTGCGTCGACCCCGAGCTCGGCTCCAACATCGTGGACATAGGGCTCATTTACAACATACAGGTGGCGGGCGGCAGCGACGTGAAGCTCACCCTCACCATGACATCCCCGATGTGCCCCGTCACCAGCATAATAATGGCGGACGCGCAGCTGAGGGTCGAGGCGATAAAGGGGATCGGGAAGGTCGAGCTCGAACTCGTCTGGGACCCCCTCTGGAGCCCCGACATGATGGACGAGTCGCTGAAATATACTTCCTGAGTTGGGCCGGTTGGTCCTTGGTTTCTGCCGTTGCTCGGAAGGAAGGGGTTGGCGTCATAACCGATAGTTATATAAATGTATATTGATAACAATATTGTTATCATTAAGCTGTTGTGATATCATGGAGTTGAAGAGCGACGTGCAACGCGCAAGGGCCGTCCTGGAGGACGCGTTGGTTGACCTGGTTTACGACGGCTTGGCGGAATTAAAGCCGGTCATGCACGGAGGCACGGCCATATGGCGATGCTACGGGGGGAATAGGTTTTCACGCGACATCGATTTCTATGTCGATGTATCAAAGGCAGGAGAAAGCGAATTCCAAAAAAACGTCCATAAACTGCTCCTCGACAAAGGTTATCAGATAATAGAGGAAAAGTACAACAACAAGACCGACACCATCCATTTCATAGTTAGGGGGTATGGCACGACCGGGAAGCTGGACATTACCCTGGGCGGGTTCGCCGGAGAGGCCGTCGAATATGCGAGGGTCGACGGAACCCGCAAGATAATATATGCCTTGGGACCCGAAGCCATACTCAACGAAAAGATTGCGGCCTATTCGGACAAGTTTGGCAAGGGAACCGCCGAGATACACGATCTGTATGACATGCTTATCCTTAAGGATAGGATTCAGAGCCCCTCTGCAACAATGGTGCGGAAGCTGACGAAACTTTTGTCGTTGGTGGAAAATGTGCCCCCAGAAAACGAAAAGGAGCTTTCCAATCTTCTTCTGGGCGGGGTTGCACCTAGCTTCAAAGATACCATAAAACTTCTTAAGGCGTGGTTGGATAAGCACACCAAATGAGATATTAAAGAAGTTTGGCAACTGGCCGGTCTTCACGATAGATGACGCGTTTCTCTTTCTGAATGGGAAGCGGAAGGCCTCCAAGAAAACAGTTCAGGTGACACTTTCGAGGATGGTGAAGGCAGGGAAGGTCTACCATGTCTCAAAGGGAAAGTTCAGCATTACGAAAAGTGCTGAAACTACGGGATTTGCCTACAGCCCATTCTACTACGGCGGCCTGTCTGCCCTAATGATAAGGGATCTTATGGATGACCAGGTCAAAATGGAGGTCATGACCACAAAAGCGGTTAGGCACAGGCATGCGGTCGCCTTCGGCGACATTGGTTTGGTAGTGCACCATTTGCCCAGGGAGTACTATTTCGGGTTTAATGACGTAAGGTACCTGAATTATACGGTGCCCGTCTCCGACCCGGAGAAGACACTGATAGACCTGCTCTATTTCAGGATAAGGCCATCCGGCTACGACTATTATGCCCTCATAAAGGCAATCGATAGAAAGAAGCTGCAATCTTACCTAAACAGATATAAGGGAGGATTTGCAAAGAGGGTGGAAAAATTCTTCGATTCGATGAAAAAAAAGTCGGCAGGCGGAAAGCTCGAGAATGGGTATTGAGCCGGCTAGTACATCGCGCCTTCGTCGGCCCGCTTGTAGTCCATTATCTCTGACTTTTTGAACCAGACCGATATCTCCCTGTCGGCGGTCTTCTTGTCCTCCGAAGCGTGCACCAGGTTTCGTATCGGCCGCTTCTTGTCGTCAGCCAATTGGTAGGAGTCCGTGCTGAACCTTCCCCTTACCGTAGAGGGGTCGGCCGACTTGGGCTCCGTGGAGCCCACCAGCTTCCTGACCGCGGATATGGCCTCGTTGCCCTCCACCACCATGGCGACGGTCGGGCCTCCCGACAGGTAGTCCACGAGGTAGCCCCTGATCCTCTCCCCTATCTGCAGCGGGGTCTCCTTGAGCGTCATCCTCTTGTCCTTGTAGGAGCCTATGCTCTTCTTGCCTACAGTCTCGAGCCATTGCTTGTCATAGATGTAGTGGTTTCCGGCGGTCTCCTTGTCCGGCAGAACCATCTTCATGGCCACGACCTTCATGCCCGCGTCCTCCAGCTGCGATATTATCTTCCCGATGAGCGCCCTCCATACCCCGTCCGGCTTTATTAGGAGGAATGTTCTCTCTATCATTAGCATCACGTTGAGAGTATTTGGACTTATCCGACTTTAAGCCTTGGGGTTGGGGGGGCGTTTTGGGTTGGCGATCTGCACTGGGGCGGAGCCCACGAGTCTTTTATGGTTAGTTGGCGTATTGCGCCACTTCCCTGCGGCAAAGGTCCCTCAGCGGTTTCAGCCCGAATCTGGTCGAGATTCGGGATAGGGTTTTCAATTTGGTGTAGTCGGTTTGGCCTCCTTGGGCAGCCAGTTGGGCAGCCACCCTGTCGCAGGCTTCAAGCACTAACATTTTCTGTTCGTACCTGTCCAGGCCCGTAAGATTTGCCGCCAACTTGGCCTTCCTGAAGTTAAGGTCCTCCACGTTGGACGTGAAGGCCTCGACGCCTATCGCGTGTATGTCAACGTTGAATGTCTCGCATATCTTTCTCATAAAGGTATGCGAGGTGCCCGAATGGAAGAGATGAGCTTGTGCAGTATTGGGGTTATGTCTTCTCTGTTTAGGAATTTGGTTACGCTGTTAAAGGTGCAAAGCCTTTTCGGGTTCCGGCGACTTCTGGAAAGGTATTTATTGGTTGCACCATATATGATATACTCTCTTCTTCTGACAGAGGGTATTTGGGGCACGACAAGGGAACTAGGTGATATAGTGAGCGAAACGAGCGCGATAGGCGAAGTCCAGGACTCCGAAAAAAGGGCCGCAGAGTCGGTCCTGCTGGCCGAAGAAGGGAAGAAGGGGAAGGTTGCGGCTGCCCACGAGAAGGCCAGGAAGATCATCGAGGAGGCCGAGGCCGAATCCAGGTCGGCAAAGGAGGCGGCCGAAAGGAGGGGCGCCGAGGAGGCCGCCCGGGAGACGAAGAGGGTGATGGCCGATGCCGAGAAGGCGGCGGCGAAGATAAGGAAGGCAAAGCCCACGGCTGCGGCCCTGAAGGGCATTGCCGATGAGATAGTGAAGGGAATAGCTGGTGAATGAGTTGCTTAAATCAGAGCCGATGCAGAAGGTCAGGATAATATGCCTCAAGGGGGCGCGGTATCCCGTGGTTGCCGGACTGCACAGGCTCGGCATGATGGACCTCAGGAAAAGCGAGCTCGCGCTCGGCGACGACATCCCGTCGGAGGGCTACACCCGGCTCAGCGACATGCTGATAAGGGTGCAGGGCGCCCTCGACATACTTGGGAAGAGGGCGATGCCGGAGAAGCAGGGGAAGCTCCTGGGGAACAGGGGGACAGAGGCCCGCTTCGGGGAGCTTGAGGGAAAGGTCAAGGAGGTCTACGCGCTCAGGGACGGGCTTGAATCCATCTCGGAGGACAACCGGGCTTTGGACAACGCCGAGGCGGTGGCGAAGTGCTTCGGCAGCCTGAAGGTCAACCTCGGGTCGCTCAGCAGCGGCGTGCTGTCGTTCATGGCGGTGGTCGTCGGGGACAAGGAGCTGGCCGGGCTGATGGAGCATTCCAGGAAGACGGCAGGGAAGAACGCCGAGATATTCACCAACAGGATAGCGAAAGGCCGGAACCTGGTGTTCGCGGCCTACAAGAAGGGGGAGGAGGGCATCGAGGAGGCGCTCAAGGGCCTCCGCGGCGAGGAGCTCGACCTCCACGCAAGGTACGTCGATTCGACACCGCAGGCGATAATCAAGTCGGTAACGGCGAAACGGGCGGTGAACGCGGCCGAGGCCGAGAAGGCGAAGAGGAAGTTGGAGGGGATAGCCGCGGGGGACTATTCCGCATTCATGGTATTGAAGGAGTCGCTGTCGGTGGAGCTGGAGAGGGCGGGAGTCAGCTCGGCGTTCAAGAGGACCGAGAGCACGTTCGCGATGGAGGGCTGGGTGCCCCGGAAGAGGCTGGGGGAGCTTCGGGCGTTCGTCCACAAGGCGACGGGCAACAGGTTCGTGCTGGAGGAGCTGAAGACCAGCGAGCTGGCGCCCACCCTGGTGAACCGGCCGGGCTTCCTGAAGCCCTTCGACTACCTCATGGAGTTCTTCTCGCTGCCCAGGAGCGACGAGATAGACCCGACTTGGATATTCATAATCTCATTCCCCATATTCTATGGGATCATGATCTCGGACGTGGGCTACGGCATCATGTCGCTCATACTCTCGCAGCTGATAATAATGAAGGTCGACCCGGACGGGCTCATGGGGAACGCCGCCAGGGTCTGGAGGATCTCCGCGGTGCCGGCGATGATCGTCGGCGTCCTCACGAACCAGTGGCTTGGCCTTCCGCTGAACAGCCTCTTCACCGCCTGGCACGGTGTCGACTGGTTCAGCAGCATAACGTCGATCATAGCGCTCACCGTCATATTCGGCATAATACAGGTCAGCCTGGGCCTCGTGCTCGGCGCGATAAACGAGGTTCATCACGGCCACAGGAAGCTGGCGGTCAGCAAGATAACCTCCATAATCCTCATCGTGGCCGGCACCATCGCCGTGTCCGGGGGCTTCTTCCACGTCTTCCCGTCCGCACTCACCATGGATGCGGCCTACGTCTCGATAGCCATGCTGGTCGCGACCGTGGCGCTCAGCGGCATTGAGGCTACGGAGATGACGAACCTCATAACCCACACGCTCAGCTATTCAAGGATCATGGGCTTCGGCCTGGGCAGCATAATACTCGCCATGCTCATCGACCAGGCCTTCACGCCCCACCTCAGCAGCGGGATCGTGCTGTTCGTGGTCTACGGGGCGGTGTTCCTGACATTCCACGTGCTCAACATGATAGTCTCGATATTCGAGGGGATGGTGCAGTCGGCGAGGCTCAACTTCGTGGAGTTCTTCTCGAAGTTCTACAAGGGGGGCGGAATAAAGTACCGCCCGTTCTCATACCGCAGGGTTTACACTGAAGAATAGAATTAATGGTGAAATAAATGGCCGTAGATATAGGAATAGGGGCTGCAGTGGCAGCGATCGGAGCTGGATTGGCTATCGCGGGAGGCGCGTTAAGCACAGGGATTGCGCAGAGCGCAATCGGGGCGGCAGGCATGGGACTCATTGCGGAGAAGCCGAACCAGATGGGACAGGTGCTCCTCTTCATGGTGCTCCCCGAGACGATGCTCATCTTCGGGTTCGTCATCGCCATACTGATACTGCTCGGCGCCGGACTTCTATAAAGGGAGCATATGTCCCTGGAGGAGATTCGGAAGAGCATTGACAGGGAGGCCAAGCTGCGCGCCGACTCCATAAGGGAGGAGGGCGAAGCGGAGGCCGCGGCCATACTCAAGGCCGCGAGGCATTCCGCCGGCGAGATGCTGAAGGCCGCCAAGGCTGGGGCCGACAAGGAGGCCGAGCGCATAAGGCGGGAGCAGGCGTCGGGAGCGCAGATGGAGGCCAGCTCGATGCTCGTCGCCGCAAAGGAGGAGGTGCTGGAGCGCCACATGGAGCAGCTCAAGAAGGGCATAGCCGCCCAGCTCTCCGCGAACAGGCTGGACAAGGTCCTTGCGGGAGCGGCGAAGCAGTTCGCCAGGTTCTCCCCGAAGGGCGAGATGGTCGTCAGGACCGGCAAGAAGAACGCCGCCCTGGTCAGGAAGCTCGGCTACGACGCCGTGGCGGGGGAGGAGGGCCAGCTGTCCGTTGAAAGCAGGGACGGGGGAATCTCGATAGACGCGAGCCCGGAGGGGCTCGCCGAGATGTCCGCGCCGGAGGCGAGGACCCTGCTGGCCGCGAGGCTCTGGAAGGTGAAGGGCTGAGATGGGGATCCTCAAGAGCACGAAGTACGGCTACTCCAGCACGCGGGTCAAGGCGAGGGAGTCGATGCTCCTAGGGCCGCAGGCCATGCAGGGCATAATAGACGCGGGCAGCGTAGACGCGGCGCTCTCCCTGCTGTTCCAGCAGCCGGCCTACAGGGACGACATAGCCAAGTACGGCGGGACCAGCATAAAGAGGGAGCTGGTGGACTTCGCGCTCAGCAGGAACCTGGCCGAGAGCGTCAACAAGCTCGTTGAGATAGCGCCCAAGGCGCAGAAGAAGGCGATGAGGGCGCTGGTCGGGAAGTGGGACATACAGAACATACGGCTCGCGATAGAGGCCAAGGACAGGGGCATGGCGTTCGAGCAGATAGCGGCGAACATCATAGATACCTCGCTGGGCTCGCCGGCGATAAAGGAGGCGATGAGGGAGGCGACCGTGGAGGGGGTGCTGGCGAGGCTGGCGATCAACTCCCCCTACGCAGGCATAATAAAGGCCGCATCGGCGACCTACTCGAAGGGCAGGAACGTGACCGATGCCATAGCTGCGCTGGACATCGGCTACTACGCGAGCCTGAGCGGCGTGATAAAAGGCATAGACGAGGCGCACCACCAGTCGGCCCTGATGATAAGGATGGAGATAGACTCGAAGAACATACTGACGATGATAAGGGGCAAGAGGATCGGGATGAGGTTCCAGGCTCTGGAGCACTACCTCATAGCGAACGGCACCCTGCGCAGGAAGGAGATGGAGCACGACTACGAGTCGGCGAAGTCCGTGGAGGAGATGGTGCAGCACATGACCAGGTTCGACCTGAGGGAGAGCCTGGAGGTCTACCGGAAGACTGGGCAGCTCGTCTCCTTCGAGATAGGGATGAACAACTACATACTCAACAAGGGGCTCCGCGTTCTGGGGCCGGCGATACTCTCGTTCGGGACGATGCTCGAGTACATATACCTGAAGGAGCTCGAGGTCCGGACCCTTAGGATAGCGATAAACAGCAAGATATACGGGCTCGCGCCCGAGGACGTGGCGAGGCTGATAGCATGGAGAAAGTGACGAGCACCTACAGGATCGCGGTAGTGGGAAGCCACTCCCTCGAGCTCGGCTTCAAGATCGCCGGGATAACGACGGCCTACACGGCGCAGACGGCCGCCGAGGCGGAGCCACTGCTCCACAGGCTCATGCAGGAGGAGGGGGTGGGGATAATAGTCCTGTCGGCGAACCTCGCCCGGGAGATAAGGGACAGGAGGATCAACGAGGCGATGGCGGCGAGCATGAAGCCCCTCTTCATCGTCGTGTCGGATTACGGCGACAGGGAGGAGTACAGGGACAACCTGAGGCAGCTCATCATAAGGGCGCTCGGGATAGACATCATGAAGGCGAAGGCGGGAACGGCATGATAATTGTTATGGTTAAACGGTGATTTATTGGGAGAGATAGAAAAGATATCAGGGCCTCTGGTCATTGCTACTGGAATGAAGGGAAGCAGGATGTATGACGTCGTGAAGGTAGGGAAGGAGAAGCTGATAGGGGAGATAATACAGCTGGACCGGGAGAAGGCGATAATACAGGTGTACGAGGACACCGCAGGGGTGCGGCCGAGCGAGCCGGTGGAGTCGACGGGGAAGCCGCTGTCCGTGGAATTGGGGCCGGGGCTGCTCAGCAACATCTACGACGGGATCCAGAGGCCGCTCATGGGCATAAGGGCGAAGAGCGGCACCTTCATAGAGAGGGGCATAGACGTCAGGGCGCTGGACGCGAAGAAGAAGTGGAAGTTCGTGGCCGAGAAGGGGCTCAAGAAGGGCGCGAAGGTCGGGCAGAACACTATACTGGGCCACGTGCAGGAGACCCCGCTGATCAAGCACTACGTAATGGTCCCGCTCGGCGTTGAGGGAGTCCTGGAGTCCATAAAGGAGGGAAGCCACACCATCGACGACACGATTGCAAAGGTGAAGACCAGGGGAGGGGTCGTGGAGGTGAGGATGTCCCAGAGCAGGCCCGTCAGGAGGCCGGCGCCGTTCAAGGACAAGTTCAGGCCCGACATGCCGCTGATAACGGGGCAGAGGGTCATCGACACGCTCTTCCCGGTGGCGAAGGGAGGCACCGCGGCGGTGCCGGGGCCCTTCGGGGCCGGCAAGACGGTCATCCAGCAGCAGCTGGCGAAGTGGTCCGACGCAGACATAGTCGTATACGTCGGATGCGGGGAGCGGGGGAACGAGATGACGGACGTTCTAACGGAATTCCCGGAGCTCAAGGACCCCAAGACGGGGCAGCCGCTCATGGAACGCACCATACTGGTGGCCAACACGAGCAACATGCCCGTGGCGGCGAGGGAGGCCAGCGTCTACACGGGGATCACCATAGCGGAGTACTTCCGCGACATGGGATACAACGTGGCCATCATGGCCGACTCCACGTCAAGGTGGGCGGAGGCCATGAGGGAGATGTCGACGCGGCTCGAGGAGATGCCCGGCGAGGAGGGATACCCGGCATACCTGCCCAAGAGGCTGGCAGAGTACTACGAGAGGAGCGGCGTGGTGGAGAGCCACAACGGCAGGAAGGGATCGGTGACGATAATAGGGGCTGTCTCCCCGCAGGGAGGGGACACCTCGGAGCCGGTGTCGCAGGGGACGCTCAGGGTCGTCAAGACCTACTGGGCGCTCGACGCCTCGCTGGCGGGATCCAGGCACTTCCCGTCGGTCAACTGGCTGACAAGCTACTCGCTCTACTCGGACGCCCTGGAGCCCTGGTACAGGAAGAACGTCGGGGAGGATTTCGTCGAGGGGAGGAAGGAGGCGATGAAACTGCTCCAGAGGGAGGCGGAGCTCAAGGACATAGTCCAGCTGGTCGGAGAGGACGCGCTCCCGGACGCGGAGAGGCTGATACTCGACGTCGGGCGCATGATAAGGGAAGGCTACCTGAGGCAGAGCGCCTTCGACGAGGTCGACGCCTACACCAGCCTGAAGAAGCAGAGCCTGATGCTCAACACCATACTCTACTTCAGGAAGAAGGCGGAGGAGGCGGTCGAATCCGGCATATCGTCGGACAAGGTAGTGGCGCTGAAGGTGAAGGGCAGCATAGGGAGGATGAAGGAGCACAGGGAATCGGAGATGGAGGCGCAGACGAAGAAGGTGAGGGCGGAGATCGACTCGGAGTTCGAGGCGCTGCGCAAGGCGGAGAACAGGTGATTTTATGAAATTCGAAGTAAACTACAAGACAATAGAGAGGGTCGCTGGGCCGCTGGTCATAGTGGGGAAGGTCGGCAACGCGGCCTACAGCGAGATAGTCAAGGTGAAGCTGGGCACGGGAGAGACTAGGCTCGGCCAGGTCCTTGAGACCACCACCAAGTACGCGGTGGTGCAGGTCTTCGGGCCGACGGAGGGCATAGCCATAGACACGACGTCGGTGAGCTTCCTGGGCGAGACCTTCCACGTCGGCGTCAGCGAGGACATGCTCGGGAGGGTGTTCGACGGCCAGGGAAGGCCGAGGGACGTCAAGGCGGACGTCTCATTCAAGGAGAGGAGGGACATAAACGGGGCGCCCATAAACCCGGCATCGAGGTCGATGCCGCAGGACTTCATCGAGACGGGAATATCGACCATAGACGGCCTCAACACCCTGGTCAGGGGGCAGAAGCTGCCGCTCTTCTCGGGGGCGGGGCTGCCGCACAACGAGCTCGCCGCCCAGGTCACCAGGCAGGCCAAGGTCAAGGGGTCGGGGGAGAGCTTCGCGGTGGTGTTTGCCAGCATAGGCATAACCTACGACGACGCCCAGTACTTCATAAACGAGTTCAGGAAGACGGGGGCGCTCAGCAGGACGGTGGCGTTCATCAACCTTGCGGACGATCCGAGCATAGAGAGGATACTGACGCCGAGGATTGCGCTGACTACGGCAGAGTATCTGGCCTACGAGAAGGGGATGCACGTGCTTGTAATCCTGGACGACATGACGAACTACGCCGAGGCGCTCAGGGAGCTCTCGAGCGCCAGGGAGGAGGTCCCCGGAAGGAGGGGGTACCCGGGCTACATGTACACCGACTTCGCCGGCATATACGAGAGGGCAGGAGTGGTCAAGGGGAAGAAGGGGACGATAACCCAGCTGAACGTGGTCACGATGCCGGGAGACGACATCACCCACCCGATAGTCGACCTGACGGGCTACATAACGGAAGGGCAGATGTACCTGAGCAGGGAGCTCTACAACAAGGGCATCTATCCGCCCATAAACCCCATCGGCTCGCTCTCCAGGCTCATGAACAACGGAATCGGAAAAGGCAAGACCAGGGATGACCACAGGGGAGTGGCCGACCAGCTCTACGGCGCCTACGCCAGGGCCCAGGAGGCGAAGAGCCTCAGCTCCATAGTGGGGGCGGAGGCGCTGACGGACATCGACAAGAAGTTCCTGAAGTTCGGGGACGAGTTCGAGGGAAGGTTCATAAAGCAGGGCTTTTACGAGGCCAGGAGCATAGAGGACACCCTGGGCATAGGGTGGGACCTGCTGTCGGAGCTGCCGGAATCGGAGCTCAACCGGGTGAAGCAGGAGTACATCCAGAAGTACTACAAGCCCAAGAAGTGAGAGTGAGCTGCGTGATGAACCCGACGAGGATGAACCTCATAAACACCAGGAAGGGGATAGTGAGAGCGAGGAAAGGGCACAGCATCCTCAAGAAGAAGAGGGAGGTCCTGGTGCTGGAGTTCATGAAGCTGGTGCAGCAGTCGACCAAGGACAGGGCCCACCTCAACCAGCTGGTGCAGGGGGGCTACAGGTCGGTTGGCATGGCCTCGACCTACGTCGGCAACTTCGAGCTCGAGGAGGTGGCGCTCCACATGAAGGAGGCGAAGCCGGTCGGGATAAACATAAAGAACATCATGGGCGTCAAGGTGCCGCAGATAACCAGGGCGGAGGAGGGGGCATCGGGCCTGGACTACAGCCTGCTCTCGGTCAACATCTCGGTGGACGACATACGGCTGTCGTTCGTCAACATAATAAACACCATGATCGACGTCGCCCAGAGGGAGCAGGGGCTTAGGAGGCTCGTCATGGAGATCGACAAGACCAAGAGGAGGGTCAACGCCCTGGACTACGTCGTGATACCGAGGATGAGAGGCCAGGTCAAGTACATATCCATGAGGCTCGACGAGATGGACAGGGACACCTTCTCGGCCCTCAAGCACATAAAGAAGAAGCTGGGGAAGAAGGCGGCCGGAGCCTAGGGGAGGGCTTGTAGCGGCCGGCGCGTTATGTATATCTGGCAAGACGGCATCTCTGCAGGTTGATATCATGGCTAGATCCGCAAAAAAGGAGAACACCCTTGTAATCATAAAGCCCGACGCCATCGAGCGGGGGAAGCCCACCGAGATAAAGTTCATGATACTTCGCAGGGGGCTGGCCATAGAGGCCGCATGCCAAGGGATCCAGCGGAGGGCGGACATGGAATATGTGTACGGGCCCCAGCATTCCGGGAAACCGTATTATAACGAGTACCTCAGGTTCATGACCTACAGCGAATCCGAACTGGTGTTGGTAGGCGGCGTTAATGCAGTCCGCATGATGCTGGACCTTAAGTTTGTCATAAGGGACAGGATTGGTTTAGTGGATATTTTACCGTTCAAGTGCGGGCAGAATCTGGTACATTGCTCTGACCCGGAGATGGCGGAGAGGGAGGTAAGGTACTTCACCGAGGTGGTGCCCCTGCTTAGGCGCCCTGGGCAAAACCTTGGTTTTAGAGCAGGCCGAAGGCCTTCAGGCCAAATCCCAGGATTACGAAGATGAGGGTTATGCCGGCCATGCAGGCCGTGACCTCCCACTCTTTGCACCTCTTCATGTTCATTATCGCGTGGGTCCAGCTGAATATCTTCTTCCCGTAGGGCGGCGCCAGGGTGCCGTCCTTCTGGAGCTCCCCCAGGTCGGTCACGTCGAACTTCCCTTTGAGGTGCAGGATGAACTCTATTATCCAGGGCATGAAGACTATGATGCCGAAGGACTCCATGTTGCCGAGTATCATGGTTATCACGAAGCCAGCGCCCACGGCATAGGTGTAGCTGTCCCCTGGTATGATCTTGGCGGGATAACCGTCGAAGAACGCGAACGCGATAAGGGCGGCCAGCATCACCCCGGAGAGGAGCGCGCCCATCGTGGTGCCGTAAAGCACGCTGTAGAGCAGGAAGCCCAGCGCCACCATTATACCGGAGGCCGTCGCTATGCCGTTGAAGCCGCCGAGCAGGTTGAAGGCGTTCGCCGCGAATATCACGGCGAGCGGTATCACTATCAGCGGGTAAAGGAGGCCCAGGGCGATGTGCCCCACTATCGGGACGTTCACTATCGAGACCCCTGCGTTTATCGCTATGAGCGGGATGGCCCCGATCAGCGTCAGGACGGGCTTCTGCCACTGCTTCAGTCCGACGCTTATGTCCATCATGCCTGTCGTCTTTTTCGCGACCTTGCTGACGTGTATGTCGTCAAGGAACCCCACCAGGGATATGAGGAGCAGGGAGGCGACGGCCGCGAAGAGGGAGAGGCTGGGCGCCGTGCTCGTGTATATCCCGAAGCTGTCCCCGAACACGTAGGAGAGTATCCCTATCGAAAACCCGAAGGAAAGCGCCGTCCCCAGACCCCTGGGCAGCAGGGGCTTGCCCTTCTTGTTGTAGTCGACGGCCACCACGCCCGAGCCCATCATGAGCGGCATGAGGAACTTTATGGCGATCAGCGTGGACGCGAAGGCGAGCGCGACGGGCACTATCAGCGTCAGGTAGGTGTGGTACATCTTTGCACCGATTTTAATGTGTGGAAAGAAGCTATAAATAGGTTGAATACAGGGTTTATTTGAGGGGTGCTTGCATGGAAGAGTCCGGCATAGCGGTGAAGGCTTACATCGTCGATGCCGCCAGGCTCCTCGTCGTGAAGAGGGCGATCGACGACAACCACTATGCAGGAAAATGGGACCTCCCGGGAGGTCGCCTTGCCGCCGGGGAGGATCCGTTTGAGGGCCTCAGGAGGGAGACGAAGGAGGAGACGGGCCTGGATATAGAGATCCTGCTGCCCATTGACGTGCAGCATTTCGCCAGGGACGACGGCCGGGTGATAACGATGATAATATTTCTGTGCAGGGCCATGACAGGCAACGTGGTTTTGTCCGGGGAGCATGAGGGGTACGGATGGGTGGGGATTAAGGACCGCAAGTCCCATCCGGAATGGCTTGCCCGCGCAACTGATAACCTCCTCAGGTACGGGCTGGATGACGCCAAAAATCACCCACAGAAAAGCTTATAATCTCTAAAGACTAAACTAGAACTACGTGATTCTGATGATTATGACATGCGACAGATGCAAGAGGGAGATATTCAAGTCCGAGACCTGCGGCTACTGCAAGCGCAGGATATGCAACTCGTGCATGAAGAGCTCCCTGCGCGTCAAGAAGATAAACCGCCTCGTGATCTGCAAGGACTGCTGGTCCAGCACGAAGAAGCGCAAGGTCTTCAAGAACAACAACGGCATGATGCCGGCCGCCGCGAACCAAAGGCCAGCCTACTAAGGTGGCTGCGTGGAGGAGCTCGGGAAGGCAGAGAAGGAAATCCTGAGCTTCTGGGACTCCAACCGCATAAACGACAAGGTGCGCCAACGTAACCTTGGCGGGAAGCGTTTCTATTTCCTTGACGGCCCGCCCTACGTCACAGGCGACCTGCACCCAGGCCACATCTGGGTCAAGACCCTGAAGGACATATTCGTGAGGTACAAGAGATACCGCGGCTTCGAGGTCGTCGACCGGGCCGGCTACGACGTCCACGGCCTCCCGATAGAGAACAAGGTCGAGAAGGAGCTCGGCCTAGGCTCGAAGAAGGATATCGAGTCGAAGATAGGGGTGGAGAGGTTCGTCGCCGAATGCGGCGGCTACGTCAGCAAGTACATGGGCAGGATGGACGCCGACTACAGGAGGTACGGGATATCGCTGGACTTCGGGAACCCCTACCTGCCTTTCAAGCCCGCCTACATGGAGACGGCCTGGGGGATATTCAAGAGGATAAGCGACAAGGGATTCCTCTACGAGGGCAGGAAGACGCTGATCTACTGCCCGCACTGCGAGACGCCGCTCTCCCAGGGGAGCATGGAGGTGGAGTACCGCGACGAGGACGACCCGTCCATATACGTCGCCTTCAGGGTGGACGCGAAGGCATCGAAGGCCAAGATCGGGGCCAAGGACGGCTCCTATCTCCTGGTGTGGACCACCACCCCCTGGACCATACCGTCGAACATGGCTATAGCCGCCAACCCGAAGGAGCTCTACGTCGAGGTGAAGATGGGCGGGAGGGCGCTGATACTTGCAAAGAAGAGGATGGAGCAGGTGGCCGCACTGCTCGGGGAGAGCATGGTGGTCCTGAGGGAGTTCTACGGCAGCGAGCTGGAGAACATGAGGTACCTCAGCCCCATCGAGGACAAGGTGCCGAAGCAGAAGGAGTTCAGGAAGCACCACAGGGTGGTGATGGCGCCGGAGATGGTGAGCATGGAGGACGGCAGCGGGCTCGTCCACATAGCCCCGGGCAACGGGGTGGAAGATTATTCGCTCGGTGTCAGGGAGAGGCTGCCCATATTCTCGCCGGTCAACCCGGATTCCACCTACAGCGAAGAGGCAGGGGCCTACGCCGGCGTCTCGATACCGGGCGACGCCAACAAGAGGGTGATGGACGACCTCGGGGCATCGGGAGGCCTCCTCTCCAGGGGGACTGTGCGCCACAGCTACCCGCACTGCTGGAGGTGCTCCAACAAGCTCATATTCCTGGCGACCAAGCAGTGGTTCCTCAACATAGGGAGGGTGAAGAGGAGGCTCATGAAGGCGAACGGCAGGATCAACTGGCATCCGGAGCAGGTGAAGAGGTGGCAGAACGACATACTCGAAAACTCGCCCGACTGGTGCATCTCCCGGCAGAGGTACTGGGGCATACCCATGCCCATCTGGGTCTGCGGGGCCTGCAGCGAGGTATCAGTCATCGGCTCCTTCAGCGATCTGAGGGAGAGGGCCAAGGACAAGGCCTACGCCTCCTCCCTGGCGGACTACCACAGGCCCCACATAGACAAGGTCGTCCTGGCGTGCCCGAAGTGCGGCGCCGACCAGCATAGGATCAGGGACATATTCGACGTCTGGTTCGACTCCAGCATCGCCTTCAGGGCGAGCCTGAGCGAGGCCCAGTTCGGGAAGTTCACGGCCACCGATTTGGTGGTCGAGTACATCGAGCAGATACGGGGATGGTTCCAGTACATGCTCAAGGTGGGCGTGATGGCCTACGGGAAGAGCCCCTTCGACCACATAATGGTCCACGGCATCATGGCCGGGCTCGACGGCAGGAAGATGTCGAAGAGCTTCGGGAACTACAGGCCGCTGGGCGAGCTGGCGGAGTTCGCCACCGCCGACGCGTTCAGGCTCTGGAGCGCGGGGCACGACCAGATACTCAACAGGAACCTCAGCGAGACGGAGATAAGGGACAGCGAGAAGTCCGTGACCATATTGCACAATGTCTCCAACCTGCTCGCCGAGTACGAGAGCATGCTCGGCTACAGGCCCAAGATTGGGAAAAGGATTTCGGCGAAGGGCCTCGAGAGGATAGACGCATGGATACTCTCCAAGCTCGAGGCGATGGTGGGTGGCGTGGCGGAGAGCCTTGACGCCTACAGGACTGCCGACGCCGTGGCCCTGATCGAGAACTTCGTGATAGAGGACTTCAGCCGTTTCTACCTCAAGTCCGCCAAGAAGCGCATGGGGGAGGGGAGGAAGGGCAGGAAGGCTGTGGACATCGTCGACTACATCCTCTTCAGGACGCTCGTCGTGTCCTCCCCGATGATACCGTTCGTCACGGAGGGCGTATACCAGAAGCGCTACAAAAGAATGGAGAGCATATTCCTGGAGAAGTGGCCTAAGCAGAACAGGAGGCTGCTCAACGGCGAGGTCGAGGAGGAGGTCGACGTGGCGAAGGAGACGATCACCGCCATACTTAACAGCAGGGAGAAGGGCAATGCCAAGCTCAGGTCGGCGATCGCGAGCGCGACGGTGGAGACCGCGAGCGACAGGACCGTCGAACTGATCCAGAGGATGTCGGCGCTGATAGAGGATTACACCAATGCGAGGAAGATCAACGTGGTAAAGGGCGGCGGGGCCCGGAAGGAGATAAGGCCGCTCTTCGGGAAGATAGGGCCGGCCTTCAAGGACAAGGCATCTGTCGTAGCAGGGGAGCTCCAGGGCCAGGACGCGGAAAAGGTGGAGCGGGAGATCGCGAAGTCCGGATATTTCAGCCTGCACACTGATTCGGGCACGTTCGACATAAGGTCAGAGCACTTCGCAACAGTCGAGAGGAAGGCATCGGACGGAGCTACTGCCTTCAAGTACGGCCTTGTCACCATAGACGCGACCCAGACCGAGGAGATGAGGGAGGAGCTCTTCGCCAGGGAGGTAGCGAGGAGGATACAGATGATGAGGAAGGAGCTGGGCTTCACCCGCGCCGACAGGATAATGGTGTACGTCTATTCGGAGCCGGCCATCGCGGAGCTGATAAAGCGTCGCTACAGGGAGATAAAGGGGACTGTGAACGCGAGGCAGGTGGAGTTCAACAGGAACGCGCCCGAAGGTACCGAGAGGAGGGAGTGGGACCTCGAAGGGGCGAAGGTAGGCATCGCGATAAGGAAGGAATAATAACAGCGGATCCTAATTTTAGGCATGGACGTCCAGGCGGGAGGGTACAGCGGGTCCGAGTCCTACAGATACGTGGAGCCCATACTCAAGGACAGCTCGCGGGAGCTCCTGGTGATATCGCCCTACATCGGGATGGGGTACGCCAGGATGCTGGTGAAGCTGGGGAAGAGGAAGCGCGTCAGGGTGATAACCTCTGCCTATTCCGAACGGGTGAGGGATTACGTAATACACCGCTCCAGGCACATCCTGTACGGCTACGCGAAGCCTATCGTACTGTTCCTCGCGGCGGCCTTCGTCTCGGCCTACTTCAGCATCTACCTTGCCGCCCTGGCCGCGCTCGCCCTGGCGGGCCTGCTGGCCCTGGCTGCCCTCGCCGCCTGGAAATTTTCGGAGAACTCGAACGTGGAGGTGAGGACCTCCTACGACAGGTTCGTGCACGAGAAGGCCTACATCTCGCAGGGCGTGGCGGCGGTGGGAAGCGCGAACCTCACCTACAGCGGCATGCGGAAGAACGTCGAGCGGGTGGAGGTCATAACCGATGGCAGGAAGATCGACGTCCTCAGGGGCCACTTTTTTGACGTCTGGAAAGGGTGCAGGTAAATAATACCCATTTGAATATTGCACCAGCGGCGGATATTTATACCTTACTATTGAAATACTACGCGTCGGTTGTTGGATATACCCAAACCCAAATGGCTTAACCGCCAATTTATCCAATCCCAACCAAAACCACCCACGCATGGCGTGATGCCGTGCGTCTCTTTCTATTTAATTTATCTTCTGCAATCAGCGTAGGTCCCACTCGCCCTTAAATAGGGAGGGGGCAGCAAGGTAGCGCATGGACGTAGCGAGCTTTGCCTATAGGAAGGGCTCGACTCTGAGCAACCGCAACAGGAGGCTAAGGGAACATCTGAGGGACAAGGACCCGGTTGGCGCGGCGCGATGCGCGAAGGAGATTGGCCGGCTGGATTTGGCGCTTTGCATATACAGGAGGAGAGGCGACCGCGCGGGGATGGCGGAGGTCATGGTGAGAAAAGGCGATGTTCCCGGTGCGATTGATGTGCACATCAAGGCAGGATGGGAGAGGTCCGCGATGAACCTGGCGTTCAAGCACCTTGAATTCGGCAATCTCGACGGCATAGTCGACAGCGCGATGAGGTTTTCGGGCAATCTTGACTCCAGCCCCATTCTGGTGGGCCTGCTCCTTAAGGCGCAGAGGGCGGTGCAGCTGCAGCATTTCGGCCTTGGCCTGCTAGGGCTCCACGACAACGGGTTCGCGCAGAGCCTTGTAAAAAAGAGGGGGCTCGAGGCGAAGGCAAGGCGTTATGGGCTTCTTGCGCTGGAGGTGGGGCAGCGGGGCATTGATTATTTCAAGAGGGTCGGCAGCTTCTATGAGGCGGTGCTGATAGGGTTGAAGCTCAATGATTATCCGGCTGCGATTGGCCTGGTAAGGGAGGGATTGGACCGGGGCTGCTGCCACAATGGCTTCCTCAGGACTGCGGGGGATGTTATGGCAAAGGCCCAGAAAGAGGAGATGATTCCGGATGGGCTGGCGCTCATGGCCAGGATTGAAAGGCACAGGGAGCTTAGGGAGCACGGGAGGAACGGCAACGGAGGGCCCCGTGTAATGACCCCAAAGGAGATCGTACGCTTTAGGGGCCGGACTTTGGCTTCGGTCACATGAAAGAGGAACGGGATTTGCCCACCAGTACGTCGTCCTCTATCCTGACGCCGCCGAACCCCTCCAGGTAGATCCCTGGCTCGTCGCTGAACACCATGTTCTTCCCCAGCCTGTCCCGGCAGCTCGGGTATAGGCCGGAGCCGCCGTCATGGACATCTATGCCTATCGAGTGGCCGAGCGCGTGTATGAACCTGCCCCTGTAGATCCCTTTCCCGTACCCGTTGATGTACTTCTCGGCCGCGATGTGCGATGCGTTGGCTGGAGCTCCCTCCCTTATCTTGGACAGCGCCAGGCTCTGCGCCCTGAGCACGACGGCGTGCATGTCGGCGAACTTCTTGTATTTTGCGCTTTTCGTGTCGGGCCTGAACATGAAGGTCCGGGTCATGTCGGCGCAGTAGTTGTTCCACCGCGCCCCTATGTCGAAGAGGACTATGGAATTCGGCTTCAGCCGGGAGCTTCCGGGAGAGTGGTGCGGAAGCGCGGTGTTGGAGTCGAACGCCACTATGCTGGTGAAAGCCGGCCCGGATCCCAGGGCCAGCATCCTCGAGTCTATCGCCGCGGCGACCTGGCTCTCGGTAGCGCCCACCTTGAGCGCGGACCTGCCCGCTTCCAGGGCCTTCCTGGTTATCGCGACCGCCCTCTTCATGCTTTTGAGCTCTGACTCGTCTTTCACGAGCCGGGCCTGCCGCATCTGCTCCGAAACGTCGACTAACCTGGCCTTTGTCGCCCTTGCCAGCGCCCTGTATGAATTGTAGGGCAGGAACGATCCGTTTACCCCGACCCTCTTGCCCCCGAGTTCCCTTTTCAGTATGTCCTTGAGCATGCCCCCCTTGTCCAGCAGCACGACCCTCATCTCCCGGGGCTTCTGCCTCTTCGCTATGCCGTACTCGAGGGGGCTGACGAACAGGGTCATGGAGCTTCTTCTCGCCAGGAGCACAGAGCCCTCGAACATCCCTCCCCTGAAGCCCGTTAGGTACAGGAAGTTGGAGTCCTCACGGTCGGTGTTCATTATGAGTATCCGGCTTACCTTCGCCCTGGCGAACAGCCTGGCCAGCCTTGGCTTCATCGAGACCATGCGATCACGTATCGGATTGTCTGGGAAGTCATAAAAACCTGCACTGAGAATTTGCAGCATGGCGGGGCAGGAGCCGGCCGGGGTGCCGAAGGTCAAGCGGTCGGAGGTAGCCTACAAAAACATGAGGGACTCCGAGCTCCTGAAGCGCTATTACCCGACAAAAACAGTGAAGATCGGCAGCAGGATGGAGGTGTCGGGAGACTCCCCGACCGACATTTTCATAGGGCGGTACGGCTACCCAAAGGTGTTCATAGGCCCGCTCGTCCCCCCTGTCTTCGGCGACACTACGATGCTCGCCACCCCGGAGATGTGGAGATCCGCATCGATACAGAAGGTCTTCGAGATGAGGAGCACGCTGGTGAGGGGGCTTTACCAGACGAACGTCAAAAACGTCGAGAATGGGAAGGTGGAGGGGATAGTGAGGGACCTGGCCCTGGCGGAGAGGCCGGCCGGCGCTCAGCTTTCGCTCGCGGTGAGGTCGGCCAGGCCGGTCCTCGACGACGAATCGACGCCCTTCGGGCCGAGCGGGGGGATACGCGAACTGGAGGTGGGCAACATGAGGGCCGACAGGAGCGTCGAGCGGCTTTACTCGGACACCGATGCGAGGGCTGTCGACGCGGTCTTCGAGCTGTACGAGAAGGGGATTCCGGTATCGAAGATCCAGCGCGGCTTCTCGGCCGGGCTGTTCGGGAGGGGTGCCAAGAGGAAGTTCGTGCCGACGAGATGGAGCATAACAGCCGTTGACGACACCCTTTCCAAGGAGAACCTGAAGGAGGTGAAGGAGTACGACACCATAGACTCCATCATGGCGTTCTACAGCGTTGCGCTGGACAACAGGTGGCTGATACTCTTCTTTCCGGGGTGTTGGGAGTACGAGTCGCTCGAGGCATTCTGGCCCGGGACAGTATGGAACGAGAACGGGAAGAGCATATCGATATTCGGGTCCTATGAGCCCTACGAGGGGCGGACGAAGTACGCAGAGATGGGCGGCTGCTATTACTCAGGAAGGCTTGCGGTGACCGAGAAGATGAGGCTGATGAGGAGGCAGGGGGCCGCGCTGATACTCAGGGAGGCCCACGAGGGCTATACCGCCCCGGTGGGCGTGTGGAACGTCAGGGAGCACGTGCGCGGGACCCTGGAGACGGAGCCGGTCTTCCTGGACGGCATGGACGACGTCTTCTCTTTCATAGGGGAGAGGCTGACACTGACGAAGAGGGACTGGGTGGGCAACAGCAGGATGCTGAGGCTCCTGCTCTCCCAGAAGAAGCTGCTCGAGTACGTGAAAAACAGAGAGGGAAGCTAGCGGATTCGCTTTGGGAACCATTAAAACGCTTTGCTAACAATACACTCAGGGCGACCGGATGATACAGGTAGGAGACGTTAGAATATCCCTCGACCGGAGGGAGCCCGGTTCGCATTTCGATTTCATATCCCACGCCCACAGCGACCACGTCGCCGCCGCGCGTAGCTCCAACTCCGTGATATCAAGCGACCAGACGGGCCAGCTGGTCGAATGCGCCTACGGCGTGAAGGCCAATCGGGTGAACCTGCCGGAGAACATGGCGCTCCTTGAGGCCGGCCACATGCTGGGCTCCAAGCAGCTTTTCGTTGAGGACAAGAAGACGGGCATCAGGATCGTATATACGGGCGACTTCAACACGGCGCCCTCGAAGACCACCAGGCCCATAGAGGTGATGGGATGCGACCATCTGATCATCGATTCGACCTACTACGGCCCTGACTTCTGCTTCGGCGACAAGGGAGCCGCCGAGAGGAAGATGGTGGAGTGGGTGAAGGGGAGGCTGGAGAAGGGATCGATAATATTCAGCGCCTACAAGATGGGCAAGGCGCAGGAGCTCATCTCCATATTCAACGGCTGCGGGATAAGCCCCATCGTCAGCGAGAAGGTGGGCCACATAAGCAGGATATACCAGCACAACGGGGTCGAGCTGTCGTACAGCACCGTGGCCGAGAGGGCCGACAACGAGGCGAACTTCGTCGGCATAACGGAGAACAGGAACTTCGCGGCCTTCAGCGCGGTCCTGGCGAGGCTCAGGGGGATACCGGTCTATACGGCCTCCGCGAGCGGATTCGCCAAGGTGTGGAAGATGGGGACGGACATGCAGTTCGTGATAAGCGACCACGCCGACTTCTCCCAGAGCCTCGACTACATAAGGGCGACCGGCGCGAGGCACATCTACACCTACGGGGCGAGCAGCAGGATGTTCGCGGAGAACCTCTCGAAGGAGGGGTACAATGCCGAGGCCCTCCCGGAGGAGAAAAGGTTCTGTTAGAAACTTTTATATATATCATGGCGCGTATAGTTTTAAGAGAAAAAGAGGCGACCGGGCAAGAGAAATCCGTAAAGGCTCTATTTGAGGAGAAAGGCAGTATTGAAACGACCAATTTGGGGAGCGAGTTAATGAGTGATATTAGCATAAGAGATGGGACCATGAGTTTTAAGCAGCAAGAACTGGCATTGATAGACGGACCCTACGGCATGGTCACGTGCATGCAGAGGGGAGTGGATGTGGAGGGCATGTACAGGCCGGGCTGCGTGGTCTTCAGGACCGCCGGCGGATTCCTGGACGAGGAGACCCTCAAGACCGAGGAGATGGAGGCTGCACTGAGGGGGCTGAGGAACTGGGTAGTCCTAAGCCATGAAAAGTGCGGAGCGGCGAAGGTGGTGGAGGAGGCGATAGGCAACAGGGATGCCGTCCCGGAGGAGGTATACGAGGCGATTGTCGATCCGCTCAAGAGGCACGATTGCTGCACCAGGGCCGATGTGGAGATGAAAATCGCCGGCATAGTCGCAGGCGCGATACAGAAAAGGTGCGGCGAGCTGGGCATCGAAAAGAGGAACATAATAGAGGGGCATCTGGATTTCCCGAAATTGCTCGACGACTCCCACGAGGGCCTGAGGCTCGTCATAACGTCACCGTTGCGGTGCAGCTATGGGGAACTGGGCGTCGACCCAAGCGACACTAAGACCTATTACCTTCACAACAACCTGTATGCGACGCAGCCCGACATCTGGATCGCGGTGAAGAAGGTCGGCGTCGGATCGATACAGGTGCGCTCCCAGAATGCAGGGGAGGATGCCGAGGTTGCCAAGTTCGCCAAGTACCTCAAGGCCGATCCGCGCTTCAGCATGCTTGGGGCGAAGATCGAGGAGCCCGTGCTGGTGCGCGACCGCATAGCGAACATATACATGCCGCCTTCCACCAGGGAGCCTTCTCCCTCCCCTAGGGCCCGCGCCCGGCTTTGATGCGCTTTATTTCTTGACGGCCCTTAGGACTTCGTTAAGGGTGTCAGCCATGGAGTCCCTGAACTTGTGGTAGTCTGGCTGCGGAACACTGGCGGTCACGTTTATCCCAACGTCCGAATCGGTGGTTATGGTCGCTGTGGTTATCGTTAGGTCCTTTATCTTAGAGAACTCCCTCGAGCTGAACGCCTTCCGGAGCCTCTGCTTCAGCGCCTTGGTGTCCACCCTCCTCCCGAGGTCCGCCCTGAGGACCACCAGGCGCTCCGGGGCCCTGCTGTAGTTCGTTATGAGCCCGACGTTTATGACGCTGTTGGGTATGTAGATCATCGTCATGTCGTCCCTCATTATCCTGGTGTGCATCATCCCTATGGACTTCACAATCCCCGTGACCTCGACCTCCAGCATGCCGTGGGGGTGGCTGGGGCTCTGGGCCGAATACTGCGGGGTCGAGACTGATATCTTGTCGCCCGACCTGAACGGCTTCGTGTAGAGCAGGGCGAAGCCGGCGAAGAGGTTTCCAAGGGTAGTCTGGGCCGCGAGGCCAATCACTATGCCAAGGAAGCCGGCGCCGACCAGCAGGCTGGTGACGTCCACACCGAGGGCACCCAGCACGCCGACCGCGATGACAGGGTACCCTATCAGCCTCACCAGGCTGACGAACTCGTAGGCGGCATCGGGGTTCTTGGCAAACTTCCCATATATCTCAGTAACCAGCACTATCGCAAGCATTATGCCGACGCCGATTACCAGGGCCTGGACGGCATCCTGGACGACGTGCGGTATCAGGGGATTGTTGGGGGTGTAGACCGCTATGAAAAGGTATGCAATGACAAAAATCACTAGGAGGGCGCCCTCCAGTATCAGCTTGGGCCTTTCCCTTTCGGACTCATGAACCATCCATGCCACCTTCCAGGAACATTTCTACCTCTCTAGCTTCCTTAATAAGGGTTTGTTTCTTTGAAAGTTTCTGGTACTCCCACTGGGGCCTGAACACCTTGCTTATTTGGCCCAGGGAGAGCCCGGCGCGCCTGCCATTGCAGAGCTTTATTATCTCCTTGACGAACATCTCGGAAGAGCTCCTCCCGGAAAGGATTACGGTTGAGTCGGAAACCCTGGCCCCGTTGACGACCCTCCCTGTCTCGAAGGTCCCCCTGTTCTCCCTTGACTCCCTCTCCGAGCCCAGGTAGACGAGCCTGGCGTAGGCGCCGGACTCGAAGGTCAGCAGCATGGACTTCCTCGAGTACTTGGGATCGACGCCCTTTGCTATCCTCACCTCCATTTTGGCGCCTTCTGCGAAGCGCTTTCCCTTCAGGGGCACCTCTGCCAGGACGCCCGTCGGGTTGGTCCCGCCGTAGGCCTCGTTGGTCGCATAGAGGGCGAGCCGCTGCATCTTGCCGAATGAAGCGCCCGTCGTGTGGTAAGCAATCTCGTAGGGGTGGACCCAGTCCATGAATATGCCTCCGCTCCTCATGTCGAACAGCCAGGTCCGCCTGGCGTCCTCGTCGTCGGCGGGCTCGAAGAAGGTGGCGCGTATCCCCGTTATCCTGCCGTGCTTGCCTATCAGCCCCTTCAGGGACTTCTTTAGCCTGATGGTCGGGAGCTTGTGGAGGTAGTGGAGGTGAAGGTATGTAGACCTCTCCAGACCGCCCTCCTTCAGGTATCTCCTGATTTCGTCGAACTCCTTCTTGTCGACCGCGTAGGTCTTCTCCACTATGGCCTTCTTTCCCTTTGAAAGGGACTGCCGTATGTGGCTCGCGTGGAACTCGTTGGGGTTTGATATGTGGACCAGGTCTATGCCCTCGAAGAATGCGGCCGGTATCGCGCCGTCAGCGCCCACCGTGTAGTAGCTGTCCCTGCCTATCCCCAATTCCTCCAGCATCTGCGCCTTGGTGTCGTAGGGCTTGGTGCCGAGCGCCTTGACGACCTTTATGCCGCCCACGCTCTCCAGCCCGACCTGCAGCCTCCTGAACCAGTGGCCTATCCCCACTACCCCCATTTTGTATTCAGTTTCCATCAAATCCCGATTATTCGCTCTTCACCGCGTGGCCGCCGAACTCGTGCCTCAGCGCCGCAAGGAGCCTCCTGCCGAACTGCTCCTCGGACCTGCTGCTGAACCTCTCGAAGAGCGAGCTTGATATCACCGAGAAGGGTATGGAGTGCTCCACGGCCGCGTTGACAGACCATCTCCCCTCCCCGTTGTCCTCGACGTATGGGGCGACGCTCTCCAGCCTCCCCTCCTTCCTGAGGGCGCGCGCGGTGAGCTCGATCAGGTAGCCGCGCACGACCGAGCCGTGATTCCATAGCTCGGCGATGCTGCAGAGGTCCATCCCCTTGTAGGGGCCGTTAGCCATCAGGTCGAAGCCCTCGGCTATGGATTGCATCATGCCGTATTCCACCGCGTTGTGGACCATCTTGACGAAGTGACCAGAGCCGGCCGGGCCGCAGTAGAGGAGCCCGTCGGGCACGCTGAGGTCTCTGAAAAGTTGCTCCACGTGCTTGTAGGAGGTACTGTCGCCGCCGACCATTATGGACATCCCGTTGAGGGCGCCGGACGGGCCGCCGCTGCAGCCCGCGTCCAGTATCCCTATCCTGGTGCCCTTGAGCTGGCTCTCGTAGGCCATGGAGGCCTTGTAGTTGTCGTTGGCACCGTTGATTATTATGTCGCCGGGCTTCAGGAGCCTGCCCATCGCCCTGACGGCGTTCTCGGTGACCTCGCCGGCGGGGTACATGAGCCAGACCACCTTCCTGCCCTTCAGCCTCTTCACCACGTCCTCGACCGACGAGGCGGCGGTCGCGCCGGCGGCGGCCACCTCCCGGAGGGGGCCGGGCGACCTGTTGAAGGCCACGACCTCGTAGTTGTTCCTCAGCAGGTTCAGGACTATGTTCTTCCCCATCTTCCCCAGTCCGACGAATCCGATTTGCAGCTTGGCCACTGAAACACCAGTTTAGAGTTAGCGCAGGATAGGAATAAATGGCTTGCCTGTGCCCCGCCGGGCAGCAGGATGCCACTGCTTTCCCTTGTTCGCCAACCGGCGAGAGCCAAGGAAATCATTATATATTTGGTTCTGAGAGGTTTAAGGGGGGGATATTATGGGGGACATGGTAACGGCACCGGCACCAGGCCAGGCATCCAAAGCGGAATCTTTGGAAAAGGCCGCCAAAAGTGGCTGGTCTATGCTTTACTGGGCATTGCCCGGGGCGGACAGCGGCATCCCGAAAGTCGAGACAGCCAGGGACAGGGCCCATGCCAGTTTCGTCAATGTTCTTAGCGAGATAAGGAGCAATGCCCCAAAAGAGCTGTTCGGCCTTCCGAACAGGAAGATACTGGTAGAGACTGCCACTGGTCATGGTTGCGAGATACACCAGAATGACAGCGTTCTTTGTAGTGATTATAGTGACAAATCGCTCAGGGCCGCGGAAGTGCTTGTCATGAATAAAAGTCTTGCGAAGGACGCCATGAATAGGTTCATAGAATTGGTTGTTGGAGAGCCGATCCTTGCCGAAGGGGCTAAAGGCCAGGGCAAAGTCGATAAGGCCGTGTATGAAATGGTAAGGGACGAGCTCCTGGCCTATGCCGATGCGTGGAGGGAACAGCAGGGTTTGCTAGTCCAGGGCGGGCCCACCATTAGGGTCAATCCGGGAGTGTTGCCCAGGACCGGCTAATTTGGCTTTTGTCATTCTTCCCGCTTGAGAAGGCTTTCCCTTATCCTGGAGCTCTTGTAGAGCCCCGGTTTCAATGAGCTCCTTATCCTTATTACTCTGGCCCGGATGCCGTTCTCCCTGAGCCACAGCCTCAGCTTCGGCAGGTCGACCCTCTGGTCGTAGCCGAAGGCCATGACGTCCGGCCTGTACTCCCTTATTATCTCGTACATGTCGCCCGGCTTCCCTATCCGGTTGCCCACCACTGCCCTGTTGACAATTTTCAGGGAGCCGACTAGCCGGGCCCGGTTGCGCTCGCCGATGGCCGGGCTCCTCCCCTTCACGGCCCTGACGCTGGAGTCCCTGGCGACCACCACGATGAGGCGGTCGCCTAGCCGGGAGGCCCTCTCAAGATAGTGCAGGTGGCCGGGGTGCAGCAGGTCGAAGGTGCCGAACGCCATCACTTTCTTGGCTCTGGTCATGGTATTACCGCTTTCATAATCATAGATTGACCATGTTTTTATTTATGCCTTCGGCAGGGCCGAAAGAGCGGACGGAAACTATTTATATTAAGCCCATCACATCAATCTTGATTTTTATGGCGAAATTGACAGAGAAGATTCCCCGTAACACCGCAGTGTACAGTTACGTGCAGGGCCTTGTGCAGGGGATTAGCACGGGCGAGAGTCTGAACCGGCTTGAGATTGGGATACGGAGTTATCCGAAGCATTTTGCCTGCTGGAGGGATCTCCAGACCAATCATACCGTCCTTATGTCTTTATCTCATTATGGGCACGACAGGCTGGCGGGCATGCTCCTTGAAGCGGTAGGCGGGTTGGATAAGGGATTAAAGAGGGATATGCTTAATGAGAAGGACAACAAGGGCCGCACTGCCATGGATTGGGCAGAAACGCCAAGCATGAGGGTTTTATTGAAAGCACATGGTGCAAGATATAGCTTAAACCGGAGAGAGGAGAGAGAAGTTGATCCTGCGGATGTCCTTTACATAGCCAGGATGTCGACTGGCGCAAGGCAGCACCTACGCACATATCCGGAGACCCCACGAAGGTAGACAAGGCGGTTAGGATTGCCGGCTGGATCTTTAGGCGTAGGCCGAAAGGCCTATCCCGCCTTTTATTTTGATCCCTTTCAGCTTTAGCTTTCTCGCCTTCGGTCGTGCCCCTTGTGGTAATTGCCGGCTTTATCAGGTCTCCCGGAACCTGCCCTCGTTGTTCCCCGTGATTACCACTGCAATCCTCTTTCCCAGCAGGCTTGCCCTGTCGCCCTCGTATCTTTTCAGGAAGCCCGCGAAGCCCGTCCCGCCGCCCAGCTCGGCGTAGACCCCCAGCTTCTCCAGCTCCAGCACCGCCCTTTCTATTTCTTTCTCCGATACACCGATGGCGTAGCCGCGGGTAGCTTTTATCGCGGCGATGGCCTCGAATCCGAACGTAGGGTAGCCGACCGCTATCGCGTCGGCCTCGGTGGCGGGCTTGATGTAGCCGATCTTCCTGCGGTCGACGAACGCCCTCACGAGAGGATCGCACTTCTCGGACTGGACCGCCACGAGCCTGGGCATCTTTTTGGCCAGCCCGGCCTTCTTGAACTCGCAGAGGCCCTTGTGGACCCCGGAGAACAGGGTCGCGTTGCCGACAGGCATAAAGATTAGGTCTGGACCGCCGGCCAGCCGCTCCATTATCTCGTAGCCCACTGTCTTCTGGCCCTCCTTCCTGAAGTGGTAGTCGCCGCAGACGAAGGCTCCGGTCTTCCTCGCGAACCCTTCTGCCCTGTTGAGCGCCCTGTTGAAGTCGCCGTTGACCATCATGATCCGTGCGCCCTGTGCCCTTATCTTCGATATCTTCCTCCTGTTCGCGCCGCTGCTGATGAATATCGTGCACTTTATCCCTGCCTTCCTCGCGTAATGCGCCACGGAGAGACCCATGTTCCCGGTGGAGGCGCAGCAGACGCTTCCCTTCCCGAGCTCCAGCGCCTTGGATATCTCGATGGCCGACCCTCTGTCCTTGAAGGTCCTGGTGGGGTTGCCGGTCTCCAGCTTGAGGAAGAGGTCGACCCCGCCGAACCTGACCCTCTTCAGCTTGGTCCCGCCCTCGCCCAGGCTCGGATTGATTATTCCAAGGGGCAGGAAGTCAAGGTACCTGCTCATCGGGCTGCCCGGCTTTGCCCTCCTGAGCTTCGGCTTGCGGCCATGGGCGTACACGACATCCAGGATTGAGCCGCAACTGCCGCACCTGAAGGCCGAGTCCGGCGCCGCGCGGCCGCATTTGGTGCAGTTGAGCTTGAAGTCCATGATCTTACTGCGGAAACTAAAGCTAAAACGGTAGTGGTTATGGTGAGCCTATTCGATGATGTATAACTTCTCCAATTTACCAGATGTGAGTTTAAAACCAGGTACTTCTCTTTTAGGGTCTCTTTTAACCAAAGAACGGACACTTGAGACAATGGAAATTGATGAATTTGTAAGTTTATGTCCCTTTTGCACCAAAGAAAAAAGAATAAGGTTGTTACATGTACCATATCAGACTATAGAAACAAATTTTTATGTAATTGCCACTACAACAAAATATATGGGGCCTTTTTATTGTCTAGTTTGCAGTGGATGTAACAACGCGATAAGGGGGGAGGTGGAGAAGTGCGTGGAGCGAGCGAAGAGGTACAACGCGGTGCTGGTTTTCGTCGTGCCTTCCGAGGCGGTGGCCAAAGGGGTGAAGGATATCGTTGGGAAGGTGTATGAGTGCATGGTGTTATAGGGGGTCCGGGTGGACCCCTTCTTTGGATTGGATTGAAATAAGGAGTATATGAATAAAAACTTAACCTGAGTAAGTTTTAATGGGATAATGTATGCCGAGATGTCCAGTATGCCATAAACCGCTTACAAAAGAGGAATATGCAAAAGCAATGGGTCAACTGACTAAGAAACTCTCCGCACAGGATGTTCATGCCAAACACCAGATAGAGAAGCTTACCAAAAAAGTCCGTGAGATCCAGGCAACCTCCAGGAAGGCTAAGAAGGCTGGTATTGAAGTTGAGCGGGCACGAAGCCAGCGACTACTAAAAGGTCAAGCCACACAAATTCAGAGATTGAAGGAGAGAATCAAGAATATAGAGAGGGGTACTACTCCACAGACAGAAGGGCTTGAGTTTGAAGATAAACTTGCAGCCCGTTTAAGGAAAGAATTCCAGGAAGATAAGATAGAACAACGAGCAAGCAGAGGTGGGGATGTTTTTCAGCTTGTTATGTTTGAAGGAAAACAGATAGGTCTAATTCTATATGAGTGCAAACGGGTTCCAAGAATATTAGTTAGCCATATAAACCAAGTAACCCGAGATAAACAGGCACAAAAAGCAGATTTTGCAATTATGGTTTCCACAGGTAAAAAGAGAGGTTTTGACGGTCTGTCCCAAGTTGGTACTATATTGATTGTCTCACCTTTGGGTGTAATTCCGTTAGTAAAGCTCCTAAGATTGTATTTAGTTGATATGCTTAGAGCCAAAATAAGTGTAAAACAGAGAGCGCAAATTGCAAATAGCTTGTTGAAGTATATAACTACTCCCGAGTTCAAAAACCCAATCGAGGAAAACATACAAACGGCAACAGAACTTCAAAACATGGTTAAGCAAGAGTTCAAGGAGCATTGGAGAACGTGGCAGAAAAGATGGGATAATTATCAAAAAATTTCTTGGAATGACAAAGAAATACAGAAAAGCATACAGCTTATTCTGCATAACAAACCGATTCTACCTTCTGGCAAACGCAAAATCTCACCTTTAGCTTTACCTGCCCCAGAAAAGGGCTCAGATGGTATCTCGTAAGGTGTTATATTGGCTAGGCGTAGATATGTAACAAAGGAGTATTTAGATGACGCTCTAGGCCAGATAAAATTCAATCAAAATCTAATGCTTCAAAGGGCTTCTGCAAGATATCAATTAGTGTTATCAGTTCTTGTAACTCTATTCGCATTCTTTTTGGGTGTATTGCTTCAGGGTAACAAATATGCACTTATTCCGTTAATTATAGCAGCTATACTTGGGATAATAGTATATATCGCTTATGAGGGTGAATTTGATCATAGGCAAGCCGATATAGGCCTCTCGTTTAGAAGCGTGGCTGAAATGAAAGAAGCTATAAACAAATCTCGAAAACGTAACTAAAGGTGCAAAATGAGGGGTTTGTATGGAAAAAGACGGGATAAAAATTAATGTAGGACCGAATTCAACAAGAGCCGGAAGTCCACCAGAAGCAACCGTTCTACTTCTTCAAAGACTTGTAAATTGGGCTACTACTCACAATATCCTTAAGTGTAAAATGTATACATTTGGGATTAATTCATGTGGATATATTTTTATTTTTACTGAAAAGTGGATATCGCCAATAGATTCTTTTCCAAGTTTAGGTTTAGGGACAGACATTATTTGTTATAAAGTAGGATTTGAGTTCATTGATGCTGTTCTAATCTTTAAAAATAATAAAGAAATTGAAATAAATAAAATAACAGACGAAAGAATAAAAGATTTAATAGAAAATGAGTTTAAGGGAAATCAAAACGCTAATACGGGATTATTTACACTTAGAACGGAGGGAAGAATCTTAAAAAAGAGATTTGTTAGCCTTACTGGCGTAGGTCAAAAATTTGCACTTTTATGTGACACACCATTCTTAAGTTAAATGCTGATTATGGTCGAAGTAATTGATTTTCTACAAAATAGGTGCAAAATCCCTCGTTTATATATAACCCCAGATTATAGGTGCTCCCAACGGGATTTGAACCCGTGTTACTGGCTTGAGAAGCCAATGTCCTTGACCGGGCTAGACGATGGGAGCTGCTAGCGGGTCCTGTTTATGTGGACGGCCCTCCTCATGAGCCTCTGGGCTTCCCTCCTGATGTGGCTTTCCGTCCGGACCCTATCTGATATTATCTCGACTATGTTTATATCTGTTTCCCTGGACATCCGCGCCGCCTGCTCGATGAACTGGCTCTTCAGCTCCTCGTCCTCTATGGGGCTTATCCTCCCCTCGGCTATCTCCAGCAGCCTGGCGTCGAGGACGGAGACGGACTTGGAGAACTCGTGCATGCGCTCGTAGTTTATGCTCTTTATCGCCATCCCGTTCTGCAGGAGCATGAGCCTCAGCCCGGCCTTGCTCGTGGCGCAGAGCATCTTGAAGGGCATGGCGTAGAGGTGTCTGAAGAGGCCCTCCCGGACCGTCTTCTGGTCCTCGCCCGCCTCGCCCAGTATGGCGGGCATGAAGAGCATGTTCGACTCCCTTTTTATCCTGTGCCTCACCGCGGACATGGACTTTATGTAGGCCGCGCGCTCGTGGGTCGTCATGGAGTAGAAGAGGGAGACATAGTTGTCCACCGCCGACCTCAGCGTGTCGGCCATGGTGTAGGGGTCGGGCTCGGACGGCGGCGGCGTGACGGCGCCGGTCACAGTCAATGCGCCTCCCGAGGCCCCGTAGAGCCTGGCCGCATACGAGTTCAGCG
>CAWCVI010000002.1:0-195903 GCA_963799075.1 uncultured Microcaldota archaeon | reverse complement strand
TGCAAAGAGCGAAAATGCAGTTCGCGTTTGCGCAAAGAAGTCGCGGCAGCGCTCGTCGATATTTTTACGCCATTCATCGATGGGCATATATCGCGCTACGACGACTCCTTCGAACCGCGCGCCTTCGGCCATAACATTCAAAAATGGGGAACCAGCACGGTGTTGATTGAATCGGGCGGGTCCAAAGGCGATCCCGAAAAAATGTCGATCCGGAAATTGAACTGTGTCGCGCTGCTCGGAATTTGTTATTCCATCGCGGCCGGAGATTACGAACACGCCGAAGTCCGGACTCCGTAAGACCTCTGACCCTTTCCATCGCAGCCTGTCACGCCGGCAAGGCCCGCTTCTTCTGATCAGTTCCCTGGCGAGCCTGACCGCAACGATGGCGGAAGCGCCATATCCATCCGCCCCGATCTGGTCAGCCCAGGCCTGTTCGCAACCGGGCCGCCGCCCACCAGCACAATGTATTTCTCGCGCAAGCCCATCTCCTTCAGGCTGGTCACAACCTCCTTCTGGGCCGGCATGGTGGTGGTCATGAGGCAGGACAGGGCGATGATGTCCCACCACAACGTTCCCGAAGACCAGGCCGTTAGGGGTGCATGTGAAGTTCGGGTTGTTTATCAGGTTCGCCGTAAATTGGACCAAAGTCGCACCAGAGTCCGAGCTGTCTAATGCAGGCTGGACCGCATCGAGGCTTATCGCAGCCGCCTTGAAGCGCGGCGACGAGGCAGGTGCGTTCGCATTGCTTGTGACCACATTGGTCAGTGCGGCCCGTCCCGTGAAGTTCATCAGATTGCCATTGCCGTCATAGGCCGCCCCGCAGACGCTGACGGCGAAGTTGTGGGGGCCGTTGGTGAGGGTGGTGGTGTCCATGGGGAACGATAAGGGGCCAGTGTAGTTCGTCTGGTACGGCCTTCCGTCAACGCTGAGCTGCGCCCAGACGTTGGGACAGAGGGAGGTGGCCATGGCCTTTACCTGCACGCTGCCGCTCACCACGGAGTTATCCTGGGGCGAGCATATCGTTACGGTAGGCGTATAGCAGTTGTTGAGCTCCGCGACCGTGTAAAAATGCATCGGAGACGAGGGGGCTGGGATATCGACGGTGTAGCCGTTGGGATTGTAGTCCGGTATGAACGTTGCCACTATGGTGTAATTGTCCGAAAGGTCACCGTTGCCCAAGGTAGTTTTACCCGCCAGCACGCAGGTGGATAGGGGATCGGCGTTGCTCACGATGAATTCGAGGTTTGTTCCATTGACCGTCCTTATCGAATCTATGCGAGGCACGCTCTGCGCCAAAGCGCCCTGGGACCCCAGGAAAACAGCCGCGGCAAACGGCAGGGTGCGTGCCAGTGTCGAGACCTCCGACAGGACCTCCTTCCTGAGAGCCTCCATTATGCTCGGTTTTTCCTCATTCCTGCGTCTGATCTCTTTGATTGAACCGGCATTTTGGATCGTCTTTGTCATTCTATCCCGGTCGGGTATATTTATCTGCGATATTTATAAAGGCAATACGCAACTGCGCCAATACCTATTACAAGAACTGCGGTTACCTCCATCAGCGGACTTTGGCTTGAAGAGGGGGGCGTTGCCTTCTGGGATGGCCTGCCTGCCGATCCGGAGACGGAATTTCCTGGTGCCGTAGCGGCATTGCCGGCCTTTATCGTTGTGGTTGGCACGCCTGATGCCTTCGGCACCGAATTGGTTGCGGATATAGTGGTGGTTGTCGATACGGTGGAGCCTGTTGGCACGGTGTAAACGACAGGCATGATGGTGGTCGTGGTCTGGACCGTCGATGTGGTGGTAGATGCCTGAGCCGCATTGCTCACTGTTACGGATATCGCGTTGCTGACCACCGGGAATGACTGTGTGGTGCCCTGGTCTGTGGCCACCACGTCGAGTGAATAGTTTCCCGGGAGGTCGGATGCGAATATCATCGTATTGCTGCCACCAGAAGGTATCATTATGCTGTTTCCATACTGCACCATATCCGTTGCGGAATACAGCCCCACGCTGAAGGGGCCCGCGCCTCCTGTTACCCCTATCGTGAATGCCTGGGTCTGGCCGGGATTCAGGGTGGAGACGAGCGGGGACACGGATATGCTCGGCGCGGCGTCTACCGTCACCGAGGTGGAGGAGGAGCTGGTCTCTCCGGAACCGTCCGTTACGGTTACCGTCACGATGTCACTGCCCCCTATGAGCGCGCTACCGTTTAACAGGATCATTGAACCAGTCCAGGTTCCCAGGACTTTGCCGGAGGTCTGGTTTGTGACAACGAAATTGAATGCAAACGGACCGGTTCCGCCCGACGCTCCTGCGTTTAGCCATTCGTTCTGGTCAAAATCAATAATGCTATCTGGCGGATTGATGTACGGAACGGGAAGGGTGTTCACGGATACGTCGATGACCTCGCTGTTGGAAGTATAGCCCCTGATCTCGGCGCTTTCGCTTACGTAATAGATTCCGACGGCATTGAACGTTATTATGTTGTTTTCTACCGTGTAGGAGCCCTGGACGGGCGGGGTTATCTGATAGGCGTAGTAGACCTGGTCGCCGGGCGCGGCCGGCACGCCGTTTATGAGGGTGGAATTTGTAAAAGTGATCGACTGACCTACGTCTATGCTGGGAAACTGCGGATCCGAGGCAAGGCTTATTATCACCGGAGGGGCTTCCAGCGCCAATTGGACCTGGTTGCTGTATGCCGTATACCCGGCATTATCTGTAGCCGAGACCGAGAGGGTGTAAAGGCCGGCGGAATCGCCCTGGTAGGCATAGTCTCTCGTTGTCGCTTCCGGGATGGGCGTGTTGTATGTCCCGCCATCCAGGTACCATTGGTACTGGTATGTCGACGGATCACCCGCGCCCTCGGTCGCGGCAGCGTTAAACGAGGCGCTCTGGTTGAAGTATATCGTGTTGGAACCCGCCAATGAGGCGGTCACTGTCGGATCGGGGCTCACCTGCAGCGATACCGGGACGGAATTGAATGCCATGCCGTTCGAGGTGTCCCTGGCTATCGCATTCAACCCGATCACGCCCACGGCGTTGGCGGTAACGGTGAACGATATCGCGGCGGTGCCGCCCTTCGGAGGGGAATTGAACACGTAGGCGGCCATTGACGTGTATGTGCCACCCTCTTGTAATTCTCCGACCCCATAGGGCACGCTGCGGGGGGTCTGATTGCTGCACAAAGCCATATACACGCTTTCCGATTGGTCGCTGCTATTTAGGAAAATGACCTGCCTGCAGTTGTCCGGCAGCTGGGTTATGCTGCACAAGGGGCCCCCCGACGTGCACCTGGTGCCGCCCCCGACAGCGATTAATATGACTACAAAAGTGCCCGGGTTACTTATATTATAATCCAATATCTCTTGACCCGCCGACACGGATTCCTGGAAAGAGCGTGAATAAAGTTCATATGAACCGGGGGATTCGTTGAGCGCGATGCCAGTTATTGCAACGCTTTGTACCAAAGGATCGAGGCCGGCCACGCTAGTGCTGCAAACGTTGTTGGTGCGGGTTTGGTGGCCCACCGAAGTCACATCCCCTCCGAATATGTATGTTGCGGCTTGATCGTTACTCCATGAGAACGGGGATTCGTTGAGCGAGAACGTTTCGCTGGATGCCGCGCCGCATAGGTACAGCCCGTACCCGGGGGGCAGCTGCAGCTCCTGAGTCTCCTCGTATCCCGCCACGGAATTGACCACGTAGGGGGCCGATATGGTAACAATGTTGCCCACCCTGCCGCCCCCAGTGGTGTTGAAGATCCCGACGTTAAAGGGACCCATGCCCCCGCTCAGGTATATGTTTATGGTCTCCGTCTGCCCGCTGTCCGCTGCAAAACTGCTCGGGGTGATGGACAGGTTTGCGGAATGGGCAAGGGCTGCCCCCAGTACGAACGCAAGCACAGCCGCCAGAGCACAGCGCGCCAGCAGATTGCTAATCCCCACTCTCACACCACCATCTTGCTATAGCATGCTTCGTAAATTTAATAAACTATGCCTCCCTTTCCCTCTATGAGGGCATCTTCCTGCTCCCACTGAACATGGTCACCAGATCCTGGACGGGCTCGCGCCTTCTGAACGCCTCATAATACATGCGTATGGTGTTTTTGAGGGCCTCTACCCTCAGGGCGCCGCGCTCCGAATCAGGCTTGGGCACGAAGAACCGCGCATTTTCCTCCGTAACGACGAAGATAAACCGGTGGGAAAAGTCAAAGATGACGTGGTCCTCGTCAAGATGCTCCCTTGCGGAGTTGATTATGCCCGTTGGGCGCTCGTATGTTGCAGGATGATAGCGAAGGGCGGTGCCGGTGGTTATGAGAAACGGTGCCTCTGCAATCCTCGCAAACTCCCCCTCGCGGAGCCTCTTCAGGTATCCATCATAGTAAGAGTTGCGGATGGTGGTATTGAAGATTAACGGCAGGCTCTCCGGTGTTAGGTATAAAACGCCCGCGCTGTAGGAGGACCTGCGCCGGAACTTTCTATAGAGCGGCAGAGGCTTGTATATGGGGAAATAATAGATCTTTCCCTCCCTGATGAGCGCCTCAATCGAGGGGGTCGGGAGGGTATTGGGGGTCTCGTGGAGCTCGTAGGTTACTATTGGGATTATGCCACCCTCCTGTTGGTACCACCGGTTCCCTTTAGCAGTGGCGTTTTGCTGCGGTGCCGGCGCCAAGGCGGGCGGTTGCTCTTTTGACCTCAGCAGAAGGACGCCGGCCGTGGCATCGGGCCGCGGCCTGATGGAGATCCTCTGGAATTCGGCATCGGTGAATGTGATGTCCTTGGCTTCTATGGTGCCGCCGCCGGCTGATATCATCGCCCTGGCCATTATATTGTCGAGCTGGCGCACGTTTCCGGGCCATTTTTTATCATAGCCGCGCAGTTTGTCGACTGCATCCGGGGCTATGCCGTCTATACGAGACTCTTTCCGGGCTGCCAGGTTATGCTTATCTATGAACGCTTTGGCGAGAAGCTCGATATCGTCCAAACGGGCCGCAAGGGACGGCATGACCAGCGGGACGACGTTTAGCCTGTAGTAGAGGTCCTCCCGGAACCGCCCGGCCGCCGCCTCCTTCTCAAGATCCTTGTTTGTCGCGGCGATTATCCGGACATCGATGGAATGCACTTTCGTGTCCCCGACCTTCTTTACCACCCCGTCCTGCAGGATCCGCAGGAGCTTTGACTGGGTTTCAATGGGCATCTCCGAGATCTCGTCCAGGAAGATCGTTCCGCCATTTGCGTTCAGGAACTCTCCCTCAGTATCCCGTTTGGCATCGGTATAGGCCCCCTTCCTGACCCCGAAAAGAGTCGATTCTATGAGCGTAGACGGTATCGCGGCGCAGTGCACGGTGCTCAGGTGGTACATCTTCCTGGATCCGTTATGGTGCAGCGCCTTTGCCACCATGTCCTTCCCTGTCCCCGATTCCCCCGTTATGAGCACCGGCGCGTCGATGGTGGCAAGCACATCGATTTTCCTGAACAGTTCCATCATTACGGGAGTGGCTCCGACTATGCGGTTTCCGTTGCCGTGGTTTGCGGCAGCGGAGATTATATAAGCCGACTGCGTGTCATCGTAGTTTTTGATGTCGGAAGCGGCCTTGCTGGATTGCATAGCAAAGGATAGACTCTTTTTTATATATAAGCCTTTCGGGGTGAAAACCGGTCTGTCCACGTCATATAAGAGCGCACTCTGCAGGCATCCTGCTACCCCGCCCCCTCTACCTTGTCCCCGGGCGCGGCATTAATCGAAAGCCTCGAGTACAGCTCGAGCACCTCGTTGCCCGCCCCGCAGACGCTCGCCGTGCTTTCGGGGCTGGCGTTGTACACGCTGGTTACCGTCCCGTTGGATATCCATATCTGGGCCAGCGGCTCCGGGGTGTCCTTCATCCAGAAGCACTCCGTTCCGCTTGACGGGAAGACGAAAAGCATCCCGTTGACGCAGAGCCCGGGCGCGGAGCAGGCGAAGGTATAATTCATGAGCCCCTGTTGCCACTGGGCCTGGTTGGTCGCCAGAAGGACGTGGTAGCTATAGCCGCCTACGGTTATCATGGCTCCGGTTCCTGCGGCTCCCTGCCCGGCAGCGATGACCAAGTAAGCCTCAATAACGATCGCAATCGCGATTCCGATGACGAGCAGGGCGCCCGCCGCCTTTTCTTCTCTATCACGCTTTGCCTGTATCCGACCCACCTATCTGACGAGATAGACCTCGCTTCCCTTCTTGACTGGGGCTTCGACCTTAACTCCTATGGAGTCGCCGGCGCCCGCGGCCTCGACGTCCTTCCGGTCTATCTGCATGCTGGAGACCTCCAGGCTTACCGTGCCCGTGCCGTCCTCTATCTCTATCCTGTCCCCCACCTTCAGGTCGCCGCTGAGGTGTATAGCCGCCACGCCCACCTTGTCGAAGAAGCGCTCGACCTCTCCGACCAGCGTCCTGCTGCTCCCTGGGTAGAGGTCGATGCTGCCCGCCGGCTCCTCCCGGGCCGGGGGCCTGCTGCGGGCGCTCTCCGCCTCGTCGTCCGCCATGAGGTCATCGATGTCGTGCATCAGAAGTGGATGGACACGAAAAATTAAAAAGTGGTAGGGAAGAACAGGGCCGTAGAAAGGTCTTAAAGCCCGGGCTGTTCAGTATCGTTCGAAAGATGGCGGTATCATGGGCAAGGCGTTAAGCGTGCTGGCGGCAATAATCATTCTTGCGGTGATAGGCCTGGCCGCCTACCTGCTCCTCACCACCTCCCTCCTCTCCAGCCTCCTGAACCAGCCGGCCCCCTCCCAGAACAACGTGCTCGTGAGCGGCGTCATCAGGACAAGCTTTACCACATCCCCTGTCGGCATAAACTTCACCTCCCAAAAGACGGGCCAGGCCGCATACACCACGATAAACAAGGCCGGCCACTATTCGGTTGCCCTGCTGGGGAACGATACCTACAACGTCACGATCTACTACAGCTCTCTGTTCGGCGTCTCCACAAGCAAGGGCTGCAGGGGCGTGCTCTACCTCAACGGCACGGCCACATCGGCGAATTTCAGCAGGAGCTGCTAAGGCTAAAAGCGGAAAACAGGAAAGAAAAAAAATAGGATACTGCCGGAAATCCAGCAGTACCTTTTGTGCGCGCTTTAGAGCTTTACGGTATACCCTATCATCTTCAGCCCGAAGTACACCAGCACCAAGCCCACGAAGGCCTCAAGGACCTTGACGAGGTTCACGGCCACCAGTATTATGCCGATCACCAGCAGGATCACTCCCATCAGCTTGTGGTAGTTCAGCCCGAGGCTCGATACCTCCTTGTCGACCTTCGCCTTAGTAGATTCCAGATCTACGCTCTTTTTTCTTTTTGCCATATGATCTCCCAATTAATATTTATTTTTGTTGCTTCTCCCACTCATCCCTGAATGCATTGAACGCCTTCTCGAAGGCCACCCGAACCGGTCCCATCTCGACGTCGATCGTCCTGCTGTTCAGGACAATCCTGTTCAGGCACTGCAGGCAGATATACTTCCTCGGATAGTCCGGATCCGTTGCGTATTTTTCAGCGTCCTTGCCGCATATCACGCATTTCCTTGCCATCCCAAATCCACCAAATAAAGATCCATAGCCTTCTTTCGAAGGCTAGGAACCGAAGCCAAAGCGCCTACTTATCTCTTGCGCTTCTGCGTCTTGTTGGCCGCGAAAATTATTACCAAGCCTATCAAGGCAACAATTATCCCGCCAACCACCGCTATCTGGGCGTTGTAGCACGACTGCGCTCCTGTGCCCCCGAACAGGGACGTGAGTGCCGTAGAGAGCTTTCCCCCGACAGAGTTGCAGCCCGTCACCGTGTTGTAGTTCTGCCAGGCGACCCCGATGCCGACCAGCAGCAGGATTATGCCTGTTATCGCTTCCCATTTTTCCATAATTATACCTCAAAAATGATACTCGGCATAGGTATTTAAACATATGAGCCGGGCCGGCCGGCAAGGCGACCGGGTCCGGGAGGGAAAGTGCCGTAGCGGCACTCCTCAGACATCCCTTCCCTGTTGCTACTTCCTGTAGTAGAACGTAGCCTGTATGCTCTCCATGACCGAGCTCGTGCCGTTGTAGTAGAGCGGGCCCCTTTGCAGGATCGCCGGACCGCCAGCGCTTCCGCCTGCCGATACCGCATAGACCGGGTACGGGAAGGTGTTATAGCCGCCCACCGAGACGGTCGTGTTAACTATCGTGACGTTGCCGATTATCGCGCGCGCCTGCGATGTCGCGTTGGCGATCGCACCCGTGAGCGCCTGCTGCCGCAGCTGGGTGATCTGCAGGTCAGAGAGTATAGCGCTCACGTCCTGCACCTGGATTCCCGGAACCCCTGTTATGTTGGCGAGGAAGCCGTTGAGCCTGCCCAGCTGCGGAAGCGTCACAGTGACGTATTCCTGGGCCTGGTAGACGGGCTTTGCCTTCGTGTTGTTCGAGTAGATTACCCCGACGTTGAGGTACTGGGTCTTGACCAGGCTAGTATTCCCCCCTATGTAGCCGTATACGGTCCTGTTGAAGGCCGTCATTTTGGACGACAGGTTAGAGGTTGCCGCGGCGGTGCTGTTGCCGGTAGCGTTCATGAACAGGTCTATCTCCGCCATGGAAGGTATCCCCTTGGCGTTCCCCGAGGCGGAGACCGAAACCGTGCTGAGGGCGCCGCCCAGCGGACCCGTGCTCCCCTTCCATGCGCCCGAGAAGACGATCCCGAGGGTCACTATCAGGACGCATGCCACTGCGGCAGCCGCGTAGAGCGGGCCGTTGTTGTTCTTCTTCACATAGTCACCATTTTCAAGCGCCAAGCTTCGCCCCGCAGCCGGTGCAGAACTTCGACGAGCCGAGGTTTTTCGCCCCGCACTTGCTGCAGAACACATATCCTCCGCTCCCGCTGCCTAAATCGGTCTCCCCCTGCTTCGGTTCGGCTCCCTGGTCTATCTTGGAGTTCACGAAGTCCGCCAGGTCCTTCGCGTCGTTGTTGCGCAGGCCGTCGATCTCGCCCTCTTCCTTCCCTCCCTTCAGGAGCCCCTTGTCGCGGTCGTAGCCCTCCACCCTTATGAAGACCGTCGACGACATTATGCCCCTCTCGAGCCTGACGCTGGTTATCTTGGGGTAGGGTATCACCTCGTAGTCCTTCCTGAAGCCGAGGGTCGCCCTGTTGACTATGATGAGGCGGTTGTCCGTGACCACCACCGAGGTCGGGACCGTTATCGAGCCGCCGGGCCCTATGGCCCGCTGCCTGAACGTCCCCCTCACCTGCTCCCCCTGCCAGAGGATGTCCTTTACCGCATTCAACTCGTCCTGGTCCACGTTCATGTCATCTACCTCCCTCCATAACCTTGACCCATTTTGATATCAGGCTGGAGAGCTCGCCCTCCTTCCCGAAAAATCCATGGTTCGCATTCTTTATGAGCACCCCCATGAAATCCACGGAGCGCGTGTTTCTGCCAAGAAGTCTGAGGCTTTCCCTCGCTGGCTTAAGCAGAAATTCATCATCCGCGCCGAACACCGCCAAGATTGGTACCCTAACGCGGCCAAACTCCCTCATTTTGGGCGACTCGTAGTTGAAGATCCGCGCCTCGACATTGCCCAAATCTGTAAAGCTGAGAAAACGCTTTGCGGTATATCTTATATCTTTATATCTCGCGCTCATGGCGAATGACGGATTCTTCTTCAGTTTTGATTTCGCAAATGCCACAGCCTTCCGGAATCCCTGTCTGTCTTTGCCCCAATTGCCATATATGTCGCTCTTCCATAAATTATAGTCATCGACAGCGCCAAGCAGTATAATCCCTTTTACTGCCTTGTCATTCGTCCCCATGCTGTAATACACCGATTTCTGGCAGCCTGTGCTGTGGCCTTGCAAGTATACTCTTTTTATGCCAATGCTATTCAGATATTTTGTGGCACCCTGTATGTCAAACACGCATTCCTCAAATTTTTCAAATCCGCCGCCAGCTATCATACCCCTGTGTTTGTTGTAAACTCTGATTGTTTTGGATTGGTTAAGGGCAAATTCATTGTAGCTCCCCCTATTTTGTATAGACAGGAAGGTAATCCCCTGTCTTGCCAGGCCCTCCCCGAGTTTGAGCGGCAGCACTTTGTAAAATGCGCTGTTCAGGCCATGCAAATGCAGTATTGCAACATTGGTTCTGCCCTTTGGCATGCATAAGAAGCCGGCTAGAACACCACCGTCGGTTGCCCTAAAACTTACCAGTTCTCCTTTCACCCTCAGATCCTTCCATCCCATCTCAATCGCCCTTTTTCCCCAGCATGCTCTCCGCTGGCCCGTGCCCGAAGAACCTGTATATGACCGCCTCCCTCCTGCTCTTCCTTATGGACACCCGCGCACCGTCGTCGAGCGGCGCGACTATGTTCCCGTCGCAGACCAGATTCGTCCTGTCCCTGTGATCCTTGCTGTTGACCACGATATCCACGGGCACCTGCGGTATCACCACCGCCCTGAGCGGGCTCATCATGGGATTGAGCAGGCTTATGATGAATGCGTTCGAGCTCCTGTGCAGCTGCGTGCCGTTGGCCGAGAAGGACCACCCGCTGCTGCCCTGGGGCGTCGATACGATGATGCCGTCGCCGCTGGCCGCGAACTCCGCGTCAAGGCATGAAACCGTGAAACCGACGGGCAGCGGAACCACCGAAGTAATCCCGGCCTCGTTGAACGCCAGCGCCTTCCTCTTCCGGTGCGCCACCTCGAGCATGCTGTACCTCTCCTTTCTGAACCTGCCGGCGAGCAGCCTGTCGAGGGCCTCGCCGACCCGCTCGGGCTCTATGTCTATCAGGCGGTTCGCCCTGCCTCCCCGCACCGCCATCACGGGCTTCCCCTCCACCGCGGCGCTTATCATGGTGCCGTCGCCCCCGATGCTGACCGCCAGGTCATAATTCCTGTCGCTGACCCGGATGCCGCGGGCCTCGGCCTCGCTCCTCACCCTCTTGACCACTCCTGCAAGCCTCTCGTGCCTGCTCACTATCCTTATCCTCGGCGTCCCCATCAGATCAGCCTCCCGAAGTTGCCTCGTAGCTGGTGCCGGTCCCGTTGTCCCCGGCAACCACGACCTGGTAGCCGCTGTCCGGGGCCAGGCCTATCGATGTGGTGTTGTCGAGGGAGAGCTGCCCTCTGTATTCCAGGGTGGCGCTGGAGTCCGGCCGGATCTCGTAGCCCTCCCCGCCGGGGTTCCAGGACTGCTCCAGCGTCCCGTCCTGCGACGGAGCGAATCCGACGGTGTCGATGTTCGACTGGAGATTGGCGCTGGACACGCTCGCGTTGGAGATTCCGCTGTACACGTTCTGGTAGACCGCGCCGCCGAGCGCGGTCACGTTGATCCCTCCCCTGCTGTCCAGCAGCGACCTGGGGAGCGGGCCCGCCATCTGCGCAAGCGCGCTGACGTTGCCGTACACAAGGCTGGTGAGGTTCGCCCCGAAAGCCAGGGCCTTCGAATACAATGCCGAGCTCATCCCGGCCGAGATGCCCGAGATGGACGCGTTGAGCAACGAGCTCACCAGGCTGCCGCCCGCCCCGCCGCCTGCGGAGCCCGATGCCCCAGCGGCCTGCGCCTCGCTCGCGTACCTCTGGACGATCGCCTCCGCGTACCTGCTGCTGAGCGCGGCTATGGCGCTGCTGTTGCGGGCGAAGCTCTCGCTCCCGATCACCGCGACGCTGCCTATGCGTGCGGTCCTGTTGGAATGGTTCACCACCGTTATCCTGATGGTCGTGACTCCGCCGCTGGCCGTGATGACAACATTATCCACGCTGATGTTCGCGTAGGGCGTGACCGATTGAGCCGCGGCCAGCGCGACGCGGTTCTGCTGGCCTATGTATCCTCCGCTGCCGTTCACCAGGAATCCCCTGGATGAGCAGCCGAGCGCTATGCTGTTGTGAGAGCCGGCCGAGGGGAGCGCGAAGGGCGACAGATCCAGGAGGAGGGCGTTGCCGTCCCCGAACCTCACGCCGGATAGGTTCGTCGTCACCAAGCCTCCCGGGACGGTGACATTGTACCTGGCCCCGTTGATTATCATGTAGGCCGACCCTATCCCGAGCCTGGCCGCGCTTATAATACTATTATATGGGACGCTGATCAAGGATATGGTCACGCTCCTGTTCCCCTGGCTGGCCAGCAGGTTGACCGGTCCGAATCCCCCTCCGCTCCGCCATCCGGCCGCCTGGGAGTAGACCGAGGCGTTGGTGAACGTTACCCAGAGGGCGCTGGTCCCCTTCGGCAGGTAGGACGGGTCGCTCACCTGGATGGGCAGCGTACCGGAGGCCGCCGCCTGCGGCCCGTGCGATGTGTAGCTTCCCCCGCCCGGAGCCGGGATGGAAAGCCCGGGCTGCTGCTTGGAAACGGAATAGAGGATCACCATCAGGCAGAGGAGCGCGACAAAGGCGAACAGCCCGATCAGGTGCTCCTTCTTTGCCATCGTCCATCTACCTTTTCAGCGCCCTGTACCTCTTCTCGACCTTCGCCCAGTCTATGTTGTCCACGAGCGCCTGCAGGTAGGCCGCCCTGTCCGGGCCGAACTTGTGGTAATAAGCGTGCTCGAATACGTCCGCCGCGATGAGCGGCATCGAACCGACCATGCCCCCCTGGTTGTGGACGTCGTACATGAAGTTCCTCGCCTTGCCGTCCGTCAGCAGGTCGATCGAGAAGACGACCCAGCCCCTTCCCGACTTGCCGGCCGCCAGGAAGTCCGCCTTCCAGGCATCCACGGACCCGAAGTCCTCCTTTATCTTTTTTATTATTTCCAGTCCGTCGCCGAATTTCCCGTCGCCCCCCATGGTGTCCCAGTAGACCTCGTGCAGCACCATCCCGTTGCCGTTCCAGGTCTCCTCGAGCTTGAGGGCCCGGTAGGCGCTGTAGTTCACGTTGGCCTTCGACCTGTCGACCCCGGCGAGCTCCTTCTCTATCTCGTTCCTCTTGGCCACGTATCCGGCATAGTGCTTGGTGCAGTGCCAGTCGTAGGTCTCCTTGTCCATCACTGCGCTGACCCGTTCGAACGGAACGGGCATAGGCTTAGCCGCGTAGTTGCCCTCCATATTCGACATATCCTCACCCGGAACCATAAGCTCAGACAAACTATTAAAGCATAACCTTCACATATCTGTTCCGAACGGTCTTCTCATGACGCTCAACTACGGAGAGATAGAGCCCAAATGGCAGAAGGCCTGGGCAGCGGCGCACGCCTACGAGCCGGACCCCGATGAAAGCAGGGGCAAGCTCATAAACGTCGCCTTCCCCTACGTGAACACCCCGCTCCACATCGGCCACATGAGGACCTACGCGACCACCGACTTCCATGCAAGGTACAAGAGGCACCGGGGCTTCAACGTCCTCTACCCCATGGCCTTCCACGCCACGGGCACGCCGATACTTGCCATCGCGAAGAGGCTGGCCGCCAGGGACGCCGAGCTGATCGCGGACCTCCGCAGGTTCGAAATCCCCGATCCGGTCATAGAAAAGATGACAGACATAAACTTCATAGTCGACTACATGATAACGCTGTTCGAGGAGGCGTTCAGGCTCGCCGGCTTCGGGATCGACTGGCGGCGCAAGTTCCGGTCGACGGAGCCCATCTACTCCAAGATGGTGGAGTGGCAGTTCGCGAGGCTCAACGACGCCGGGCTGCTGAAGCAGGGCAGCCACCCGGTGGGCTGGTGCCCCAACGAGGGCAACGCGGTGGGCCAGCACGACACCAAGGGCGACGCTGAGCCGGAGATAGAGAAGCTCCTGGCGGTCGGTTTCAGGGACGCATCCTCCGACATGATATTTCCCTGCGCCACCTACCGGCCGGAGACCATAGACGGCGTCACCAACCTGTTTGTCGGCGAGGGCATCGAGTACGTCTCCGCCAGATTCCAGGGGAAGGGGTACTACCTTTCGAAGGAGGCCGCCACCACGCTGGGCTACCAGCTGAAGCTCGAGATAGAGGGTCCGGTCCCGGCGGCCGAGCTGCTGAAGAGGACCGTCATAAATCCCTCTAATGGGGAGAGGCTGCCCGTGCTCCCCGGACTCTTCGTTGAATCCGGCGTCGGTACAGGGATGGTGATGTCGGTGCCCGCCCACGCGCCCTACGATTACTCGGCCCTGGAAAAGCTGCGCGCCTCAGGTGCGGAAGTTCCGGCCCAGTGGAGGAGCGTGATAAAGATTGAGAAGCCCGGCCCCCCCGCCGCCCCGACCAAGGAAGAGCTGGAGCTGGCGAGGAAGGCCGACCCGTCGGCGCCCGCGGAGGCCTACCTGGAGCTGCTCAAGCAGGACAAGGATCCTAGCGGTGCAATCCTGGAGACTGCGACCAAGCTGGTCTACAGGGAGGAGTCCCGGTGGGGGGTCATGTCCTACGGCAAGTACACCGGGAGGAAGGAGACCGAGGCGCGGGAGCTGATAAAGGCCGACCTCCTGTCGGCGGGCGATTCGTTCGCGATGTACGAGCTCGCCAACGAGAGCCCTGTCTTCTGCCGGTGCGGCACGCGGGTGGTAATCAAGATCGTCGACGGGCAGTGGTTCATCAACTACGGCGACAAGGACTGGAAGGCCAGCACCAGGAAGCACATGGAGGCGATGGGCCTCTATCCCGCGGGCTCGCTAAACACATTCGAGAAGGTGCTGGACTGGATAGACATGCGCGCCACCGAGCGCGCCCAGGGCCTAGGAACTCCGTTCCCCCTCAACAAGTCGCACATAATCGAGTCCCTCTCCGATTCCACCATCTACCCAAGCCTCTACACCTACATCCACCTCCTGAGGGAGGCGAAGGTCGCGCCCGAGCGGCTCAGGCCGGAATTCTTCGACTTCGTCCTCTGCGGGAAGGGGAGCGCCAAGTCGGTCGCCGACTCGACGGGGGTAGACGAGATCGTGGTGAAGAGGTGCAGGGAGTCGTTCTCCTACTGGTACGCCGACACCTCCCGGCACTCGGGCTCCGACCTGATATACAACCACCTGGTCATGTACGTCTTCAACCACGTTGCGCTCTTCGACCGGAAGTTCTGGCCCGGGCAGATAGTGACCAACGGGCTGGTCAGCTACGAGGGGCAGAAGATGTCCAAGAGCCTGGGCAACATAATACCTCTGAAGGAGGCCATCGGGCAGCACGGGGCCGATCCCCTCCGCTTCCTGATGGTGGCGAGCGCCGAGCTGGGTACCGAGTCGGACTTCCGGGTAGAGGGCGTCAGGAGCATACAGGCGAAGAATGACTTCCTCCACAAGCTGATGCTGTCTCTGCCGGAGATGAAGAGCACCGAGCTCTCCCACAACGACTTCTGGCTCTACTCCCGGCTCAACTCCAAGGTGAAGAGGGCGACCGACCTCCTGGACAGCATGCTGCTCAAGGAGGCCTACATAGAGATATACTACAACTCCGTCAACGAGCTCAGGAGGTACCTCGACAGGGGCGGCTCCAACGGCATGGCGGTCCGGGAGTTCCTGGAGAAGGTGGCGGTGATGATATCGCCGGTCATGCCCCACGTCGCCGAGGAGTTCTGGCACGAGCTCGGGCGCTCCACCCTGGTGGTGAAGGAGCAGTGGCCCTTGTTCGACGAGAGCATGATAAACGCAGGCGAGGAGGCGATAGAGGAGCTGATAGACTCCACCGCGTCCGACATAAGGAAGGGCCTGGAGCTGACGTCCAAGATACCCGCCAACTCGGGGAAGAGGGCGAGGGAGATAAGGATAATAATAGCGGAGGACTGGAAGACCGAGGCCTACAACGCCCTGGCGCGAGAGAAGAATATCGGGAAGGCCCTGACGATGCCCTCCCTGGCCGGGGTGGACAAGGCCAAATCGTCGAAGTTCCTCTCGCAGTTCGCCAAGAGGCTGGGCTCGCTCGTCGCGGTCCCCGACCTGAAGGCCGAGGAGATCCTGAAGGGCTTCTCCGAGTCGTCGAAATACCTCTCCGAGCGCCTGGGCGCGCAGGTATCCGCGATTCCGGAATCGGAGTCCAGGTCCGACAGGGCCCAGCGCGCGCTGCCGGGCAAGCCGGCCATAGACATAATCTGGGAGTAGGCGTTGGCTTGAACGAAGGAAAGCATATGCTAAAGAATTACGACCTCTTCATATTCGACTGGGACGGCACGCTCTCCGAGATGCACGCCGTGCTGAGGGCCAACGAGTGGCTCAAGAGGGCGCTGGGGACCTGGCGCCGCCGCGCGAACACCAAGGACATCGAGGCGGACCGCGGAAACCTGAAGAGGGCGATCGAGGTCGAGGAGACGAAGAACGAGATGTTAGCCGCGATATTCGAGGCGCTCTCGGCCTTCTACCGGCCGCGCCTCCACAGGGACGTGGCGAGCCTGCTCGTCCTCCTGAAGAGGAGGGGCAAGAAGGTGGCGATGCTCTCCAACGGGGAGGGCGGCAGGATATCGAACGAACTAAAAAAGATGGGGATCAGGAAATACTTCGACATCGTGGTCAGCGCCAAGGACCTAGGCCTGATAAAGCCGGACCCGCGGGGCATACGGCTTATAACCTCAAGGATGAAGGCGCGCCCGTCCAGGACGCTCTACCTGGGGGACATGATAGACGACGTCCTGACGGCGGACCTGGCCGGGGTGGGATCCTGCGCGGTCTCGGACGGCTTCGACAGCCACGCAAAGCTGAAGAGCGCGGAACCCAAATACCTCTTCAGAAGCATCGAGGAAATGTTCCTGCAGATGAGCCGCTGACAGCAGAGAAGCGAAAAGCTATTTATACCTAAATAGAGAGACAGACACATGGAGGCGCGGTCGCAGAGCGGCATAGAGGTCATCACCACCTACGGCGTCATGCTCTTCATACTCGCCGTCGCGCTCCTGGTCATATTCGTCCTCTCCTCCACGGCATCGTCCCTGCTGCCCGCCACCTGCTCCATCTACGGCACCATGAAATGCGCCGACATAGCCTACGGGGGCAATAGCGTTGCCGGATCGAAACTGGTCCTGCTTGCATCCCTGTCAGTGCCCGGAATCGTGAACGTGAGCTCCTTCAACGCCATAATAGGCAGCGCAAGGGGCTCGGGATACTGCACCAGCAACGGGATGCAGGGGGCCCCGACATCGGCCTCCCAGGGCCAGTCCCTGATATGCGTCGCGACCTTCGCCTCGAACGCGTCGGGCTCCCAGATATACACGGGAACGTTCGTCATAGGTGCCAACTACTGCCCGACCCCGAAGAGCGGCTCCCTCTGCAGGCGGGGCAGCTCCTACGGCTTCGCCGGAAGCTGGACCTCCAGGGGACTGTACACCACGCCGGCCATACCGACCCTGCCGGCCACCACATCGACCACCACATCGACCTCCACATCGACCTCCACCCATACCTCCTCCACAAGCTCGACCGCACACACAACAACATCATCAACCACGTCAACCACCAGTTCCGTCTCCACCACGGTCCCCTCACCGGCGCCCTCGCCCGTAACCCTCTACGTCTCCGGCATGCCGGAGGACTGGTCCGGCGGCGATGCAATCAGCCTGGGAAACTTCATCACCATCAATACGGTTTCGGACAAGACATCAAACTCGATAGCTTTCAGGGGCGCGGCGCCCTACGCGACGGTCATCTCGCCGAACCACAGGTATGCCTACACCGTGGACCTGGGCGGATCTAGCTGCATCATAGCCTCCTGCACCTCGGGCGGGAACACCATCTCGGTCATCGACCTCTCAACGAACCGCGTGGTCAATACCATAACCATCCCGGGCGGAGAGGTGGGCTATGGCTTCCTCGGCACGATGATAGAACCGATAATCCTGTCCCCGGACGGAAGCACGCTCTACGTCGGGTATATCGGGACCGGCTCCACCTCCATTGCAACGGGCCTCGGGAACATAGACGTGATCAACACGGCCACCTACAAGATTACCAACACCATAAGCCTGGGCGGGGCCTACACGACGCCCGGCCAGCTGGCGATAACACCCGACGGCAAGCAACTCTACGTCGCGGGGGACGACTGGGCTAGCCCGCCCAACATCAAGGTCATCAATACGGCCACGAACAAGATATCCAACACGATCTCCTGCGCGCTCGGCGCCTGCGACAGCGTCCTCATAACGCCTGACGGGAAATCTGCCTACGTCATAAGCCTTCCGTTGGATGGGCCGGACAACGTGATAACGGTCATCAACACCTCCACGAACAGGGTCACCAACACGATATACGGGCCCAAAGGGGCCTACTACCAGTACTACATGGCGGCCACGCCAGACAGCAAATACCTCTATGTCAGCGACGACAGCAAGGGCACGGTCGACGTGATAAACATCGCGACAAACAAGATAACGAACTCGATCGCGCTGCCTCAGAACTACCCCGAGTTCATAGAGATCGGATCGGGCGGCATCGCGGATGTCCTCGACTCCGGCCTCTCCACCTATGCGGTTGCAATCAATACCGCCACTAACAATGTAATCAGCACGACGGCTGCCCCAGGCGGGTACATGATGGCCATCTCGCCCGACGGCACCTACGCCTATGTCGCGGACACCTATGCGGACGATCACAGTGCAGTCATCGGGTTGACCTTGGTAAACGTGCTGTCCGGCAATGCCGTGACCGTGCCCCTTGGCTCCCGCCCCATCTTCATCACGGCCGTACAGAACCCCTAATACTTTTTGGCCCGCGCCGCTGGCTCCGCTCCCTTGAGGGGTCTGCCCACACAAATCCACGATTCCTAAGGCGACCCATAAGCTATTTATACCTAAACAAAGAAGTGAATTCTATGCAATCCGGGGCGCAGAGCGGCGTGGAGCTGGTAACCTCCTATGCCCTCATGATATTCATCATCTCCGTGGCGCTCCTGACAATATTCCTCCTTTCTGTAGTCCCATCCAACACCCTCCCATCCTCATGCTCCATCTACGGCACCATGAAATGCGCTGATGTGGCCTACGGCACCAACACGCTGGTAGGGGGATCAAAGCTCGTGGTGCTTGCCATAGTTTCGGTTCCCGGGATCGTGAACGTGAGCTCCTTCAATGCCATGATCGGCAGCTCAAGGAGCGCCACCGGGTACTGCACCACCAATGGCATAGCGGCCGCCCCGACATCGGCATCCCAGGGACAGTCCCTGTACTGCGTCGCGAACTTCTCCTCTAATGCGTCGGTTTCCCAGACATACCTGGGAACGTTCAACATAAGCGCCAACTACTGCCCGTCAGCCAATAGCGGCACCATCTGCCCGAAGGGAACCGCATACACATTCACTGGAAGCTGGAGGGCCAGAGGGGTATACAACCCTGTCATCGTCACTTCCATATCGACCACCAGCACCACCGCGCCCACCACCTCGACCATCGGCGGCGGGAACGGGCCTTCAACAACCTCCTCGACCACCACAATATCGGGCTCAACTACGTCGACCTCCACCTCCACATCGACCTCCACGTCGGTCACGACCACGGTTCCGATCTCCTGCAGCACCTACAGGTCCAACTCCATAGTGTTCCAGATATGGAACAACCAGAGCGTGCCCACTCCGGCGCCCTTCCAGCAGATGATACTGTTCAACCCGACCACCTCGGTGAGCTGCGAGAGGGCGAATATGGGCAACATAAGGTTCTACCAGCTGGGTAGCTCCACCTCCTCCGGGGGCGACGGCGCCACAGAACTTCACTCATGGTGCGAGTCCGGTTGCAACTCGACCGCGACCAACACCATCTTCTGGATCAACCTCTCGCAGGGCATACCCCCGCTGAGCGTGGCCATCGTCAACATGACATTCCTGCCGCCCAGCACCAACTACGACGGCTACTGGGCGGGCGAGGCACCCCAGCTCTCGAAAGCGCCGGGACCGGGCTACGGCAAGTTCGACAACGGGGCGCAGGTCTTCAACTTCTACGACAACTTCGTCGGCACGTCGCTCAGCGGCAGCTGGAACGTCGACAGGCCCGCAGGCGGCAACGTCCCCTACTACGGCGTCAACAACGGGCTCACCTACGGCAAGGGCACCATGGCCTACAACACGAAGTATGCGGACCCGCTGGAGCTGTATTCCTCCACGGGCTTCTCCCTCCCCTACATCATAGACTACTACGGCTCAGGCCCCACGGGCACCGACGCGGGAATCCTATTCAACATAAATGCAACCTACAGCGACGTGAACGGCATCCACGCTACCACCGACGACCTCTGGGCCCAGAGGAGCGCGGGCGACTCGCTGTACAACTATTCATCTGCCGTCCTGCCGGGCAAGACGTTCGGATTCACCAAGAATCCCACCGCCCTCCAGTACTCCATCCCATCATTCGACGGGTCCAACCACATCTACAGCGTCGTCCTGGGGCCCCCGGCCCTCAGCGCCAACTCCCTCTGGTCGACCATCACCGGCACGATCGAAGGCAAGACCTGGTACTTCATCAATGTGAACAACACCTACGCACTTGAAAAGGACTATGCCATCACCGCCTCCGGCATAATGTACAACGAGTTCGTGGTCGGCTCGACCCCGTTCTCGGCGCCCCAGCACCTATACCCACTCATATCGATCACCTCTCTAGACCCCTGCTTTATCCTGGCCTCCACCCTGGACAGCGTCGACTCACCCTTCTGGGGCAATGTCGCACCTACGGTAGACGCCAGCTGCGTAGCGCCGACCGGCAGCGGCTACCAAGACGTCGATGTCAACTGCATAGGCACGGTAAGCGGCGGCGGCGGCATCCAATGCCCCCCTGCCGGCGGCGGCGGCTGCGTCGATTTCCCCGGCACCCTCCAATACGTCTGCGACATCTCCGGCCCGACCGGCAGCTCGTCATCCATCCTGCCCCCGCTGAACCTCAGCGGGTTCTTCGGCCCCAGGAGCAACCTGACCACCAGCGGCCAGAACTACGGCTACTGGCAATACGCCAGAGTGCGAGCCTACCCGCCGAACGGCGTCATGCCGGCAGTCTCGGAGGTGAACCAGTACGAGGTTCTCTTCGCGGCCGACAACAGGGGGTACAATGCAACCCCTGCGCCCTTCCAGCAGGAGATAACCTTCTCGCCCTACTCGTACACGTCGGTCGAGGCGCCCAACCTGGGCAACATACGCTTCTACGCATCCACCCCCTCCAACACTCCTGTTGTCTGCCCCGCTCTCGAGAGACCTGGAGTCGACAACATCTGCGGCAAAGGCAGTTCGGGGATGACAGAGCTGAACTCCTGGTGCGAGTCCGGATGCAACTCGAGCGCCGACAAGGCGACGTTCTGGGTGGAGCTGCCGGACGGGATACCGGCCAACTCCGTGGCGCTCATAACCATGAAGTTCCTGCAGCCCGTCAACACCACCTATGACGGCAACTACGCCGGCGAGGCGCCCAACGAGTCGCCCGTCTACGGCAAGTTCGACAACGGGGCCCTGGTGTTCGACGCCTACTTCAACGGCCTCTCCAGCCCCTCCAACTTCAGCGTACCCACCAGCGGCGGCTACTCAGTGACGACCAAGACCATCAACGAGAACCCCCAGAACGACGGCACCTCGCCCACCATAACCGCGCTCTCGTTCAATCCCGGCAGCAACATCAACCTCCTTGCCACAGACACCTTCCTGTTCACCCCTCCTGTCTGCCTGGCCTTCGTATGCACCCACTTCGGCCAAAGCGGCCCCGCCTTCGGGCCCAACGAGATAATCGAGGGCAGCGGCATGTACCACGTCAATGTCGTCATGCCCAGCCTGCAGTTCACCTCGCTCAAAAGCTACAACTTATATCCCTCCTTCCGGTACCGGTCCGACCCTCCAAACTTCACCACAAGCACCTTCGACAGCCTAACATGGGAGCTGGGTGACGTGTACGCCTATTCGCCCAACGGCATCTGCACCATCACATCAACATGCTCGCAGCTGGACCAGGGGCTCGTATCGTCAGCGTTCACCCACGACCTCACCGCCTACTCCAACTATCTGCAGGGCATACTCTACTCCGGGGTGACCCCACTGGGCCGTAGCCCCGGCTGCCCGCCCGCCACCGGCTGCCCCCCAGCCTCCTACTATTACACGGGCAACGTGACATACCCGACCACCAGGTACCTGCAGGAGCTGGTAAACGCCTCCAGCTTCGTGCTGAGCAACGGAGTGCCGCTGGGCAAGCCGCAGGAACTGCTCTATTGCGGAACCACCTCCCCCCTAGAGAACTACCAGGAGCCCTACTGCCCCACAAACACCTACTCCGACGCGATTGACACGCCCACATTCTACCACGAGCCAGCCCCATACTATAACGGTAAACCCCTCCTCCAACTGAACAACACCTGTGGCAGCTACGGCAGCACATGCAGTTCACCGAATTGGATCCTGCAATATATACCACCTGCCCTGACAGTCAACGGATGGTGGAACGAGTGGGGATGCATCGACACCAACAGCTGCAACGCCAATCCGGGGCTGGGATACGGGAACATAACCATGCCGGGAGCCGAGCAGATAGTGCGCGAGAGCGAAAACATGTGGTACGACGTGCAGGAGATAACCGGAAAAGGGGGCTACTGCGCCAACTGCGCCGCCTTCGGCGTGACTCCCTTCTACGTCCCCCTGGAGACTTCGGTTCCGTACTCCTTCGGCATAGGGCTGGGAAGCTTCAACGGGACCGGGATGAGCCAGCACCTCGTCACGGACATCGAGGCACCGGACGGAGGCTCCGGACAGGCCGGCTCATACTTCTACGGCGACGCCTACGGTGGCGCCTGGAGCCAGAGCGGCGGCAACTGCAACACCAACTCCTACATCCAGTGCTACGGGGACAACAACCCTCCTGTAAACTCCCAGTGGATATCGTTTACCACCACCCAGGCTCCTGACTATTGGGGCAATGCCTCCCGCGCCTACAGCAATGTCAGCGTGCAGTTCACGGGAGCGCTGCCGAGCCTGGCAGACAATTCCAGCATCCTCTGCGCCTACAGGGGCAGCTGCCCGACAGTCAACTACCCGCGCGTGTGGCCGCAGATGGGCGGAGATGGCGGCGCCTGGGAGAGCGGAGCATTCGGCACCTTCACCGCACAAGCGCAAGCGTCGGTGACAACAACGAAGAGCGTCGCGCCCCTGTCGAGCGTGAACCACATAGCCATAACTACGTTCGCGTCGCCGGGCAGCAGCTTCTACGTGAACTGGGCCTACGCCAGGGCAAACCCGCCGCAGGGCCGCATGCCCAACGTCACCATCATGTTCTCCACCTACAGCTGATGCGGGCCGAGCAAGGATCCCCTGCAATCCCGGCGGCGCCAGCGGCGCCGTCGCGGGCAATCAAAAGGCTTTTAAACCTGAATGGAATAACATACTCGTATACGGAGTAAGGCGGAAACGCTAATCCTACGTATGAGAACAGATAGAATGAACGACGAAATGGAAGGAGGAAGCAGCGGCGGCTACGAGGGCCGTGAAAGAAGGGAAGGCGGAAGGAGAGGCGGCGGTATGGGCATGAACCCAAACTATTTCCTGCCAAAGCCCGTGAAGGTGGGCGACGAGGTCGAGGTCACGATTGAGGCCCAGGCATCGAGAGGCGACGGAATAGCGAAGAAGGACGGTTTCGTTATCTTCATAAAGGGAGCCAAGGAAGGGGACAAGCTCAAGGTAAGGATAACAGAAGTCAAGGCGCGATTCGCCATAGGGGAAGTCGTTGCCTGAAGGCAACGCTTCTTTTCTTTTTTTCTTTGCCTTTTATTTTTTATAATTTTCCTGTCCTGAGCGGGTGCCCATGTACGATTATACCAGCGTTGAGGAGAAGTGGAGGAAGAGCTGGGCGAAGTCCGGCATCTTCAGGTTCGACCCCCGGGACACGAAGCGGAAGGCCTACCTGATAGACACGCCTCCCCCCTTCACCAACGGGGCGCTCCACATGGGCCAGACCTTCTGGGTCTGCTACATTGACTCCATAGCCAGGTACAAGCGCATGGCGGGCTTCAACGTCCTCTACCCGCAGGGCTGGGACGCCCACGGCTTCCCCACCGAGATCGCGGTCGAGAAGAAGCACGGCAAGCGCCTCCCGCGGGACGAGTTCTACGGGAAGTGCGTCGAGGAGTCCATGGCGAACATAGCAACGATGAGGGCGGAGATGCTAAGCCTGGGATCCACGTTCGACGACAGATACGAATACTACACCACCTCCGACGACTACATGGCCAAGGTGCAGCTCTCGGTCATAGAGATGTACGAGAAGGGATTCCTCTACCGGGCGTCGCACCCGGTGGAGTGGTGCGTCTACTGCGCCAGCCCCATCTCGCGGGAGGTCGCCACGGAGAGGGAGGAGGAGACGGCCTTCAGCTACCTCGACTTCGAGGCGGTCGGCGGAAAGGGGAAGAAGGAGAAGGTCACGATAGCGACCACCAGGCCGGAGATGCTACACGCCTGCGTCGCCTTGGCGGTCAACCCGACGGACAAGCGCTTCGCCAGCCTCATCGGCGGAAAGGCGGTAGTCCCCCTCTTCGGCCGCGAGGTCCCTATAATCGGCGACGAGATCGTCGACAAGGAGCTTGGGACGGGCGCCGAGATGGTCTGCACCTTCGGGGACAAGCGCGACGTCTCCCTCTACTACAAGCACAAGCTGGCGCTCATCGAAGCGATGGAGGAGGACGGGAGGCTCAAGAACGCCGGCGAGTTCGACGGCACGAAAATGAAGGACGCCAGGCAGAAGCTCCTGGAGGCCCTGAAGGCGAAGGGCGTGCTGAAGAAGCAGGAGAAGATAAGGCACACGGTCAAGGTGCACGACAGGTGCGGCCACCCCATCGAGCTCATAACCTCGCTGCAGTGGTTCATGAGGATAAAGGAGCATGCGGAGAAGATCAAGGAGATGGGCACCACGATACGGTGGGTCCCGGAATTCGCCCGCCAGAGGCTCGACGACTGGGCGAACTTCATAGAGTGGGACTGGGCCATATCCCGCAACAGGGTATTCGGCACGCCGATACCCTTCTGGTACTGCGGGAAGTGCGGCCACCTCGTCCCGGCCGACAAGAAGAAGCTGCCGGTCGACCCGGCGAAGCACCTCTCGCCCCTGAAGGGCTGCCCGAAGTGTGGCGAAAGCCTCGTCGGGACAAAGGAGACGCTCGACGGGTGGATAGACTCATCGATAACGCCACTCATGATAGCGGGCTGGCCCGGCAACAAGGGGCTTCTCGCCGACGGCTTCCCGACGGCAGTGCGCATCCAGGGAACCGACATAATAAGGACCTGGGCGTTCTACACCATATACAGGGTATGGGCGCTCACCGGGCAGAAGCCCTGGCATTCCATACTCGCCCACTCGATGATACTGGCTCCGGACGGCAGGGAGATGCACAAGAGCTGGGGCAACAGCGTCTACCCCTCGGAGGTGATGAAGAAATACAGCACCGACTCCATAAGGCTCTGGGTGGCGCTCAGCGGCGGCATAGCCAAGGACAAGCCCTTCTCCTACCAGGACATGGACTTCGCCAAGTCCTTCACCACAAAGCTCTTCAACACGGCCAACTTCGTGAAGCTCGCCATCGGGAAGGCAAAGCTCCCGAAGGAGGAGCCCCACGCCGACCTCAACCTCTTCGACCTCTGGATACTCAACCGGCTCAACTCCGTGGTGAGGGAGGTGACGGAAGCCTACGACGGCTACGCCCTCTACGAGGCGATGAACAAGCTGGTGAACTTCTACTGGCATGAGTTCGCGGACTTCTACCTGGAGGACGTCAAGCACAGGATCTACTCCGAGGGCAAGGAATCGGAGAAGAGCAGGGCGGCTGCCGCGTTCACGCTAATGCACGTCTGCGACGTATCCTTGAGGATGCTGGCGCCCGTGATCCCGCACATCTGCGAGGAGATAAACTCCATGTTCAGCAAGAAAAGCATATTCGAGCGGGAATGGCCGAAGTGGGTGGAGCTGCCGAAGGGGCCGTCCTACGCCGTCAACGGCCTGCTCTTCACGGCCCAGGTGGAGGTGGAGCCGGAGGCCGCGGGCAAGGTGCTCAACGGCATCATAGGCGAGATACGGAAACAGAAGGCAAACGCCAGGATAGCGCTCAACAAGGAGGTATCATCAATCAATATAAATGTTCCTGATGAATACTATACGATAGTTGATAGCTCAAAGGGTGAGCTCGCCCAGATATGCAAGGCGAAGGCGATATACCTGAATAAGGGCGACTATTCCATAGAAGTGAAGATGTAAACCATAGATGTAATCGTAGTTGTAGTTGGTACTGATGGCAAGGATGCATTCGAAGAAGCACGGGAAGTCGAAGTCGAGGAAGCCCGTGGCGGAGGGGCTCGAGAAGCAGAGCATAGACACGCCGAAGATAGAGGCGCTCATACAGGAGATGGCCAAGAAGGGCATGGAGCCCGCGATGATAGGCCAGAGGCTCAAGGAGGAGCACGGCGTGCTCTACATAAAGCACTCCATGGGTAGGTCCCTGACGGAGATAATGAGGGAGAAGGGGATAAAGCCGCAGATACCCTACGACCTGACCGACCTCATGAAGAAGGCGGTGAGCATAAACGCGCACCTGGGGCCCAACAAGCACGACGTCAGCAACCGGATCAAGATGAAGAAGATAGAGTCCAAGATATGGAGGCTCACCAAGTACTACATACGCAGGGGGCAGCTGCCCGAGGGCTGGAGATACGACCCGAAGCAGGCTGAGCTGCTGATAAAGAACGCGTGATATTATGGCAGTTCAAAAGAAGGCGGACAAGTGGAAGCTCAAGAAGTGGTTCTCCATCTACGCGCCCAAGCAGTTCAACGACGCAATCATAGGCGAGATGCCGGCGAACGACGAGAAGTCGGTGGGCGGGAGGAACATAGTCATAGGGCTCGACGCCCTGACGCACAACCAGTCCCACGCCTACACCAACGTGGTGCTCAAGGTGGTGAGCGCGGAGGGATCAGCGGCGCACACCAAGCTGGTCTCCATAGTCCTGCTCCACAGCTACATAAGGTCGCTGGTGAGGAGGTACAAGAGCATAGCGACATCGGTGCTACCGGTATCGTCGAAGGATGGGACAAAGATGGTGCTCAAGATGCTCGTCATAACGCGGCAGAGGGCCACCCACAGCAGGATAGCCGGCATGAGGAAGGAGATGAACGAGCGCATGCTGAACTACGCGAAGGAGACCGACGCCACAGAGTTCATAAACTCGATCATAGATGGCAAGTTCCAGGCCGAGATGGCGGCGCGGCTCAGGCACATAACCCCGATCAGCAAGGTCGAGGTCAGGGCGCTTGAGATAAAGTCCTGAACCCTTTAATCCGGGTCCTCCCCATCCCTGCGGAAGCCCCTGGCAACCAAAGCTATTACCCCTATGAGGGTAACAGCTCCTGCCCCAAGAGCCGCCCAGATATTGCCTCCGCTGCCCCCAGAGTATTCAGTTTCCATATCCTTGGGGTAGCAGTATATGGTCGTTTTGCCGAGGACGCTGTTCCCGTATACCTCAAATTTCAGCCCTACGATGGGGACGTAAGAGAGTTCCGGGGGATTGACCCTAAAGCCCAGTTCCGGGCGGATGGACGGATCTATGATGTTCCCACCAACACGTATCCATTGGTGGCCAATGCCCTTGTCGCCAACCAGAGCTTTGCTGAAAGCGACACCGGTATCCAGCTCTACCTCTATCCGCTTGCCAACATGCGAAGCCTCCGCCACATAAGCGGCAAGATAGGTTACCGATATGGCTTTGCAATCGATATCGGTGGCCGCTATGATATTTTTATTGTATCCCTGGTCATTCAAAAGCTCCAAGGCCAGGCTGAAGGAGCTCTTTTCTATGCCTTTCTGGTCAGTTGCAACATCCCTTCCAGCGCTTTTTATGTATCCACACGCATTGGCGGCCACCTTGGCGCATTCGCGGTTCTGGCTCATTACGTCCAGGAGGTCCTTCTTCGTAAAGTCTGCGTAGGCGGGCCATTGTTTGACCCCCGCATCGCCCATCTGGTACATTTCAGCCTCTTTTAGCGCGTTGGAGACAAGATCGGGATTATGCTCCGATATCCTCAAGCCTATGCCCCTGTGCCTGTCCCATCTGTAAAATTCGTCAGGGACAGCGTGCAGACTGTTTGCTTTATGGCAAAGGACCGAGCCGCCAGCAACCAACCCGGCAGCCAATGCGACAGCGAGGGCCTTCTCCCTCAACAGTGCCCCAAACCAGCCCTGTTTGTCTTCGTTGTTCCTAGCCCCAGCCCCTAGAAGCCCGAGCTCGCGATTTTCAGCCTCCCGCCTGGCCCTTTTGGCAGCCTTCCCGCTCACTTTATCACACTATATCCGCGTAGCTCCAAATATATCAAGCTTTCGAGCTAGCTATGGGAAGAAAACATGAGAAGAAGAGTTTCAGCGACTGACAGATTTCAAGTGCCCAAATCGCAAAAGCATCTGACGATCTCAGGACTTCCGGTCCTGAGATGTTTGAATTTAATGTGCTTCTCTTGATTTAGGATAAGATTTAATTACTGCTGTACCTTATCTGAAATTCTCTCTTCCTACTATAGCTCTGTGCCTCCTGCTATATATACCTTTACATGCCACGCGCCTGAAGCCCCCACTATCCCTGTCGCCTGGGCGAGGCGCAAGCGAGGCCCGTCAGCACTTGCAGCTGCCGCAGCAGGCTGTCTTGCCCCTGCCTGTGCATTTGCAATCCTTGCCGCATCCGCAACCGCATTCGCACTTCTCCTTCTTCCCCCTGCTCGAGCTCTTCTTGGCCATACAATCACTTTAGCATCAACATTCCGGCTGGGCTCACTTCCCGTAGTGGCTCACTATGTAGGCCTCCAGCCTCCTCTTGAACTCCTTCGGCGCCTCGCTCGCCTTCACCACCGCCACCTGCTTCCCGTCCTCGAAGATCGGGCAGCTCGGGTCCTCACCCGATCCCGGCAGCGATATCCCGATGTTCGCCTGCTTGCTCTCCCCCGGGCCGTTGACCACGCATCCCATGACCGCGACCTTCATGTCCTCCACCCCCGCGTATCCCTTCCTCTTCCACTCCGGCATCTGCTTCTGCAGGTATTCCGTCAGGTCCTGCGCCATCTCCTGGAAGACCACCGATGTGGTCCTCCCGCATCCGGGGCAGCTCGAGACGAGCGGCGAGAAGTGCCTGATGTCCAGCGACTGGAGTATCTGGTCCGCCACAAGGACCTCCTCTGCCCTGCTGGCCCCCGGCCTCGGCGTCAGCGATATCCTGATGGTGTCTCCGATCCCCTCCGTGAGCAGGAGCGACAGCGCCGCCGCCGAAGAGACTATCCCCTTGCTCCCCATCCCGGCCTCGGTCAGGCCGACGTGCAGGGGCTGGTCTATCCTCTTGGCGAGCATCCTGTAGGCGCGGATCATCTCCGGCACCTCGGATATCTTGGTGCTCACCACTATCCTGTCGGGCGCGAGCCCGTACTCGATCGCCTTCCTGACGGACTGCACCGCGCTCTCCACCACCGCGTCGACCATGACCCCCTTCGCGTCCTTCGGGTTCTTCAGCTTCAGGTTGTCGTCCATGAGCTTCGTCAGAACCGTCTGGTCCAGGGAGCCCCAGTTGACCCCTATCCTCACCGGCTTATCATAATCCTTCGCGACCTCTATCATCTGCTTGAAGTTGGCGTCGTGCTTCTCCCCGAAGCCGACGTTGCCCGGGTTTATCCTGTACTTGTCGAGCGCCTCGGCGCATTCCGGCACCTCGGTGAGGAGCTGGTGGCCGTTGTAGTGGAAGTCGCCGATGAGGGGTATGTCAAGGCCCAGGTCGTCCAGCCTCTTCCTTATGGGCATGACCGCCCTCGCCATCTCAAGGTGCTGGACCGTGAACCTGACGAGCTCGGAACCAGCCTCGTGCAGCTCGACTATCTGCTCCACCGTCTTCTCTATGTCGGCCGTGTCCGTGTTGGTCATGCTCTGCACGGCCACTGGGTGGTCCGAACCTAGGTACATGTTCCTGACCCTGACCTGCAGGCTCTTCCGCCGCGGCCCCCATTTCGATTCCTGGCCTGTTTTTATTATCATTTTCTCATCCCATCCGCGTTCGCGAGTTCCTGCTTCGCCGTGAGCTCCCTGGGCAGGTTGAACCTCATGTGCTCGTCCATGACATCGTAATTCTCCACCGCGGCCCCCCTCTCCCTGAAGTAGTCGGCTATCTCCGCGACGACGTATTCGGGCGCGCTCGCGCCGGCCGACACGCCAAGGCATCTCTTGCCGTCAAACCACTCGTCCCTTATCTCCTCCCTGGTGTCTATCAGGTAGGAGTCGACGCCCAGCTTCCTAACAGTCTCGACGAGCCTGTTGGAGTTCGAGGAGTTCTTGCTCCCCACCACCAGTATTATGTCGCACCTCTTCACGGCCGACTTTATTGCCGTCTGCCTGTTGGTCGTGGCGTAGCATATGTCCCCTGAGGGCGGTGCGCTTATCCTCGGGAATCTCCTCCTGAGCGCCGCTACCGTCGCTGCGCACTCGTCCACGGAGAGCGTCGTCTGGGTCAGATAGACAAGGTTGTCCGGATCCTTGACCTCCAGGCGGCCGACCTCTTCCGGGTTGTCGACTAGCCGCGTTATGTCCGGCCTGACGCCCATGACCCCCACCGCCTCAGGATGGCCCCTGTGGCCTATGTATATGATCTCCTTGCCCTCCCTGGCGAACCTGCCGAGCTCTATGTGTATCTTCGTGACGAGCGGGCAGGTGGCGTCTATGGTGTAAAGCTTTCTCTTCCTCGCCTCCTCCCTCACCGCCGGGGCGACCCCATGGGCCGAGAAGACGCATACGCTCCCCTCCGGCACCTCGGACACCTCCTCCACGAACACCGCCCCCTTGTCCCTGAGTGCGTCGCAGACTATCCTGTTGTGGACTATCTCGTGCTTGACGTAGACCGGGCTCCCGAACGCCTTGAGGGACTCTTCCACCGTGCTTATCGCCCTCTCGACGCCCGCGCAGAAGCCCCGAGGGCTGATGAGCATAACCTTTTCTACCGGCATCGCTATCTCTAGGGCGGAGCAATTATTTAAAGGTTTCCTGGAAGCGTATAATGCAACGTCAAAAGACGTATCCATGGGCTTACTCCTTGCCGCGTTTCCCCGATTAAAAAAGCGAAACACAAGAGAGTGTATATAAAGTTGATATAGGTATAGTCATCATGCGAGCCCAGTCCGTGGTGGTCGAGAAGCTCTCCAAGACCTATGTCACGGAGTCCATAAAGGTCAAGGCACTCGAGAACGCCTCTTTCACCCTCTACAAGGGCGAGTTCGTCGCGATAGTGGGGCCGTCGGGGAGCGGGAAGTCGACGCTCATGCACCTGCTGGGCACCATAGACAGGCCGACCTCCGGGGAGGTCTACATCGACGGGGTCGCCACATCTAGGATGAAGGGCGACGAGCTCGCGGACTTCAGGAACAAGAAGCTGGGCTTCATATTCCAGGCCTTCAACCTGGTGAACGGCCTGAACGCCCTGGAGAACGTGGAGCTGCCGCTGATGATAAACCAGATCCCGCAAGGGGAGAGGAGAAGAAGGGCAACCGCGCTCCTCACCCAGCTGGGGCTGGAGGACCGCCTCTTCCTGAAGCCCACCCAGCTGAGCGGGGGCCAGCAACAAAGGGTCGCAGTCGCCAGGGCACTCATCAACAGGCCGGCGCTCATCCTCGCAGACGAGCCGACAGGGAACCTGGACACCAAGTCCAAGGAGGAGGTCATGAGGCTGTTCAAGTCCATAAGCAACGACACCAACGTCACGATAGTCATGGTGACGCACGACCCCGACACCACGAAGCACTGCGACAGGGTCATTTACATTAAAGATGGTAGAATAGAGAGAAACGAGGTAATGAAATGAGACAAACGAAAATGGCAATACTGCTGCTGCTGGCCCTGGTGCCGGCCATCGCCTTTGCGGGCACGAGCGGCCCGTCGCCCATCCCGAACCCGCCGAACTTCCAGGTGAGCACCAATGCGCTCATCCTCTGCAAGGGAACCATAAACTACGTGCCGCTCAGGGTCTCGAACCTCGGCCAGGCGGTGGGCGCCATAACCATGTCCAGCCTGCAGCTGGGCCTGAGCAACAACAAGTACCTCGTCACCGTTGAGAACGGGACGACCAACCTGCTGACACTCCTGCCCAACTCCAGCGCCACGGTGCTCCTCCCCATATTCGCCAGCCTCAACAGCACCACCCTGGTCTCGGTGGGCATATCCGTGAACTACAACTACCTGAACTACTATTCCGACAGCGAGGTCAGGAACGTCAGCTTCGGCACCGAGAGCTGCCCATCCCAGCTTTCCGCGTCCATATCGCCGAAGGTCCTGACTTCCGGGGAGATAGAGAACGTCTCCTTCACGCTAACGAACAGCGGGCCGACCGCGCTGAACGACATATCGATGAAGGCGTCCATCTCCCCGCAGCAGGGGCAGATCCTCTCCCGGCAGCCGGTGTCCATAAGCTCGATACGCCCGTTCGGCAGCGCCACGGTCAACGAGAGCCTGTTCATCAACAGCACGTCGGAGACCTTCCCGGTGAACGTCACGATAAACTTCTACAACGGCACGGGGCTTGAGCAGCTCGCCGAGGGCATAGCGGTCCTCTCGAGCGGGATAGTGGACCTGACGCCGTCCAGCGTCACCCTCTCCCCGACGGCCCCCTCCGCCGGCGGAATATTCTCCATCTCTTTCGTCCTCACCAACCTGGGGACCACAGGGGCAGCGGCGGTCAGCGCGACCGTGCTCCCCCCACCTGGGATAACCGCGTTCGGCTCCAACTCCGTCTTCGTGGGGAGCATCGCAGTCGACAGCCAGACGCCCGTGACCCTCACCCTTTCCTTATCCGCCTCGACGAAGGGCGGGAGCTACACGATACCGATACGGATAAGCTACCTCAACAACCTCAGGCAGCAGATCAACGCGACGATACCGGTGCCGGTCACGCTCTATTCGTCCAACTCCCTGGCGGCAGCAGGGAGGTCGGCCCTGGTCGCCTCGGGCTCGGTCGGGACTGCGGCATACAGGAGGCAGTCATCCGGCATAGGGACCGTCATAATCGTGGTCCTGGCCCTGGCCGCGGCGGCGCTGGCAATTCTCCTGGTCAGGGAGAGGAGGCGCAACCGCAGGGCCGCGCCGAAGAAATAGCGGTGGGCATGTCCGGGGAGTGAAATGGATTTCAAAGAGATCCTCTGGCTCAGCTTCAAGGAGCTAAGGGAGAAGAAGGTCAGGACGGCGCTCACGGTCATAATGGTGGTCATAGGCGTCGCCTCGATAGTGGCGCTCACCTCCCAGACGGCGGGCATAAGCTCCAGCATAAAGGCGTCGCTAGACGCGCTCGGCCCGACCTCCATAATAGTGACCTCGGCGGGAAGCACCGGCTTCACCTCGGCGGATGCGGCGCTCATATCCACCCTGCCGAACGTGAGCTCGGTGATACCTGTCCTCGAGGGCTCGGGGACCCTGACGGCGAACGGCCAGAACAGCACCGTGACCATCGTCGGCATAAGCCAGGAGGGCCTCGGCGAGCTGCTAGGCACCATCAACCTCTACCAGGGGACAACATTCAACGACACCATAGCCCCAGATGCGCTGGTGGGCCACAGCGTGGCATTCCCGTCCTCCCTTTCGGGAGGGCAGAACATGCAGGTCGGATACCCCGCGACCCTCAAGATAGGCACCGGAAGGAGCTCCCAGACCGTGACAGTCCCAATAGTGGGGATACTCGACTCCTACGGCAGCTCCATCCTGTCGGTCGACACCTCGATCGCCTTCTCCGTGCAGGCCGCCGAGATACTCCTCCACAGGACCTCGTTCAACCTCCTGCTCGTCAAGGCCACCAACACCAGCACCGTGACCCCGCTGGCCAGCCTGATAACGACCGTCTACGGGACCAGGGCGAGGGTTACGACGACCCAGCAGCTCCTCCAGGCCACCGCCTCGATAATCGGTTCCATAAGCCTGCTCTTCGCGATAATAGCCGGCGTCTCCCTGCTAGTGGCGGCGATAGGGATAATGAACATAATGCTCATATCGGTCTACGAGAGGACCCACGAGATAGGCATAATGAAGTCCGTGGGCTTCAGGAACAGGCACATACTGGTGATATTCCTCCTGCAGGCGATGATAATAGGCGTGATGGGGGGCATAGTTGGGGTGGCCGCTGGCGCGGGCGCATCCTACGTGGTGGCAAGCGTCTTCACCCATGCCTCCTCATCCACGGCCTCGGCGTCAACCGGCAGCGCGGCCTCGACCGCGCCGTCGTTCAGCGGAAGGTCGTCTTCGGGCTTCGGCGGCGGAGCGGGCGGAGGGGGAGCTGTCGCAGTGGGATCCACTGGCGCGGGTGGGACCTCAGCGGGCTTCGGGTCTTCATCCCTCTCCTACAGCCCTGTATTCACCCCGGCCACCATAGGAGCGGCCCTGCTGGTCGCCATAATCGTGAGCATAATCGCCGGCATCTACCCCGCCTGGAGGGCCTCGAAGATGGAGCCCATAGACGCCCTCAGGATGCTTTGACTATTTGCAACGGGTGACCCAATGAAGCAAGAAAAGAAAACAAGGAAGGCCGGATTCACGCCCCTGCAGGCCGCGGGCGCGGTGCTCTCAGTGCTGGGAGTCGCAATGATAGCGTACTTCGCCTACACTCTCCTGGTGCGGCCGCACGGCATGTACGACGGCGCGGTGCCCCTTTCACAGATATCCAGGTTCAACGGAACCGCGCCGAACAGCACTGCCTACGGCAGGTCCATCTATGGCGGCGGAGCGGGGAGATTCTCCAGCGGATTCTACCCTGTGGTATCGGGGATACTGATGCTGCTACTCGGGATAACGGTGTTCAAGTACGGCGGCCTGAAGGCGCAGGTGGCGGGCGGGAAATAGGAACAGCAGACTTGCGTATTTCCGGGGCCGCCGATGCGGCCCCTTCCCTTTTCAAGAAAAAAATTATGGACTCCATGGTGCCATAAGTGTTTGTTGAGGGTTCCAAGTGATATCCAAGATATCCCCAGATACTTCCCAATGCTTGCTATTCTAGTAATTTATCCCATCATTTGATAACAACTGTGCGTCAAAAGCCCATATGCACCTAAGGCATACCTTAATATATCTTTAGTTTATTATTTAGTATAAAAATTGACAAATGGTATATTATGATACTAAAAGATAAAAATTTGCTGACGAAGCTTGAGCAACACCTGCTCAACAACCTTCCTGACAAAACAGTGGTGTCCCTCCATTCCATTAGATCGATCGGGGCGGTGGGCAGAACCAGCCTCCTGACCATATTGCACAGGCTGTCCGCGAAGGGCTTTATGATAAGGCTTTCAAGGGGAAGATACTACGTAATGAAGGACAAGACCTATGACAGGCTACTGATAGGCTCCAACCTCACCACTAACCCATATATAGGTCTTGAATCCGCACTATTCATATATGGGGCCCTCAAGACGGTGCCGCTTGACACGTATGTGGTAACAAGCCTGAAACGGATAAGTACAAGGAGGATCGGTCCAGACAGATACGTGCTGATACCGTTTGGCAGGCTTGCTCTTGGCTACGGCCCGAGGGACGGATACAGGATATCCAGCAAAGGGAAGACACTGTTCGACTGCCTCTACAAAATAAAATATGTAAGCCATGTGGAAAGCCTGGTTGATCTTATAAACCTCATGGACGATGACGACATCTCCGACTTCCTCTATTTTGCAACCAAATATGGTAGCACCGCCTTGCTTGAACGGGCGGGTTACATTCTCGAACTGTCTGAAAAAGCAAGGTATAAGAGAACAAAAGCCGCAATAAAAGGGCTAGAGTCTAAGATAGGGAAGGGAGTCGTCACTAAACTGAAGCCTGACTCGCCTTTAGACGAGAAGCGGTACAGCAGGAAATGGCACATATACGACAATATTGGGTTAGAAAATGCTGCAAGAAGAGTATAACTTGGGTATGATGAACGACCTGATTGCATTGACGGGACTCGGCCGAGACGTCATAACCTACCATCTTGATCTGTCCACCTTCATAGACGAATTCTTCTCGAAGGCGGGGGAAAAGGGCATAGACCGCATCCATATGTTTGGAGGTACCGCAATAAACCGCGCCTTCTTTGGGAAGAACCAGCGATTCTCCCTCGACATGGACCTCAACTATAATGGAAAGGAGGATCGCGGAATGAAAGAACTGGGCAAAATAATTAAGGATACCGGTTACAAGATATTGGAGCAGAGATGGATGAATCCCAAGCATACGCTGAAGCGGCTTGTAGTCTCATCCCCGCCAGGGAGAGCTGTAAACTTTACAATAGACGCACATTTTCTGAAAGAGGAAACGGACGCGCCATTCGAAAATCTTTCCCTGCGCTCCATAACAGAATTTTTCGGCTACCCGCTACTGAGGACGGTTGTTCCATCCTACAAATTGGAGTACCTTCTCTCCGGAAAGCTCTCCGCTCTCAAGGATAGGACCGTAGACAGGGACGTCTATGACTCCTATATGGGGTTGATGGTGCCCCCAGATTATAAACTGCTGAAAAAGTACGTCGAATGGTATGATTCATTTCCGCAGCTGGTCCGCATTGTAAGCCATAAGCTTGAGAAACTGATGGAGGACGGAAAGAAAACCGAGATAACCAACTACATACCAGAATACTGCGTAACCGACTTCAACCTGATGGCAAGCGAGATAAGCAGACTGCTGCTGAAAATGGTGTGAAGCATCCATCTTAAGTTGGTAAGCATAAAAATATGGACTCCGCGGTCTGTTCAGTGCTCGCTTAATGTTCCAAAGTGATATACACCGATATCTGCCGATATACAAAATGAGGGTTGCTTGGCTAACGGGAACAAACAGACCTGAGCTGGAAAAGACTCCCATCCCGTTAAAGGCTTGTCGTCGAAAAGGGTCACGAAAGGGTTATATATTTGAAACGAAGGAACAATAATGTGGTAAAATGAAGGCTTTGGGATCTAAGAAGTCCAAATCGGTTTCTGAGAATTCACAACTACTGAGAACAGATACGGTATTTATAGATAATGAAGGGGCTAATTTACCTCCAGCTGTCTTGAATCTAATTAAAGTTTGTTCAAAGGTGCCGACAGCAGATGATGTTAGCGCACTTCTACAAAAAGGAGCAGCAGAGGTAACAGTCCTGCCAGCAGCAGAAGGAAAAAAAGCAGAGCTTGTTCTGTACAATTTTGCAGGTCCTGACCATAGACATAAGCACGACTTAATTGGAACAAGCGCAGTTGATAAATGGGGAAGCACGACATCGTATGGGATGCCAGGCTCTCTTGTATGTGTAGCCAAAATTGATTTTTATGATCCAGAGATAAGCGGCAAGTTACATACGGCAGTGTACTATATAAGATGCGATAAACTCTAATGCAGTATTGCCTGCAATTGTAGATTTTTATCGTAAAGTCCCGAATTATTTTAAGGGATTTTCAAAACTTTTTGCTGAGCAAAAACCCTATTTCGTCAAAAATAAAATTATGGACTCCGCGGGATTTTCAAAGCTTTTGGCGAACCAAAAACTTATTTGAACCCGCAACCTCTTGCATGCCATGCAAGCGCGCTACCGTTGCGCCAGGAGCCCACAATAAGCGTAAGCATAATCACATCGGGGAGACGAATATTATGTTCCCTCCCCTGAGCACTATCGTCCCTATCTTCGACTTGAGCTCCCCGCCCTCGAGCTCCTCCGCACCCTCAAGGGCCAGGTTCATGTGCATGTCGAAGCACCTCAGCCTCCCCCTTATGACCATGCTGCCCTTCATCCTTATCAGCACCTGCTGGCCGAGGGCCTTGCTGAGCATGTCGAACGGCCGTTCCGGATTCATCATAAACATCCCCTTTATAGATGGCACATTCATCTTTTTAAGCTTAACCTAAACCGCAACCGACCCCGCAGGAAAAGATTATATAGTGCCGCGTCCAATCAGGGAACATGGCGCAGCAGATGAAGGCAGTGGAGCTGAGGTCGGCGCTCTTCATGATAATACTGGCGGCATCGCTCATAACGTTCGCCGGCTCGGTCTACATGGTCAAGCAGGTGACCGAGCTCTACGGGGCCGGCGCCGGGGCGGTCCTCCAGGCGAAAGCCGACGGGACCCAGGTGGCCCAGTCCCTGCAGCCCATAAGCGGCAACCTCGGGGTCTTCCACATCGGGGGCGTCCTCTCCTACGTGCTTTCCATAATAGCCCTGATCATCTTTGCCTCCGCGCTCCTGATGGTCGCGAAGAGGGGCGAGGAGGACGCATCCTACGCCCTCACCTACGGCCTGCTCAACTCCGCCTTCCTGGCCGTATACGCCATACTGCTGATAACCCTCCTCTCATACTTCTCCGGCTACCTGAGCGCCTCATACCTGCTGGTCATATGCGCCGGGATTGCGCTCTGCGGCGGGGCCAACGGCTACCTCCAGTATGAGCTCCGCGCTAAGCCGTCGCTGCACATGATGCGCAGCTCCCTGAGCATAGACCCCTCCACGCCCTTCTCCAACATCATAAACCTCCAGGACGAGATATTCTCCAAGATGGGCGGCCACCTGAGGATAATAGACAAGCACTTCAACTCGACGGCCCTCACCAATCTGTCGAGGCTCATCGACGGCTGCGCCACCAACTTTAGCAGGATAACAGTCATAACCTCTAGGGAGATGCAGGACTCCAAGTTCACCGCCAACGCATCGGAGTTCGAGAAGGAGCTGGCCGGGATGGGGATACCGACGGAGGTGAGGATGATGGATCCGAAGGACGCGGCCGACCAGCACGAGAGGCTGCTGATGGACGACAGCGTCGCCTACAAGATCCCGCCGTTCAACATAATAAACAAGAAGAGCGAGCACATAACCAAGGTGAAGTCCCCGGAGGCGCGGGCGCGCTTCCACCTGCTCTACGCGAGGGCGGGCAAGATATAGCATGTTTAATAAGATCTCTGCATAATTATTCGCAGGTTCAATCCTAGGTAATCCAGATGCCGAACAAGAAAGAGGAGGAGCTCTTCCAGTCCTGGTCCGCCAACTTCAAGAGGTACCTCTATGCTGAATACGAGTCGAAAGACGCGCGTCTGGACAGGTGCGAGCTGACTGGAGGGGACATCATAAGGAGCCTGGACGCCTACGGCGACGCGATAATACGCTCGTTCAACAAGCTCTCCAAGGGAGAAAAGCTGACGGGGCAGGAGGAGGGAATATTCAGCGAGGTGAAACTCTTCGCCATAAGGAGCCTGGAGGCGCTCAACGTAGGCACCGACATCTCCATACTGGACCGCTCCTACGAGATAGGGACGAGGAAGAACCACGACTACGGCTCAGCCAACATAACAAACTTCGGGGCGCTGGGTGTGATGGTGCGGCTCAACGACAAGGTGCAGAGGGTAAGGAACCTCCTATCGGGGTCAGGCGCGACCGACACGGTAAAGAACCTAAAGGGCGCCAGCAGCATGATGGTCAAGGACGAGAGGGTGGAGGACACCCTCATGGACATGATAAACTACGCGACCTACGGGAACATGCTGCTGAAGGGGGTATGGTTCTGATGGGGAGAATAATATCTATACCGATCGACAGGGAGCTGGGACCCCTGATCGGGAAGAAGGGCAACGAGACGAGCATGAGCTTCTACAACCGGAAGGTGGGGAGCGACATAATAGTGGCGATCGCGCCGTCCGACATCGCCGGCAAGTTCTACGCCCTCCCGAACACGATGATACTCGCCGAGCAGATAGTGATAGACACCTCCTCGATAGACGCGCTCTTCGGCGAGGTGCTGGTGGCGGCCTCGCTTCTGGGGAAGAGGATAATATTCACGAAGGACGGGGACATAAGCAAGGTGATATCGGGGCTCCAGCTCCCGGAGCACGCCTTCGTCGACAGGGCGGGCCTGCTGGAAGCGATAGAGTCCTACCGGCCGAAGGGGAGCGAGGGCGGGGTCAAGGTGGAGATAGACAGGTGCTTCAACGTCAAGGGGGTCGGGACTGTCCTCCTCGGGGTCGTGACCAGGGGAATCCTGAAAAAGCACGACAAGCTCCTCAAGCCCGGCAAGGAGATAGTGGTGAGGTCGATACAGTGCCAGGACGAGGAGGTAGAGTCGGCGGATCTGGGCTCCAGGGTCGGGATCGCGGCGAAGGGCGTGACTGAGGACGACGTAAGGAAAGGGGACGTGCTCTCCACTACGCTCATACCAGGGAGGACGAGCCTGCGGGCGAGGATGAGGATAAGCAGGATAGCGAACGAGCCGTTCCAGAAGGGGACGCAGTACAGCATATTCACCGGGTTCAACTCGGGCAGCTGCGTCCTAGAGTCGATAGAGGGGGACATGGCGTCGATCAAGCTCGACAAGGAGCTGCAGCTGGAGAAGGGCGACACCATAATGCTCGGCAGGAACAAATCGCCCAGGCTTTTCGCTGCCGGCACGGTCACAGACTAAAGAGAGAGCTCGTGGGATCAGAAGTGAGAAGGGCATTAGACCATTTCTTCATAACCACCAAGGAAGGGTATGACGAGACCTATTGGATATTCATGATAATGGCCGTCGCGGGCATAATAACAAAACTGTTCGGCGTCGAGCGCGCCGGAGCGTCGGTCATCGGTTTTCGTGCTCCTATCCCTTCGGCAGGATGGGCCTGAGGCGTGAGAAAAGGCTTGCAAAAGAAAAGGCCTCCAAAAAGTGACCGCAAAAAATCGCGCTCCGAAACCAGAAGTGATAAATAATATACCTGACAAACCCTTTCTAGGTACAACATGGCGGCAATCTCGGCCCTTCTGACCAGCCCAGCAGCAGATCCCAAGAAGAATGGGGAACTCGTCCACGCACTGGTCTCCAATCCAACAAAGCAGGTTGCATTAGATCTATTTACCCTTGCCAGAAAGCTCTACGACCTGCAGGAAAGTGCCGAGACGGGCAGGCTTCCCACCTTTCTCAGGCAGGATATCCCCATCACCGCGCCGCTCGACTCGACACTGATGGGCATGCTAAGGGAGATAAAAACAAAACCCAAGGTGGAGAGATCCCTGCTGGCGGAGGAGATCGAGATCCTGGCGTCCAACTCCCATATAAACGAGCTCAAGGCCATAGAGGAACGCGGCAAGCACCTCAGGGGCGCGGAGCAGCTGGAAGCCATCAGGGCGTCAAAGTGGGTTGCGGTGAAGTACGAGCGGATAAAGCTGGTTCTTATGAACCTCATAACCGGAAACTTGGAGCTGGGCAGCGAGGTTAGCCTGCCTATATACGACTCCGATACCCTGCTTTTGCACTCGACCGTCCAGCCGCCCGTCCTCCTCCGCGGCTAGGCGCAGTTTTTTATACCTGGGCTAAGGATGTCTTACCATGAAGGTAATACTCTACCTCGCTCAGACCGCAAACGGCTACATCGCAAAGGAAAACGACAGCACGCCGTGGTCAAAGGAGGAATTCACGGCTTTTTACTCATTCGTAAAGAAAGCCAGAAACCTGGTCATAGGGAAAAAGACCTTTCTGCTGATGAAAAATGGCGAATTGGGCAACTGCGGATACCCCCTCACCGTCGTAGTGACCAGGTCGCTGAAGAAAGTTAGTTACAAAAACAGTATGGCAGCCAAATCGCCAAAAGAGGCCCTCAAAATCCTTAGGAAGAGGGGTTTCAGGCAGGCAGTCATAGGGGGTGGCAGCAGGCTGGCGACTAGCTTCCTGAAGCAGGGGCTCATAGACGAGATATACCTGGACATAGAACCATTGATACTCGGCAAGGGTATACAGATATTCCAGAAGGGCGATATTATGTCCAAGCTGAAGCTCATCAAGACGACGCGGCTGTCAAAGGACACGATAAGACTGCACTACAGGATACTGTAACAGTTCTTTTCCAACGAAAAGGTGGCAACCCAAATCCATATATATTATGCCGAGCTGAGCCCTAATGACAATGGGGATAATATGGCAATAGAAGCAGTCAGAGAGAAGACGCCGGTCATGGTAAACGGCTTGCCCGGAAATATGGCAACGCTGCAAGCTCTTAGATAGCCCGCTCTGATGACTTCGAGTTGTATAATCGTGCATTTACTGGGGATAAGGACGCAAAGAAGGCCGTGATTGAGGGCCGATAAATCACCCTCTACACTCCTGATCAAAGGGCAGTCTTTCCGGCGGCCACCGATTTTGTCCGCAGAAACGGATTAGTCGTGGATTTCACCGAGCCGGATGCAGTACTCCCAAACGGCCTGTATTACATAAGCCAGGGCTGGCACTTCGTGATGGGGACCACCGGCGGAGACCGGGCCGCGTTACTTTCAGCCATACGGAACTCCAAAATAAGGGCGTTGCCCAGCCGCAACATGGCGAAACAGGTGGTGGCGCTACAGTCCAATATTTCAAGCTACGCTCAAAGCAACAAAGACGAATTTAAAGGGTCCACCATAAAGATCGAGGAAAGCCATCAGGGCCCAGATCCGGCAAGGCCGACATTCAAAGCGAAGAAGGACCCGAGCGGAACCGCGATCGCAATATCAGAGGATTTGGGCGTGATGGGGGTCGAGGGATGCCCATTTAACTCCGATGCGATAAAAGCCAACCCAGAGAAATACAAAGGGCAGTTTGTAATGATCAGGGACAGAAAGTACCAGCTTGAGGCGCTGGGGGTTCCTGAAGAGTATCTTGACGGCCATGGCTGGCACACCTATACCCTGGTGGAAAACGGAACACCGTACCAGCTCGCGATGTTTAGCTGCATGCTCTCAAAATTCATGAGCACTAATCCGGTATTCGCAAACTACTCCATATTGCGGGAGTTCAACCAAATCCACACTTTGATACGAAGGGTATCCCCTGACGGAAACGCTCTGTTTGAAACAAAGCTCTCCTGCGCCCTCGACCGAGAAAGCGAAAACCCCGCCCTCCAGCTGACGTTCAAGCACAACATAAACGGGAGGAACATATACGCCGACGGGACCATGGAGGCGCTAAGGTTCCTGAGGGGCAGGACAGAGACGGGCAAGGTCTTCTCCATGGCAGACACCCTGGACTAGAAAGCCGGAGCCCGTCCGCGTAAACGCATAAATACCTGCACTGCGTAAAAATACTGGGTTGGAAGCTGGAAATTAAAACGGGTGTTTTAATTTGAGCCGGCTGTCCGTTAGGGTTTGGCAACTCCTCCTGCCTGTCATGGCGCTGCTCTCCCTCTCTTTCGGCGCGAACGCCACCCTCCGCTTCACCCCGGCCAACGCCAGCTTGTCCATAACCTCCAACACAGTCCTCTACTCGGACATCGTCGCGGGCAACCTGACCGTGGGCCCCAACCTCACCATAGTCACCAACGGCCATGGGATCTACGTGGCCAACGCAATCGTCGCCCATAACGACACCTTCATAACGGGCAACGGCCTTGCAGGGGGCTCCGGCTGCAACGCCTGCTCGGGCTGGGCCGGCGCGAGCGCCAACCTGTCCTTCGGAGGGTCCGGCGGCGCCGGCGGCGGCTGGGCGGAATCCTACGCGGGAGGGCGAGGAGGCTGGACCCGGGCTTCCGGGGGGAGAAACTACATCGGGACGGGAAGCCCCGGAAGCATCCTTGCAGACCCTACGGTGAACAGCACAATCATCCTCTCCTGGTACCTAGGTGGGATGCAGAGCTACCTCGAAGGCGCCGGCGGAGGGGGCGGGGGCGAGTCGTCCACCTCATCGGGCACCGGCGGCGCCGGGGCGTTCGGCCTATACATCCAGGGGCAGAGGATAGACCTTTCAAACACGATAATCTACGCCAACGGCATCGACGGCGAGCTCGGATACGTCAGCGACGGCGGAGGGGGAGGCGGAGGCGGCTGCGGGCGGATAATCATCGCCTATGGGTCCTCATACCTCCCGGCGTCGTACAACACCGTGGGGGGCGCAGCTGGCAGGGGAAGGGGCATGGAGGGATACTGGGGCGGAAGCGGGGGAGGGCCCTGCAATCCCCTAGCCTACCAATACTCCAGCGAGCCCATAACCGTTCTGGGGCCCCCGCCCCTTCCGGGCCCATGCTATTCGGCAAACGGCATGACCCCCAACGACCCGATCAGCGTCTACCTGGCCGGCTCCTGGTTCACCGTCTCGGCCAGCTCGATAAACGCCAGCGGCGCCCGGATGGGCATAAACGGGGCCGGTTACCCACTGGTGCTTGGCCAAGCCCAACTGATACCGGGCTCCGGCGGCTACTCCTTCACCCTCAATCTCACGGCTCTGGGCTCCGCCCCGGTTTCGGCGGATCTAGCAATATGCATCTTCTACTCCGCCGCGACGACCACGACGACATCAATCGCCACTTCCTCCTCCACGACGGCGCCAACCTCTTCTGCGTCAACGACCACCACGATTCCGCAGACGTCCAAGCCGAGCCCCGCCGAGGGCGAAGCGGCAGGGGGCATATCCGCAATCCTCCTCATACTCCTGCTCATAGCCCTGTTCTCGGACGACCAAAGGAAAAACCCTAGAGGAGCCTAAGAAATGCGAGATTAAGAGCGTGCTGGCCTTCTTCGGCTATCGCATCCCCACGGTGATGTGCCCCTCCTACACTCTTGAGTTCCTGCTGGCGCACAAGATAATGGCTCTCTCCTCCCGAAACTTGCTGAAGGACATCTATGACTCCTGGCTTGGATTGCAGACACTGAAAGACAAGAAACTTTTCCTGAAATACCTGGACAGCCTCGAAACGGAAATCGACCTGGACGCCATCAAAGCGTTCCGGCAGATGGTCCTGCCGAGCATCGACTACTACAAAGACAAGCAGGTCGACGCGCTGAACTGTCCGAATGCAGGAATAATGATAAAGGACATAGACTCTATGCTCTCCGCCCTCCATGAAAAATAGGAATGCGATTGCCGCGCTCAACCGATGCAGTTCCCTGTCTTTTCATCAAATCAACTATAGCTTTTCAATAAGTTTCAATAATCCTACCGCCGCTTTTGGGTTCCCTCTCCCGATAGGAAAATAACACGGTATAATCTTTGTTTCAAAAGCATTTACCCTGAGGGAGTACGCCTTCAATTTTTGGTCTTTTATCACGGCCTTATAGTACCCTGATAACTTTATCTTCCTTCCACTGATATTTTCGAAAGGTATCAATCCAAAAGCAACTATATACAATGGTTTAACTATCTCTATCTCCTTTTTCAATAACGGGAGGAACAATTTTATTTTTTCTTTTTCCGGAAGGGCGGCGTCATGGCCTGTCCACTTAACTATATTGGTAAAATAGAACTCCCTACCCTTTAAGTGCTGTAAGACTTTGTTAGTAAAATCTATCGACCAAGAAGAATTAGTGTTGATCTCGTCAAGCAAGCCGCCATCAAATAACCCTGCTTTGTGGAAAACCCTCCAAACCTGTTTTGTTCCTATAAACGGAAATCTTGGACCCTTCCAGGACCGGTCAGAGCTAATGTTCCTTATGGTGGGGTTGATAAAAACAAACATAACCTTCGGCCTATCTGTCTTACCGTTACCCAAAATGGGCATAAGATTATTCTCTGGGAAACACTTTTCATTTACCTCATTAACATAGGACCATAACTGTTCAAGATTTGTACATTCTTCCAACATCGAATCACGGAGAAAATCCGAATCCCTCTGACTTATCTGGCGTTTTAAGGTATTAAACATTTGCGATCGCCGTTCTCTTTACAGTAATACTATATGCGAATTGTATAGGTGCTGATATACACAACTACTAATCTTTACTCCCCTATAAACAATACCCCTTCAATCTTCTTGAAGTCTGGATCCCCAGTGACTATCTTAGCATTCAACTGCTTTGCTGTGGCAAGGACGACGCCATCCGCAATCCCTAATTTATATTTAATCTTCAGTTTTGCTGCTGAAATTGAAATTTCCCTTTCAAGTGGTATAAGATAACATCGTTTCTCCACTATGCCTATCTTCTCCACCGCAACGGAATCTCCGTACGATTTCATTATCCATGAATATATCTCCAGCAGGTTTATTGATGAGACAAGCGCTTCCTCGTCGCCTTCTATGTAGCTCATGGCCTCTTTGGAATGTTTTCCGCCTTTGAAGTATTCTATCCAGGCCCAGCTGTCAATCAAAACGGTCATGTTTATCCCTTTCGAATGTTTTTAGTTTTGGCAGGCTTCCAAGCTGGCTGTGTTCTACGACCTTTGCCTTCTTAGCAAGCCATAAGATCGCCGCTGCATAACTCCTGGCACCGCTCTCCTTCTTTATTCGATCGAGTATAGCCCTGACCTCTAGGCTTAACTGTATCGTTGTCGTGTCAGACATATTATCTATAGATATATAGACCTATAGATATATAAACATTTGCGATCGCCGGGATTTGAACCCGGGTTTTTGCCTTGGAAGGGCAAAGTCCTACCAGTCTAGACTACAATCGCACGATTGATATTTTATGTGGCATGGTTATTAAGTCTTTTATCCCCCTGTCCGGCCTGTCATCCCCAACGCCCGCAAGCCATCCCAAAGCCTATATATTTGAACAGCCGCTATAATCGCGGTTATATGGAGGCACTAAAGGCAAAGCTGAATGTCCGTGAAGTGCAGGGGCAACCGTCCCAGGTTGACGTCTTCGTGATGGGCAATCGCATACATGACCTGATCCGCAGGACAAGGGACTATAAGCTGCCGTCCCTGCTTCGGGTGGGCTTCGTCCAGGAGCTCGGGAAGCTGATACCCGACATGTCACACAGGGAGCTCCATATGCTCGAAAGGCTGAGGAAGACCGTCCTTGATGAGGAACCCTTCAGCGAGCCGGGCATGCTCGTACTGCACACCGCCGCGCTCCTCCTGGGTCCCAGGATAAAGAATGCCCTGAATGTCACCAACCTGCCGCCGGTCATGCTAACTTTCATAGCGGGCGGTAATGCCTCCTCCACCGGATCGGGCGAGCTTGCCGGCAACTGATCGCTGCCGCTGACCCTGGAAAACAAAAGAAAAAAAGGCGCGACCGCTACATCGCGATGGTTATCTGGACCGTGTCCGGAACCCTTATCCTCATTATCTGCTTCAGCGCCTGGTCGGTCCCTTCGAGGATCAGGAGCCTCTTGCTGACGCGCATCTCCCACCTCTCATAGGTGTGGGATCCGTCGCCGCAGGGGGTCTTCCTGGTGGTCTGGGAGAGCTTGTTGGTGGGCAGCGGGATCGGACCCCTGCACTTGATGTTTGCAGAGGCGGCGATCGTCTTTATCTGCTTCGCTATGTCATCCACGTCCGAAGGGATCGTGCTGACCAGCTTTATTATTATCTCCGATGCCATTCAAGCCAGCCCTTGCTACGTCTTCGCGACCACGTCGAGCACCACTCCGGCCCCGACGGTCTCTCCCATGTCCCTGACCGCGAACCTTCCGAGCTGCGGGAAGTCGCTGTACTTCTCGACCACGAGGGGCTTCGTCGGCTTTATCCTGACGATCGCGACGTCTCCCGTCTTGATGGTAGCCGGGTTCTTCTCCGCCGTCTGCCCTGTCTTCGGGTCCTTCCTCTCGAGTATGTCGACTATCGTGCAGGCGAGCTGCGCGGTGTGGAAGTGGAATACCGGGGTGTAGCCTTTCGCTATGACGTTCTGGTGGTGCAGCACTATCATCTGGGCGGTGAACTCCAGCGCCACCTTGGGCGGGCTGCTCACGGGTCCCACTACGTCCCCCCTCTTCATATCCTTCTTCTCGACGCCCTTGATGTTGAACCCGATGTTGTCGCCAGGCTCCGCCTTCTGCAACTGCTTGTGGTGCATCTCGATGGACTTGACCTCAGCCCTGCCTCCGCCGGGCATTATCACTACCTGATCGCCAACCTTCATGACACCCGTCTCGACCCTCCCCACCGGGACGGTTCCGAATCCGGATATGCTGAAGACGTCCTGTATGGGCAGCCTGAGCGGCTTGTCCGTCGGTTTGTCAGGCACCTTGAGGCCGTCGAGCGCCTGCATGAGCGTCGGGCCGGTGTACCAGGGCATCTTGTCGGACCTTGTCTTGCCCGAGTTGGAGCCCTCGAGAGCGGAGAACGGCACGAAGGGCACGTTGTCCAGCTTGAACCCCAGCTGCTTGAGCAGGGCCGTCAGTTCCACTTTGAGGGTCTCGTACTTCTGCTGGTTGAAATTGGACACGTCCATCTTGTTTATCCCGACGATGAGCTGCTTGACGCCGAGCACGTTTATCAGTATCAGGTGCTCCCTCGTCTGCGGCTTTATGCCCTCCTCGACGCTGCATATCAGCACCGCGCCGTCGGCCTGGCTGGCTCCCGTAATCATGTTCTTTACGAAGTCCTTGTGGCCCGGGGCGTCTATGATCGTGAAGTAGTACTTGTCGGTCTGGAACTCCTTGTGGGCTATGTCTATCGTGATTCCCCTCTCACGCTCCTCCTTGAGCTCGTCCATGACGAACGCGAACTCGAAGGTGGGCCTGTTGAACTGCTGCGTAAGCTCCTTGTACCTCTGTATGTCCCTGTCTGTGATGGCCCCCGACTCGTAGAGCAGCCTTCCGACTGTCGTGGACTTCCCGTGGTCGACGTGACCTACAAAGATCAGGTTCAGATGCGGTTTGTCTGCCATAAATTCACCGATTTAACATTAAATGCTTGGTTTGCCAGACGGAAAAAGAGCGTTGACTTCTTTCATTGCCGTTTGACTTTTCATATATAATCCGCCAAGATATAAATACTTATGCCTCCCTCGCGATGAAGAGGGGAAAGGCTCCCTTGGCCCAGGACCGGGCCGCGCCCACCCCGGCCCCTAGGAATGCAATTTATACCTTCGCTCTTATAAGTCACACTAAGGGGCGTATCAGCCCGACAGCCCCGGATGATGTTCCATGATCGCCTGGTACTACCTGGTCTTCGCCGCCGCCGTCTTCTACTCGATCTCGACGCTCATAGAGAAGGGCACCCTTGCGGCCGAGCACGCCTCCGCCTACACCGCCAGCTTCTGCATGGTGGCCGCGTTCTTCTCGCTCCTGCTGCTGCCCTTCGCCAACTTCGGCATAAGCCCCTACGCCATCGGCCTGATCCTCGCCGCCGCCACGGTCAACGTGGCTGTCTACCTGCTCACGGCGCGGGTCTACAAGCACAGCAACGTGACCGTCTCCTCGCCCGTGCTGAGCTCCCTGCCCCAGTTCTTCGTGGTGATCTTCGCTCTTGTGTTCCTGGGCGAGCAGCTGGACCCGGTGAAGTACGTGAGCATAGCAGTGATGCTCATCGCCGTCTACTTCATGATGTTCAGGACCAGCCCGAAGCACAAGCGCCCCTTCGAGAGGAACGTCTACGTCTACTTCCTCGTCGGGACTGCGGTCCTCGCGGCCGTGTTCAACATACTGCTGAAGTACGTGCTCACGAGCGTCAGCGCGGTCACCTACCTGATACTCCTCCAGTGCTTCATGGCCATAGAGATGATGGTCTACATGCAGCTCCATTACGGGGGCGTCAAGGAGGTGGTGAGGAACACGAGGAGGTTCAGCGTCCCGATAGTGGCCGCCGCCGCGTTCACCACCGCCTACCGCTTCTTCTACTACTCTGCGGTCTCCAGCACCTTCATAGCGCTGGCGTCGCCCCTGCTCAACACCTTCACCGCGATAATGGTGGTGCTCATGGGCGTCATGATATTCAGGGAGGGAAACATGAGGAAGAAGCTCCTCCTGGCCGGGATAATGATGGTCGCCGTCTACTTCCTCGTCTTCCTGTAGCCGGAGGGTCGGGAAATTCCCAGGTCCGGCTCTTCCGCTACAGACTGTTTATTATACTTTCTAGGAGTAAATGTATCGTGATTGAATGGTAAAATTTGCCTCTCCCGATGCTTTGCGCAAACGGCTTGGGATAAAAAGGCTAAAGAAGAAGATACTAGTCCCTAATTCCGAGAAGGCCGCAGTAGCAGGCATCCGGGGGCGCGAAAAGCACAGAACCGCGTCAAAGGTGCTGGTACACGCATAATCGGGGATTCCGTGAGCATCATAGACACCTCCCTAGCCATTGATAGGGTGGCTGAAGGGAAGGCAATCAGAGAGGGCATAACAGTGATAACCGCAATGGAATACCCCCTAATCCTGGAATACAAGAATTTTTATGGAAGGATAATATACCCCGAGAAGAAAGACCTGGATCTGGCGGTCGAGTTGCAATCCAAATTGGGGAAAAGGGGCGGCCATGAAAGGAGCGGCAGACCTTATAATAGCCGCGATATCCATAAAACTGGGCGACGGGCTACTGACGAGCGATAGAGACTTCTTTGATATAAGTGAAGTCAGCAGCCTCCGGATTCTTTAATTCTGTGGGCGAACTTCGCCCGGCCTTGAAAGGCCAAGGGCTAGGCTTTAATACAGTGGCAGAGAAAGGGTTTTGGTGCTAGAGTGTTTGTGATTGACTGGACTGCCGTGGTGGGACTGGTGGCCAGCGCGCTGGTCACCGTTGCATATATCCCGGAGGTGCTGAAGACGGTCAGGGCGAGGCACACCCGCGACCTCTCGCTCTCCTGGATAGTCATACTCGACGCGGGGCAGCTCCTCTTCCTGATCTACGGCGGCGCCATAGCGAGCCTGCCCCTGTTAATCTCAGGCGGGGCCGGCGTCCTGATGATGTCCATAATGCTGGTATTCAAGCTGGTGTACGGGAACAGGTAGGCCTGGCCGCACAGGCAAGGTAAACTTATAAACCTGCCCTGCGTATCCTGTCCTGATGTGGGTAACATGAAGGGCGCAGCCGACGCAATCAGCGTCCACAAGCTGGTCAAGAGGTTCGGCGACTTCACGGCCGTCGACAACGTCTCGTTCGGCGTGAAGGAGGGCGAGGTCTTCGGGCTCCTGGGGCCCAACGGGGCCGGCAAGACCACCACCATCTCGATACTTTCCACCATAATCAGCCTGACCTCCGGGTCGGCCACGGTCTTCGGCAGGGACGTAACCAGGGAGAAGGACGCGGTCCGCGGGATGATAGGCATAGTCTTCCAGGACCCCAGCCTGGACGACGAGCTCACCGGCCGGGAGAACCTGGACCTCCATGCCCGGTTCTACGGGGTCAAGGGGGCGGAGAAGGCGGCCGCCATAAAGAGCGTGCTGGAGCTGATGGAGCTCACCGACAAGGCGGACAACCAGGTGAGGTCCTACTCGGGCGGCATGAAGCGGAGGCTGGAGATAGCGAGGGGCTTCATCCACAAGCCCAGGCTCCTGTTCCTGGACGAGCCCACCATAGGCCTCGACCCCCAGACCCGGAGGAAGATATGGGACTACATAAAGGCTCTCAACGAGAAGGAGAACCTGACGATAATCATAACCACGCACTACATGGAGGAGGCCGACGAGCTCTGCGACAACATCGCGATAATCGACCACGGGAGGATAATAGCGCACGACACGCCCGAGAGGCTCAAGGACTCTCTCGGCGGCGACATAATAAGGATCGGCTCGGCCGGCGCCGTGGCCCTCGCCGCCCTGCTCAAGAAGAAGAAGATGGGCTCCCACGTGAAGGAGCGCGGGGGCGACACCGTCGAGGTGACGGCAAAGAACGGCGGCGAGCTGCTCCCGAAGGTGATAGAGCTGGCAAAGTCCGGGGGCATAGAGGTGGACTACTGCACCATCAAGCGCCCCACCCTGGAGGACGTCTTCATAAGCCTCACGGGCAAGGACATAAGGGAGGAGTCGGCCGACGCCAACACCGGGGCGGTGAGAAGGTTCAAGGCGAGGGGAAGATGATATGGCGACAACGATCGACACCGTCTACGCCCTCTGGCTCAGGGAGATAAAGAGGTACCTCAAGTCCAGGTCGAGGGTCATAGGAAGCGGCGGGCAGCCGCTCATCTGGCTCGCCCTCTTCGGGGTCGGATTCGGCTCGGTGCTGACCCTGGCGGGCGGGACGTCGTACATAACGTTCATGGCGCCGGGCATAATGGGCATGACCCTGCTCTTCACCTCCATATTCGCCGGCGTCAATGTTATCTGGGACAAGCAGTTCGGCTTCCTGAAGGAGATACTGGTGGCGCCGGTCTCCAGGTTCGGCATCGTCATGGGCAAGCTGGCGGGCAGCACCACCATCGCCATGCTCAACGCCCTGATAATACTGATCATAGTGGTAATCTTCGGCATACTGCCGCTCAGCGACATAACGGCGGCCGGGCTCGTCCTCACGCTGATATTCATGGCGCTCATATCCTTCGTCTTCGTCTCCATAGGCCTGCTGATAGCCTCCTCTATAAACAACATAGAGGGCTTCCAGGTGATAGTCAACTTCCTGGTCATGCCTCTCTTCTTCCTCTCGGGAGCAATCTTCCCCATAGGCCCCACGACGCCGCTCTGGATGCGAGCCATATCGGCGATAGACCCCCTCAGCTACGGGGTCAACGGGATGCGCGCCGCCCTGCTCGGCACGGCAGGAGCAAGCGTTATATATCTGGACATGGGGATAATGGTAATCGTGGCAGCCGCCTTCATCCTGGTCGCCGACTGGGCGTTCGGCAGGATGCAGGCGAAGTAGCCCAAGGTGTTCAGATGGAATCTACGCAGACCAAGAGCAAGGCCTCGCCCGCGGGCGCCAATGGCGTAAGCGCAGCTGTAGAGGCCCTGCGGGCCCAGATCCTAAAGGAACCCGGCCTGCTCCGGGTGCTGCCTGGGACGCCCGAGCAGACCGCTCCCGCACCGAGAACGCCCAAACCTCCCCCATTGCCTTCCAAGACGGTCGGGCAGCCAACCCCCAGACTACAGAACGCGGTTCCCAAAGAGCCCAGCACCGTCCGCGAGATAAGCCTGGATTACGACAAGATACTCGAAAGGGCCCAAAATGGCTTCTATAGGGAAGAGATTGCCCTAAGGTCCTCCGTCCAGGCTCAGCCAATCGAAGAGCCCGAGCAGGCCCAGCCAGAAAAAGAGGCCGAGCTGCCCAAACCGCTGGCCGAAGAGCAGGTCAAGGCAAACATTGCCTCCCTGGAAGGGCTGCGCACCCCGAAGGTGCTTGGCAGGAGCCCCCTCTCCGAAGAGCAGAAGAAGCAGGTGATGGCCTTCAAGGACGTTGCCTTCAAGTACCCGAACGAAATGTTTAGGCTAACAGGGATACCAGATTCATGGGCGGAGCATTTCCTGAACGAGCATAATCAGGACGAGGTCGCCAGGAAGGTCGTGGACTACCTCAACCAAGGCCATACCTGGGCGGAGACCGAGGTTACGTTCAACCGTGCCACCCCCACCCTCCTCCGCTACGTGAAGTTCGCAGGCCTCGAGAGGCAGCTGCCGCACAAGGTGGGCCGGCCCAGGAAGGCGAAGTAGGCGCACCTGCTGTCCGCCAAGCCAATCCTGTTCCCGTTCTGCAAAACCTTAAAAATCCCCTCTCCACAGCTTATCTGATCCAATGCAGAGGTCACGGCCCGAAATAGTGCGCCCGCTGATTGCGGCGGCCGTATTCTTCCTCCTCACGGTCTCATTCACCTACTACTTCAACCCGGCAGCGACGAACAGGATAGGCATAGGCGGCTACGGCCTGACGATCCCGCCCAAGGCCGGCTACTTCCTATCGTCGCCCTTCAACATGCAGACCGAGGGCAACCCCCTATACAACCTCTACCTCCCCACCATACTCTTCTTCATGCTGGGCGTCTACCTGAAGAACTTCAACACCGCCTTCCAGAAGAAGTGCAACCTCAGGGCCGTCTTCCTGATGGCGGTGGCCGCGAGCTACCTAAAGTCCTGGGGCTCCATGTTCTACTACCGAGGTTACAGCGACTTCGGGATAAGCCTCGGAACGTCCATAATAACGCTGTGCTTCCTGGCGGTGTTCGTCATCTCGCTGGAGGTCTACATAGAGCGGAAGGAGAGGTACGAGCACCTCTACGGCCACTTCCTCTTCACCATCCTCTCGAGCCTGATAGTCCTGCTCGCCGTGCTGATATTCTTCTCCTTCTTCGCGAGCTCCAGCTTCGTGGTCCACGCCATGGGGCTGACCGCATTCCTCATAATCTTCATACCGTACTACGAGAGGGACAACATAGAAAGGTTCCTCGCATCAAGGGAGGAGAGGCTGGCGGCCGCGATAAGAAGAAAGGCGGAAACCGGAGCCAGGAAATAAGGACAGCCGCGCAGCCAAGAGCGGAGGGCCGAAAAGTCATCCAAAACGCATTTATATTTGAGGATGCAGAACATCTCCAGTGATAAATGTGAACGTTCGTGCAAAACAAGAAGACTCCGTAGTAAAGGTAAAGATCAACGCCTCAACAGGAGACGAGTATGGAGCGATAGCGGAGCAGATCCTGAGATTCCAGAATGGGCTAACGGAAGACTTCGAACTGGAAGCGATGGAATTCAGGAAGTTCAGGGACAACAGCGGGATGCACCTGTCGATACGCGGCAAGCAGGCCGCCGGCGCGCGCGAACTCAACGTTAGAATGAGCGGAGACATAAGCCTGGTTCTCGACCTGATCAGGGGCAAGGCACCACAAACCGCCCAAACAAGGATGGGCAGCACCCTCCCGCCCCTGATGAGATCTGTCGTATCCCTGCCCTCTGCTGCAAGCGTGGCTCCGGTTGCCCCACGGGTGCAGGCCCCAGCCTAAAAAGAAGGCGTACCGAAAGGACAGATAGGAAACTATAAATATAAGGGGCAATGCAGACTTTGCAGTTAGAATCCTTGTTTGTGATGATATGAATGCTTTTGAAGGGCCGAAACTTTGCAGTCTGAGCCTACTGTTCACAGTACTTCTTGCAGCGCTGCTCGTCCCTGCCTTCGCAGGAGCGGCGGCGCGCCACATAACTAATACGACTACCTCCGTTCCTGTGCCCCCACCCCACGGCGATCCGTTCGGCAGATCCACGACCACCGTGGCTTCTACCACAATGGTACCTGTCACAACACAGAGCACGTCGACCTCAACCAGCACCATAACGCCTGCAACTGCAACCGTGCCGGCTGCTAATTCCGTCACATCTGTGGTTTCCGCATCAAATCCAACCCCTGGGGATTCGGGATTCGATTCCTCATCCCCTTCCGACGGCCCGTCTCCGGCCCCTGCATGCTCCAGCCCAACCCAGCTAACGCTCGGATCCTCTTCCGGCACATACGACGTCATCATAGGCAGCAATGTTCCCGGTTCCAGCGTGCTCCATTTCAACGTCACCATCAACAACCCCAACGGCGCGCCCCACGGCAGCCAGTACACGGTGAACCTGATAATGATCGGCAGCCCCAACACGGCCGTCGGGACGGTCACAGTCAACGACAGGCAGGGAGCAACTCCCGTAGAGACCTCCTATGCCTTCAGCCGAGTGGGCACCTATCAATTCTACATCTCTGTCTCAGTCCCCGGGGCCGGAGTGTTCAACACCCCGGTCGACACGGTCCGCGCGCTGCAGGACTTGGTGGCCACCATGGCCCCAAAGAACGCAATCATCCCCCAGGGGCAGCTGGACCAGCTCCGCATAAACCTCACCAATAACTTCCGCTTCATGTCCGGCGTCGCCGCCAGTCCGAGCTACATCTACGCGCTCAACGTGGTCCAGACCGCGCCGAACGGGGCCCAATCCGTCGTGGCGGTCAGCCCGCCAGGGGGATTTGACGTCCCCTCGAGCCAGTCCCGCTGGGACGCCTTCTCCTTCTACGTCCGCAACCTCACGCAGGTTGGGACCTACCACTACCTGATGTACGTCAGCGACTATGTCGACGGCACCAATGCGACAGCAATGGCAAGCATAACCGTTTTCGCGGGCTCCAATGCGCCCCTCTCGCTCGGCAGCCCGGCGATGATTGCGCCGCGCCTCTCGCTGGCCCTGGGGCAGAACGAAACCGTGACAGCGAACGTGGTCGGCGGAACTTCGCCCTATTCATACTCATGGAAGCTCAACGGCAGGCAGGTAGGCAGCAACTCCAACTCCCTTAAGCTGTACGCCAACTCGTCCGACCTAGGCCAGGACAACGTGTCCGTGGCGGTCACAGACGCGGCTTCGGGGAAGGCGTCAGGCTCGATAACGGTCACCGTGTCCGCGGCCCCGGGATCAAGCCCCCTGGTCTCGATACCCGACAGCATAATAGACGTCGGCCAGAGCGAGACGGTATCGGCCAACCCGGCGAACGCGATGTTCGCGGGACCCTACACCTACTCGTGGAAGATCAACGGCAACGAGATCCGGCAGGCATCCGGCTCGATGCTGTTCAGGGGCAACCTCTCCGACCTAGGGATCAACAACGTCACGCTCACCATGATCGGAGTCCACGGGAACAGGGTTTCCGGAAGCGGCTTCATAACGGTCAACCCGAACCTGACGTCAAACGACCTGACGGTAAGCATACCCGACGGTACCATCCAGCTGGGCCAGAGCGAGGCCGTCACCGCGATGGTCGGCGGCGGGGCAATGCCCATGTCCTACTCCTGGTCCATCAACGGCAACCCGATAGGCCAGTCGAGAAGGTCGATAACATTCAACGGCAATTCATCCACCCTAGGCGGCGATACGGTAACGGCGACCGTGACTGATGCGGCCGGCGAGACGGCTTCGGCCTCGGGTCACATCAGCGTGGTCAATGCCACGAGCCCGATCGTACCGACACCCCCGCAAAGCACAGGCGGCGGCTGCGGGGCCTGCATTGGGGGAGGGGAATCCTTCACCGGAGGGCTGCCGCCCAGCACCGTGCCAATCACAGTGGCGGCAACCACGACTGCGCCAGCCACCACCACGATAGTAGCGCCGGCAAGGGCAAGCAACACGACAACGCAGACCACGGCCAACCAGTCAGGCACCCCCAAGTCAACCACCGTAACGGTGAAGAATGTGCCATCTTCGGGCCTCACCCCTCCTTCGCTCGTGACGAGCCTGTTCATAATCGTGATAGTGCTCCTGCTCGTGATCCTGGCGCTCCTGCTGATGCTGGGTAAGAGGGGCGATGCCAATGCCGCGGCCCTTTCCGATGACGAGAAGGCCGAAGCGGCACTGACCGCAACCGCGGCGGAGGGGGCCCAGGACGAAGTCCCGCCGATTCAGAATGCCGGGCAGGAGGAGCCGCCCGAGCAGGAAGAGAAGGCGGCCGCCCCGGCGCCCAGGAAGCGCGCCAGGAGGCAGCAGAAGAAGGAAGCGGAATAGGGATAGAGGGACATGCACCAAAAATCGTCGCTGTTATACGAAGAAACCAGGAAGGTTTATATAATGGGGGGGACAATACCCTTGCACTGCGCTGCCTTACCAGAGGCGGCGGAAGCATAGTTTAAGACGGGAAAGCGAGAGCAACGATAATATCATAGTGATACAAATGGCAAAAATGATAACAAGGAACCAGGAAGGCGAGCGGCAGGCACCGGAAGCATTCGCATTCACCCAGGCGGCATCGATGGGCGCCCCCAGGTCCCGCGGGCCAGGCAGGGCAGTAATTTTCCCAAGAGCTGCCCTCCCCCTGTCCGCCGAGGCCGGGATATGGATTGCAGCGCGCGCCGCGCTCCTCCGCACCGAGAAAACAGAATGATAAAAATGGCCACCATAAGATACCGACCGCATCACCAGCTCGATAACAGGCAGCCTGTAACCCTGCACGGGGCTCTGGCCCTGCTAAGGAAAGCAGAGGCCGAACCGACCGCGCCGGGCGAGCCGCTGGGCGCAGCCGATTCCCACTTTGTGAAGGCGATGAAAGTGGCATTCGGCGATACCAACGAGGAGGTTCAGTCCGCTGCTCTGAACCATCCCAGCAGGATCATCCGGCAGCAGGCATGGCTAAACCTGAACCCCACCGAAGCGCACATGAAAGCGGCCAGCACGGTGGACAGGAAAGACGCGGAGATGCTCGAGCTGGCGGCCGGGGCGGTAAGACTTTACAGACTCATCAGGAAGCAAGACTCCAAGCCAACCGGCCTTGACATCGATAAGGCAGGCGCAAAGGTGCACCTGCACTATCATTACGCGCCAGAGGGCGGGCCCAAGATGCCCGTTGCCTCGGCAGTAATGGCCGCCCTGGCGCCGCCCCCGCCGGCCACTATCCCCATCCGGCCAGCCGCCTGATGCGGGGTTCCCGTCGCAACTAATATATATCTGAACTGCGGGAATCATACATCAAGGATGACGCCATGACAAAGACGATCAAAGCACCTGTCAGCCACGACTGGAAGAGCCTGTGCAAACGCTCAGGGGTAGCCGCGGAGATAGGCAACCACCTCGTCAGGGCGGCGGGCATAGAGCAGAGGGGCATAGATTTTGCCGGCGCAAAGGCACGGCATGTCGGTTTCTCAACCATCCATAGCAGGGTTGCGAAGTTCGACGTCCACGGCGATCTCCACGAGACCTACGAAAACAGCCCCTTCATACGCAAGATGACGGGCCGCCTGAAGTCGCTCGTCGAGAGTGCAGGGCCGCAGTTCAGGGGCAAGGAAAGCATGATGCCCTACTTCTCCCTGGACGAAAGCGAAAAGGGGAAGGACAAGACCAGCATACTCACATTCAAGATGGACCATCTCACCTCCCAGGCGCAGGTCGAAACGCTAAGGTCCGCCTTCAGGAAGAACATCCATGCGGGTTTCGAGGTAATTGCCGACCACACCGAGGGCGATACGACGGACATCGGCCTCATAGACAAGGAAAACAACCTCCTCATGAGAATAAGGTTCCATGTCGAATTAGGCATGTTCACGCACTGAAGCCCTGCCAATCAGGGCTTTGCGTGCTTCCCCATAAGGCGCAGCACCGCTTTTCTGTCCTCAATCGACCCGAGGAGGTCCTCGTACCTGCCGATATCCCCAAGCCCGACCCACCTGTAGGCCCTGTTCTCGATGTTGAGCCTCACCTTTGCCGTGGCCGAGCGGAATACGAAGAATCTGTTCCTCCAGCGCCGCTTCCGCCTGCGGTCTATTATCACCACCCCTGCGGCCGCGAGGGGCTCCAGGTCCCCCCTGCCAATGCCCGTCTCCTCCTCCACCTCCCTGTAGGCGTTCTCCAGGTAGCTCTCTCCCCCTTCCGGCCTCCGCCCACAAGGTACCAGATCCCCGGATTGACCATGAAGGGCAGGCTGATGCGCTTGAGCAGCAGGACACGCCCCCTGTTCACCACCGCCACCGTGACGCCCGGCCTGACGACCGTCCTGAGGCTTTCCGTCATAAAGATGCCCGATTATACAGAGAAATAGCTGCTAATAAACCCTCGCTTTCCCCTGACTCTTCGTCAATGAGCGTATGGCACTGGCAGGCTTTTATATATGGGAAAGCGCTACTTTGCTCATGTCAACTACCAAAGTGCAAACTGGAATAGGCACCGGGACTGAAGCCGGAACAACTGCCGTGCAGCTGAGGCGGACAGCCACCAACTCTCCAGTCAAGCACATCCCTATAATGCTGAAATCAGACATCAACAGCATACGTGAATGGACCTTCCCACACGTCGTGTCCTACGAAATATTCCGGATAACGGACAATGCCGAGACGGTAAGGAAGTCAAGGCTTGTAATAAGATTCGGGCCGTTCAGGGGCGGGTCGGAGGACCACTATAAATCCATCCAGGCCAACATGGTGAAAGAAACAAGGGCATGCACATCGCTTTCGCTGGAGGAACAGGACCCGGCATTAAGCGTCGACCTAAGGCATGTAGTCGAGATGGGGCGCATTACCCGAATAGGTGACGTATTCTCCGTCAACGAATTCGAATTTGATGCCAATAGGAAAGGCAACGCAAAGAAAATCCTGAAGGGGTATGGATTTAGCGTGTTGGACGACGCAATCGAGTCCCTTCAGCGGAAGTGACTGGCATATCCCGCCCCGCATTTTAACATAGGCCTGCCAAGGCAGGCCGCATGCCTCCCCACGATAAACGGCCGGTTCCCAAAAAGCGGGCAAACCGCAGGGGAAAGGAGCAAAGACTATATATCTGAACGAACACTATCCAATGTGATACTATGGCCACGACCAGCATGACGACTAAACCGTTTTACGAGAGGAGCAGGCGGGAGCTTGTGGGAGACCTCAGGCTATTCGACCTGGCCAATCCCAAAAGCAGCTACGAACACCTGGCGATAGCCAAAACCCTGGACCGTCTTGCCGACATGACGGAAATCGCATTGAAAAAGGACGGCAGATTCGCCAACAGCTCGCTCCCTGCCGATCTCCACAGGCTCGCCGGGACGCATTTCGGCAAGGCCGGACTTCCCCATGCCGCGAAGAAGAAAGGATGCGATAGCAGCCTATTGATGCAGGAAGCGATACTGCACCACGTGATAGCGCAGGCAAACTCCATGACTGAGGGCGCCGGCACGTTCGCCGCGCAAAAGAGGGTCGCGCCCCTCAGGCCGGTGCAGAGGGCGATCCTGGACCGCATGGAGGCAGAGACCCGGTCCCTGACAGAAGCCAGGGTGGCCAGCGGCAGCATATCGCCGTTGATACTCCTGAAAGAGACCCCTGTGGAGAAGGCGTTGGTGGAACGCGACCTCCGCCGGCTCTTCCCGCAGATGTTCACTCCGATAATACCCGCCGGGCTGCTGAGGATCGACCAGGCAAACGCAACGCGGGTCAGAGCCGAACTCTACCCCATCTGAGGAGATAGTGCGCTTCGCGCTCCTCCTGCCTTTCATCCCTTCTCGGGGATGAACTTCAGGGATACTGAGTTTACGCAGTGCCTCGTGTTCTTAGGCGTGAAGCCCTCGCCCTCGAAGACGTGGCCCAGGTGGGCGCCGCACCTTATCTCCACCCTCCTCCCGTCGGGGTCTGGGATCCTCTTGACCGCGCCCCTTATCTCGTCGTCGAAGGACGGCCATCCGCACCGCGCGTCGAACTTGTCCTTTGACCTATAGAGCGGGGCCTCGCACCTCCTGCAGACATAGGTGCCGTTCTCGAAGCTGCGCTCGTACTCCCCGCTGAAAGGCGCCTCCGTGCCTCCCTTCACCATTACCGCCTCCTCCTCGGGGGTGAGCTTGTTGAGCTTCATCGGCATCCCGCTCTGAATGGTCCTGGAACTTTATTATACCCGTGGCCCCCATTCCTTGAACGGCCCTCCGCCTCCGCCCCTCCTGCGAAGGATTCCGACAACGCTTTAAACCCGAATGCCCAATAAACGGGTGATACTATGCAGACTGAAAAGCCCAAAGGGTTCAAACTCGGACCACTGCACATCCTGGCGATCGTGGTGGCGCTGGCGGCGATCGTGGCTGTCGCCTATCTTGTGATCGGCAACACCGCCTCGGCGCAGGTCGTCGCAGTCGGAGACAATGTGAGCGTTTACTACACCGGGACATTGGCGAACGGCACGGTCTTCGGCTCCAACGTGGGGCAGCAGCCCCTGCAATTCACCGTGGGCACGAGCCCGATGATCAGGGGCTTCGAGCAGGCGGTCCTGGGGATGAGGCTGAACCAGACGAAGCACGTCACTATACCCGCCAGCGAGGCCTACGGGCCCGTGAACCAGAGCCTGATAATGAAGGTGCCGAGGGCCGAGTTCGGGAACATGTCGCTGGCCGTGGGCGTGGGCGTGTCAACCAATTCAGGGCAGCAGGCCATAATCAAGGCGCTCAACAGCTCGACGGTCACAGTGGACTTCAACCCTCCGCTGGCCGGCCAGAACCTGACATTCAGCATAAGGATAGCGGCGATACAAAAAGGATGACCGTCCGCAAACGCTTTAAATTCAGGTCGCGAATAGCCTGTGATGGAGATACTCAGCAGGGCCGAATTCGAGAGGCGGATGCCGCTGATGCTCGAAGAGATGAGGGGCGGTAAGCTCTTCGTCTACCCCACCGACACCATATACGGGATGGGCTGCGACGCCACCAATCCCGCGGCGGTGGGGCGGGTGAGACTGCTCAAGAGAAGGGACAGGAAGCCCTTCTCCGTGATAGCCCCCTCCCTGGGGTGGATAACCTCCAACTGCATCGTGGGCCGGAAAGAGCGGGATTGGCTTGCCAGGCTGCCGGGCCCCTACACGCTGATAATGCGGCTCTCCAACCGGGCTTCGGTCTCGCCTCCGGTAACCGAGGGCCTTGGAACGCTCGGCGTGAGGATGCCGGACAACTGGTTCTCCGCTGTCGTCGCCAGGGCGGGAATCCCATTCGTCACCACCTCCGTTAACATGACGGGCAAGCCTTTCATGACCTCCCTCGCCGACATCGAGCCATCGATACGGGATTCCGCGGATTACATAATAGACATCGGCGCACTGAAGAACAGGCCGAGCAGGGTCGTCGACCTCGCCTCCGGCAAATCGGTAAGGGAGTGATCAGCGCTTCCCCTTCGGCTTGCCTCCTCTCCTCTCCAGGCTTTTCGCCGTTATGTAAAGGACATACACCACCAGGGCCCATATCACCAGGTCGGTGACGAGGCCAGCTATGTCAGCCCTCCAGGGGTTGTACTGCGGAGCGATGACGAGCCTCCTCAGCCACGCCAGCGGAAACCCGTAGGACACCGCGCCCACTATCCCTCCCGGGATGTTGCTGTAGAGCCCTGTTACCAGTGTTATGGCAGCGCCTCCTCCCAGAGACCAGAGCGCAGGACTGCAGTTCCTCATGATCTACGCTGGGACGGATAGGAATAAATAGGTTCTTGGCCCATGCCGCAAAGTGGGCGCCGCAAGGTTCTTAAACCCCTACGTGCAATATATAATTATGTATAATGTGTGATGGCATGAGCGATAAAAACAAAAAGGACATGAAAGCGACGGAAGAGGAGTTCGGCTCGGACAGGACCCAGAGGTGCATAGACCTCATGAGGCCGGAAGTCAGGGCCCTGCTGGACCTGCCCCTATCGCAGAAGGTGAAGAAGACAGAGGAGATAATCAGGCAGGCGGCCAAGAAATACGAGACGGTCGGGATAGGGTTCAGCGGAGGCGCCGACAGCGAGGCGATGCTGCACATCGCGATGAAGGTGAAGCACGACATGCCCATACTCTTCGTCGACACCAGGTACGAGTTCCCGGAGACGTTCGATTTCGTGGAAAAGCTGAGGAAGGAGTGGGACTTCGAGAGCCTGACCACCGTCCGGGCGGGAACCGACAGGATGGAGGAGTTCAAGAGGAAGTACGGCGCGGGAACTTCGCAGTTCACCCTTGCGTTCAACAAGCACCACAAGATAGAGCCGCTGGTGCGCGGGATAAGGACCCTGAACTTCGACGCATTCCTCGGGGGGATAAGGGGCGTCGAGCACGAGGAAAGGGCGAAGGAGCTCATATTCTCGCCAAGGAGCAACCCAAAGCACGTAAGGGTGCATCCGATACTGTTCTGGAAGAGGGAGGACGTCCAGGAGTACCTCAAGAGGAACGGGCTGGGGCACAACCCGGTATATGACAGGGGCTACACATCCCTGGGCTCCACGCTTGACACGACCCCGAACAAGAGCCCCAACATGCACGAGAGGGCCGGGAGGGGAGTGGCGAGGGAAAGGATAATGAAGAGGCTCAGGGCGCTGGGCTATAACTGAAGGCAAAGGGCGGGCGGCCGGAACCGGCCGCCGCCAGGACATTCCGGAAGGGCATGAGCGGTTGATTTGAATGAGGAAGTTCAACATATCCATAATCGTCATGGACACGCTCAGGCTTGACACTTTCAAAAGGCTGAGCAGGAAGAGGGGGATGGAGCTCTCGAGGCTCGGCAACTTCACTGTCCTCGACAAGTGCATAGCGCCCGCCACCTGGACGCTGCCTTCGCACGCCTCCCTGTTCACCGGCCAGTACCCCTCGGAGCACGGGGCCCACGAGACCCGGACCATAAAGTGCCTGGACATAGAGCGGATAATGCTCAGGTCCAAGACCTTCATAACCGACCTCAAGAACATGGGGTACAAGACCTATGCTATAACCTCCAACCCCTACCTCAACCCGGTCTACGGCTTCGACGAGTTCGACCGCTTCCTGGAGGAGACCTATTTCACCGACGTCTACGGGAGCGTCGTGGAGGTGTCGGCAAAGATAAAGCCGCTGATATCGAAGTACAGGAACCGGTATGGGACGAACGTGCTGAAGATATCCACCGCGGTGCTGAGCGAGGATCCAGGCCTCTTCTTCGAGGCGCTGGCGACCGGCCTGGTCCTCACCCCGCTGGCCGTCCTCAAGAAGATGAAAGCCAAGATGATAGACGGCTGGCCCCTGGAGAAGGGCGGGAAGAACATGGTGCGCACCATAAGGCGGATGAGGCTCAAGAAGCCCTTCCTATTCTTCGCGAACTTCATGGAGGCCCACGACCCCTATGTGGGCGAGCACTCCAGGGACCTGAGCTGGGCCACCTCCTTCATGAAGGAGAAGGTGGACCCGAGGATGGTGGAGTCCTGGAAGGGGCTCTACCTGAAGGCGTCAGTGAAGGGCTACCAGTACGCCTACGAGACCGTGAAGGACCTGATAGACAGGTTCGGCGACGACCAGATGATAATACTCACCTCAGACCACGGCCAGTCGCTCAACGAGAGCGGGTACGTGGGCCACGGGGTCATGCTGACCGACGAGACCGTCCGGGTGCCCCTGGCGGTGATGATGCCGAAGGGCTTCGAGGCGGTGAGGTCGGACGACTACTCCTCCCTGGTGAACGTGAGGGGCTTCATCGCCGCCGCGCTCCAGGGCGACAGCAGGGCCATGGAGAGGCTCTACAGCAAGGTGGTCAGGTCGGAGAGCTTCGGGATACCGGAGAACATAACCCACGTCAAGGGCATAGACCTGGGCAAGCTGCGCAGGAGCGAGAAGGTAAGGGTAAGAGAGTTCAGGTCTCCGCGGGACCGGGATTAGTTAAGGAAGCTCTTTATCTGCAGACCGAACACCAGCATCATGAGCCAGAAGCCGAGCAGCATGGAGGGCAGCGAATAGCCGCTGTACAGGCCGAGCGCAACCAGACCAAAGGCGATGGCCGTCGCGAGCACGAAGTTCGACAGGCCCCACAGCACGTTGACTTTGGGCTTGGACTTCTGGCCGAAGGGGCTCCTGAAGACCTTCCCGGCTGCACCGAACACGAAATGCGGCACGCCGTTGCCCAGCAGGCCGCCCATTAGGAAGTACCATATCAGGAAAAGCTGCAATGCCATCCTCTCACGCTAGGATTCCGGCATTTCTCATATTAATACCTATGGATAGGCCATTTTGACAGGGTATTTAAATTTGCTTGCCACTTATACTAGGCAGACAGGCAGGGCAGGAATGAGCAACATGGCCAAATACGCACTAAAAAATCATCTGCCTTGCGCCAAAACGCTGCTTATATCAATTCTTGCGCTTGCCCTCCTCTTCCAGTGTACAAATTCTGCATCGACCTACTACATAAGGGTCGGCGCGGCGGGCAGCAACAACGGCATCGACTGGACCAATGCCTGCACCGGATTTACAGGGATATGCAACCCGTCAAGCCTGGTAAGGGGTGCGACCTACTATGTGGCCAATGGGATCTATTCGGCGGTGGATTTCAACACCCCGGACAGCGGCAGTTCAGTCATAACAATAACAGGCGCGACAGTTTCCAATCACGGAACCTCTACGGGGTGGAACAGCGCCTATGCGGGGCAGGCGGTGTTCGCTGGCATCACGGTCATCGGCAGCGATTTCTGGACCTTTAACGGCCCCATAACCCACACCTACAGCACAAATTTTCCTCTGACGGAAAATCCGATCTCCGAAGGCGGCAATTGGATTGACGGCAAAACCGTCGCTCTCGACTGGGCCAATTGCGCCACGATTGGTGGAATGATTCAGGGCACGCAGAACGAATGTGCCGGTCCATGTTACGCCGATGCCACGGCACTTCTGACAGGCACCTGGGGAAGCAACCAAACCGTAAAAGTTACCCTATTCAAGGCTACCCTGGAGGAGAACGACTATCCTGAAGCGGAAATCAGGCTGCGAAGCGCACTGTCTGCGCATTCCGCCACAGGATACGAAATCATGTGGTCATTAAGGACAACTTCTGATGCCTACGTTGCCATAGCCAGATGGAATGGGCCACTTGGGAGTTTCACCAGCCTAAAATCGATTTCCGGTTCACAGTATGTAGTTCATAACGGTGACCAACTTGAGGCCACGATGATAGGAAATGTCATTACCGTATACATTAACGGAGTTGCGGTAGAAAATGCCATTGATACAACTTACACAACGGGAAATCCAGGAGTAGGTTTTGACGATATAGGGCCCAGCTCTCAAGAAGCGAACTTTGGATTTACTAGCGTTGCAGCCACCGACGGAATGCTGCCTGATACCCAAGCGCCTACAGTGCCAAGCAGTTTAATTGCGATGGCTGATTCTTCCTCACAGATTACTCTTTCATGGGGCGTCAGCACGGACAATGTCGGAGTTGCGGGATATACAGTTTACCGCTGTTCCGGTTCAGGATGCACGCCGAGCACACAAATAGGTACGTCGGCAACGAATTCCTACGATGACACAGGTTTGAATCCGAGCACGAGCTATTCCTACTACGTAACCGCCTACGATTCGGCGATCCCGCCTAATACTTCGGGACAGTCGAACACCGCGAGCGCGACAACGCAATCGACATCGACAACAACATCAACCACCACCTCCACGTCCACCACCACGTCGACATCGACAACAACATCAACCACCACCTCCACGTCCACCACCACGTCGACCACGACATCCACCACCTCGATATACCCGCTCACGATCCCAACTACACCCTCTCCATCCGCATCGGCGCTCGATTCAGGGCAGACGGTAACAATGTCGACATACGTTTCTAATGGGATTCCGCCGTATACCTACAACTTCATAGTGTCAAATGCCGCCAACAACGCGGTGGTTGCGTTCGGCGTATTGAGCATACCATCGGCCTCCTACCCCACCACCTTGGCAGGGACATTCAAGCTAAACGTCATCGTTACGGACAATGAAATCACCCCAATGACAAAGAATTCGGCATACTCCTCCCCATTCACCGTATACCCGAATCCGTCCGCAACCCTCCTGGCGCCCAACAAGACAACGGTAACAGCCGGGCAGTCAATAGCCTACAGCATAGTTATCAATGGGGGTGCTGGTCCGTTCAACCTCAACCTTGTCGCGGCGAACGGCGTAACGGTCAATTCGGTGGCAGGCGCATCCGCGGGAACCACGACATTCGGGAAGATAACTCCGCCGCTGGGCTCCGACTCGTTCAATGTGGTCGCGACCGATACGGGTTCTTCCCCTACATTAACATTCACCTCGATTTCAAATGCGATAATAGTATTGCAGCCTCTTGCAACTCCGACAACGCCGCAGCTCTCCGCGGTGTTCCTCGACAGCGGCCAAACAATCCCCATTTCGACCTACGCCGCAAACGGCGTGGCGCCCTATACCTACAACATGATAATCTCAAACTCCGTCACCAACCTGGTATCCTGGTCCGGCGGTGCGGTGGCTTCCAATTCAGTCCCCTACGCAACAACTTCCGCAGGGACCTTCCATGCGAACGTTTTGGTCACAGACTCCGAACCGGTGACGAAGAGTTCCGCATACTCAAACCAATTCACCGTCAACACAAAACCTACCGCGACGGCGCTGACGCCCAGCGCAACGTCGATAATAATGGGCCAGAGCGTGACGTTCAACGTCCTGATATCTGGGGGGATGGGTCCCTTCACCCTGAGCCTCTCCAACGGCATCGTGGTCAACACGGTGACCCTGGCATCGGCAGGGATCGCGACCTTCGGGCCGATATTCCCGCAGTTCGCCACCGACACCTACAACGTGATCGCCACCGATTCAGGGCCTACCAACCCCTACACGTTCAACTCCGCATCCAATACGGTAACAGTGGCGGGCGCGCCCGTTACCACCACGACCACGTCCGTGTCTACCACCTCGACCCTAGGCCCCACGACCACAATACAGAGCATTAGTCCGGGATCCGGTCCGTCGGGCCCAGGGGGAGGGCCCGGAGGCGGAGGCAGCATACTGCCCACAGTTCTGTATTCGGGATCCTGCTTCACCATATCCAACATAACGCAGGCAAAGGAGGCGGCGGGGACGCTGAACGGGACATCGGTAGGGATGAGGGTCAACTTCATAGGCCCGACGCAGGGGGGGATCACGGTGAACAACGGCACTAGTTACACCCTGTTGCCCCATGCGGTGCAGTCCCTGTTCAACGTTTCGGGATACAGCTACACCGCCGAACTTACCAACATAACCTACATCCCTGTGCTGCACACGATTGCCGTGGAGGTGTGCAGCAGTTCCCCCGGGTCGCTGAATCCTTCTACAGCTTCGATACTCGTAGTCAACAACAGCGGAACCGTGACATCAACGCAGATAAACTCGTCGCATTCTACGACGAACATAGGCTTCTGGCCAGGAACTGTCGAAGTGTCGATGTCGAACAAAACGGCGGCGAACACGGTAACGCTAAGGCTCAGCAACGCCACCGGGTCTGCTCCGACCCCCCCTGCGGGCTATAGCACTGGCGTTGTCCTGTCCCTCCTGGTTTCGTCGAACACCTCCCTCTACACCACGTTGGGCTACAACTGCAGCATCAACTACACCCGGGTGGCACCATTCATATTGAGGAACAGCACCTGGAGCCCGATAACCCCGTTCTCGGTCAGCCCATCGCCCCAGTGCACTGTCTCATTCGCCGTCCCCCCTGATCCTGTGGTGGCGCTAATGATACAAAACCTTGTTGCAGCCCCTACCACCACGATGGCCCAGTCAGAGCAAAACTCCGCCCAGGGCCTCAACAAGTATGTGATAGCCGCCGCAATCGCCGCACTCGTCATGATGGCGCTTCTCTACGAAATATACAAGACCAGGATGGGCAAACCGCCGGCCGCTCCGGTTTCCTAACCTTTTCCGGCGCCTTAGCGGTAGCTCATTGCCAAATCCATATCAAGCCCCGGATGGGAGTTGGACCCATGGCCTCTTGCTTACCATGCAAGCGCTCTGCCACTGAGCTACCGGGGCACGCTAAACTATCTGGCACGAGCCTATAAAAGGATTTATCATGCAAAACCGGGCTCACTGCACGATTGCGGGATGCCTTGCGACCGCCCTGACCAGCCTGTTCCTCTGCATAAGCCTCTCCGGCACGCTTCCTTTCCTCCTCACCGGGACGTACCTCCCCACCCTCCTCCTTCCTGCCCTCGCGAATGCTATGTCAGCACCCTTTATGATCCTCTTCCTCCCTGCGTAATTGGCATACACATGGGCATCCTCCACGAGCTGCCTCACGGTGTCGTTCAGCTCCTTCTCCAGGGACACCACCGCCGTTTCGTTCACCCTTCCGGCTCCCGCATCCTTCAAAAATTGTTCCATGTCGTATAGGCTAAATCCACGCATCCTTGCCAGCTAAACACCCCCTGTAAACCTAGCGGCAAGGTATCACAGGACCGCCTTTTAAATAGCTTCGTTTGCAAGGGATTAGCGGCATTCCCATGCCGTTCAGGATGGCTTATAAAGGGGTTAGGTTGGGATGATAAGGGCCGGTTTTCACCTGTCTGTCGCGGGCGGAATGCACAACGCCCCAGCGTCGGCAAAGGCCAACGGCTACAGGGCTCTCCAGCTCTTCGCCTCGAGCCCCAGGACCTGGGAAATCACAGGGATTCCAAAGGCCGACGCAGAGAAATTCAGGGAGCTGGCCGATGGGATCCATCCGTTCGCGCACATACCCTACCTCTGCAACCCCTCCTCCTCCAACCCCGAAGTCTACGCGAAGAGCCTCACCATGCTCAAGGGCAACATGTCCAACTGCGGGGAGCTGGGCATCGGGAACACGGTAATCCACCTGGGCTCCCACCTGGGGAAGGGCCTCGAGCACGGGAAGGAGAGGACTGTCGAACTGGTGAAGAAGGCTCTCGACTCAGTGGGCGAAGTAGGAATACTGCTGGAGAACTCGTCGGGCTACAAGAACTGCGTCGGCGACAGGATCCCGGACATAGGGGACATAATTGGGCGCATCGGGTCAAATAGGGTCGGCCTCTGCCTGGACACCTGCCACGCCTTCGCCGCCGGCTACGACATCAGGACCGCCGAGGGGGTCGAGAGGCTCGCCTCGGAAGTGGAGGTGCACGTCGGGAAGGAGCGCCTCGGCCTGGTCCACCTGAACGACGCCAAGTTCGATCTCGGCTCCGGGCTCGACAGGCATTGGCACCTGGGAAAGGGCAGCATCGGCGAGAAGGGATTCAGGGCATTGTTCTCGAACGGGCTGTTCCGGGAAGGCGATTTCGTAATGGAGACTCCGGAGGACGATGTATGCGACGATGCCGGCAACATGCGCGAGCTGCAGAGGATACTGAAGTCCTGCGGATTGAGGGCAAACTAATAGTGGGCTTCCCCCTTCCGGCCCCATACCATCTCGCCATGGATCCTGACGCCCGGATCTCCCCTCCTGAGAAAGAGCCTGCCGCTGTGAAGGCGCTTTATATAATCTTCCAGCGAGCCCCCGCACCTGTTCTCCAGGGAGCAGAGCTCCTCGCGGTCCAATGCGAACCGCGCGGCGGCCGGATAGAACACGGACGAGTGGGCGATATATTTTATGTACCTGCTGGAGCTCGATGCCGGCAGGAGGTAGACCTCCCTGCTCTCCAGCGCCCTGAGCGCGGCATCCGGGGAGCTCTCGACTGCGAACTGCGCAAGGAGCTTGGCCCCGGGCCCCATCCCCTCCCTGAGCTCCCTGCTGCCTATGATACCGACCGCAAGTCCGGGCTGCACCCTGAGGAGCATGCCGATCAAAAGGTTGCCCCTGTTCCGCGAGTCCCCGAAGGAGAATCCCCTCATCTCAGGGTCCCCCAGCATCTCCTTCGGCAGGGAAGCATCTTTCGTGAGCGCCTTCTCGACCCTTTCCGGCCCCGCCTCCTTCAACTGCCCTGCGGTGAACCTGCACTTCGGCATAAATACAAACCCCGTCGGCTAACCTTCGCCGCTGAAATATATATGCCTTTTGCGGCGCCGCGAATCCCGGCCGGTCAGACGCGCAGCAGAGCGCCCAGTATGACCGTCGCCACGGGGACAGCCACGTTGTCATCCACGGGCATCGCCACGCTCTCCACGATCGTCAGCACCACGGCGACCGCTATGCCCCAGGGGCCTAGCAGAAGTATGCCCGGGATCAGCGCGGCTATGAAGAACGCCGCAGTCCCGGCCACGGTCTTGGCCCTGTTGTAGGGCAGCTTGCTGGACCTGTAGAAGCGTATGCCGGTGAGCGTCGCCAGCGCGTCGCCGAAGAAGAGCGGGTATATGCCGAACAGAGCGAGCTTGAAGCTCGCGAAGCCGATCAGTATGGCCAGCCCCGCGACCAGGTGCATCGCCCCCACCCCGTAATTGACATCCCTCCTCTCGAACCTGGAGAGCGCCCTGTAGGCCGCCCCCCTATCGGATATCAGGTCGTTGAAGAGGATGCCCAGCAGCATCAGCCAGAAGAGTATGTAGACGTAGTTCTGATGCCATATGATCATCAGGCAGAGGACGACAAGGCCTATTATTATCTGCACCATGTCCCTCTCCATCTCCGTCCTGGTCCTCCTCATGCTCCTGTCCTCCCGCCTCTTCGAGAGGTACCTCTCGGCGTAGAGCGCGCCTACCACTATCCCCACGCCGAACATCCCCACCACCGAGGCCCTGTAGAAGCTCGTCGCGGCGGCGTAGGCAAGCAGGAATATGACCACCATGAAGGCCATTGGCCTCCTCCTGTAGAGCAGAGGCAGCATCGCCGACACGGCGGCCACGGCCAGCGAGGAGGCGAAGAAGCCGCCCAGCGGCATGTACTGCGGGTATGCGACGGCCGCTATGATGCCCGCCGCTACCACCGCCACCAGGACCGGCAGCGCATGGCGCAGCTCCCGCCTCCTGTAGGACCAGTAGGCGAACAGGGCCACGGCCACTGCGGCCAAGACGACGAACACGAGATAGGAGATCAGCAGCATTCTGTCACACCACCGATATTACCCACGCAGCGATTATAAACCCGACCACTATCACCACAGGTATCATCACCTTGGTGAAGTCGTAGACCGACCTGGCGACCGTGAGTATGCTGTCCATGCTATTCTGGCCCCAGATCATGAACCTCTCGGCCACCACCCTGTCGTGGTAGGCCCTGGCCTCCTCCATGTTCTCCAGCGCCTTCCGGGCGCAGGTGTCTATCAGTGGCGCGATCTTTTCGAAGCTGGTGCTCCTGCCGATCACGTTGTCGGCCTCGAATCCCAGGGAGTTTACCGCATGGGTGTCTGTGGTGTAGACCTCCGCCTCCAGGCGGAACCTCCTCTTCATGTGCGCTATTATCTTCTTCCTCATGCTGGGCAGCATGTTGTTGCCGTTTATGTGCACCAGGGCGCGCCGGTAGCCGTTGAAGCCGAACACGGCGACGTTCAGGTTTCCCCTGGCCAGGTCCGTAGGCCCGCCCAGCTCGTCGTAGAGCTCATGCCTCGCGGCGCCGAACCTGATCGCCTTGGAGGTGTGCCAGGGCTTCCCCATGGACTTCATCGCCCTCACGTACTCCTCCGCGAACCTGGACTTGAACTTGACTCCGTCAATCTCCTCCCGGGGGGCGCTCTCGAGCCTCGAATTGTGGGCGTCGATTATTATGCAGTTGCCGAACTTCGCCTCTGCGACCTCACTGAATATCGCGGCCGCCGCCTGGGCCACGTCCTCCGTGACCCTGGGCGCCCTTGTCAGGGTGATGAACGAGAGCCCGCCCACCCCGAGCCGGGATACCTGGGAGTCCCCGCAGACGCTCTCGGTGTAGGAGAGCCCGCCCTGCAGCGGCTTTCCTTCCCTGATCCCCCTATCCATCGCGTCCCTTATGCGCCCGAACTGGGTGCTGGAGATCGGGTTGCTGTCCATGTCGACAGCCCTGTGCATTATGAACGCCGGGACCCCATATTTCTCGACGGCGTGCCTCTCCAGCAGATGGGGGAAGTCGCTGCCCCCTATGGTGCCCGCCGGGCCGTAGTGTATGTCCGGAGCGAAGAAGACGACCTTGATCTTCCCCTTCAGGTCCTTGATGGTCACGGTGTCGATGGCTATGTCGCTGGGCTTCCCGAACTTCGCCCCGAACGGGGCCGCCGTATTGACGTCGAACAGCCAGTTCTGGATCAGCTGGGTGAAGGCGTCGAAGCTGTCGAAGCCGAAGTTCTTCTTGTAGGGCCTGTCAACAAGGTAGATTATGGTGTAGCAGGTCACGAGGAAGATGAATATGCCGGCGTAGAGCTTGAATATGAGGATGTTGAAGGGCGTCGCGAAGGAGATTATGCGGTCGCTGTAGGGGAAGTAGAGGAGTATGTTGAAGGTCGGCTGCACCAGGGCGAAGACCAGGTCGACCTTCCTCTTGTCCAGCAGCATCTTGCTGGCGAAGAACCACCACCCGAATATGCTGGCGTCCCCGACGAGGAGCGCCAGGCCGGCCAGCGCATAGTGGCCCCAGGCGATGTAGATTATCGACGACAGCAGTATGAAGATGGAGTAGCAGAACGCCCCTATTATCGCCACGAAGAGTATGTACTTCAGGTCCACCTTCCTCTTGAACACCTTGATCAGTATAGCGGTCAGCAGCGCGGGCATCATTATTATCAGGATGCCTGTGAGCGAGCCGTTGGCCACCAGGTAATAGAGGCTGGTGGTTATGGAGCGGTAGTTCAGGAGGGCCGTCGCCGCGACGCCCATGACCAGGCTGAGGATGAGAAGCACGAGAATAAGCGCAGCGGGTCCCGGGAGCCCGAACGAGAAGGGGTTGATGTCCTTAAGGAAGTCCCTTTTCTTGGAGGGGGGCATGCATGCCTCACTTGCCGAACCGCCTGTCCCTTGCGGTGTACGAGTCTATCGCCCTCTTCAGGTCGCGCCTCTGGAAGTCCGGCCAGAACTTCCTGGAGAAGTATATCTCCGAGTAGTCTGTCTGCCAGGGCAGGAAGCCGGACAGGCGGCGCTCGCCCGACGTCCTTATGACCAGGTCAACCTCGGGTATGGAGGAGGTCCGTATGTTCTTCGCGAACTCCCTCTCCGAGCTGGCCTTCCCGACCGCGTAGAGTATGTCATCGCGGCCCCCGTACCCCACGAGGAGGTTTATCGTGAGTTCCCTGCAGGCGGCGGTCTTGGTCTCCAGCTCGCGGAGCACGCCCCTGAGGTTTGAAGGTATGAGTTTCATGTTCCCGACGAACTTCACCCGTGCCCTGTTCTTCAGCAGCAGGGCGAGAAGCTTCGGGTCGCGGGCGGCCTTCATGTAGAGGCCGTAGAGCGTGTTGAGCTCGAGCCTAGACCTGTTCCTTATGTTCTCCGTCGAGAGGGCCCATACGGTGAGGGTCCTCACGCCCATGGACTTGGCCCACAGGCTGAACGAGATGAACTTCTCGACCCCGTTCTTGTACCCGCTCATCAGGGAGAGGCCCTGGCCCCTGGACCAGCGCCTGTTGCCGTCAGGTATGAGCGCTATGTGCGAGGGCGCCTTCTTGGACCGTGAAACAGCTGGCATTCTCTTCTACCTCTAACAAATAAGCAAGGGTATCTATAAATATCCTGCGCCCCGGCCCCGCCAGCCGGCGAGGTAAAGGAAAATAGGGTGCATAATTTATACTTTTAGAGGGAAAAGGTCGTACTGGTGCTGGCGTGGGGGCGGATCAAGCTTATCTCGGGATTGTGAGAAGGATAATGGACGAGGGGGAGTGGAAGGAGAACAGGACCGGCGTGAAGGCGAAGTCCATCGCCGGCGCTATGTTCGAGCACGACATGGCAGACGGCTTTCCCCTCCTGACCACCAAGAGGGTGCCGTTCAGGAACATAGCATCGGAGCTGGAGTTCTTCATAAAGGGCATCACCGACAAGAAATGGCTACAGGAGCGCAACAACCACATCTGGGACGAGTGGGCGAGCCCTCTGAAGGCGCCCTACGGCCACACCGACGAGGCGAAGAAGAGGATGCTAGAGGAGCGCGACCTGGGCCCAATCTACGGCTTCCAATGGAGGCACTTCAACGCCGACTACGCCGGCTGCGATTCCGATTATTCGGGCAAGGGAGAGGACCAGCTAAGGCGGGTCGTCGAGAAGCTCAAGAGCGACCCGAGCGACAGGCGGATGATAGTGGCGGCATGGAACCCGCAGCAGCTGCACCTGATGGGCCTGCCGCCGTGCCACTACGGCTTCCAGGTTACCGTGATAGGCGGAAGGCTAAACCTGCTCTGGAACCAGAGGTCGGTGGACACGATGCTAGGCCTTCCGTTCAACATCGCGAGCTACGCCCTGCTCCTGCACCTGCTCGCCAAGGGGGCCGGGCTAAGGGAGGGGAGGCTCGTGGGGTTCCTCGCGGACGTCCACATCTACGAGAACCACCTGGAGGGCGCCGGGGAGCAGCTAGGCAGGGACGCGGACAAGTACCCTCCCCCAAGGATCAGGACGGAGAAGTTCACGGACATATTCGGCTGGCAGAGCGCGGACAGCACGATCGAGGGCTACCAGAGCCACCCGGCCATCAAGTTCGACATAGCGGTGTGAGAATGGGAATAAACATAATAGTGGCGATGACGAAGGACAGGGTGATAGGCGTGCACGGGGAACTGCCCTGGCAGATAGCCGACGACATGAGGCTCTTCAGGTCCCTGACCGAGGGGAGCACGGTGATAATGGGGAAGACGACCTGGCTCTCCATCCCGGACAAGTTCAGGCCGCTGCCCGGCAGGGCGAACATAATAGTGAGCACCACCCTGGAGAAGCAGCCGGGCGCGAAGGTCTGCAGGAGCGTCGACGAGGCGCTCAGGGAGGCGAGGAAGAACAGCAACGAGATATACTGCATGGGAGGGGCTCGGCTCTACGCCGCGATGCTCCCCCTGGCGGACACGATGTACATATCCTGGGTCAAGGAGGACTACGACGGCGACGCCTACTTCCCCGAGGTGAACTTCAAGGAATGGAAGGAGGAGGAGGCGAAGGACTTTGCCGACTTCGTCTTCAGGAAGTATTCGAGGGCCTGAAACCTATAGGTCTACAATTTGGGAATTTTAGGCTTTTTGGCAGAAATGTAGGCATATGTCCTATAGCTCCAATTCGGGGTACAGGGGGAACCTTTTGCAGATCCCGAGCACCTGGTTCCTCACCTCTTCCACGGTCCTGTTAGACTTCAGGTCCGCCCTGAACCTCTTCAGGTAGGCGATCCTCCCCTCCTTGTCCTCCGGAAGCTCGTTTGAGCTTACCTCCTTTATAATCCTGGCTATCATGTCGGCTATCTGCACCATCTCCCCCTCCTTCATGCCCCTGGTCGTTATGGCCGGGGGGCCGAGCCTGATCCCGCTGGGGTAGAAGGCGCTGGAGGGCTCTCCGGGTATGGTGTTCTTGTTGACCGTTATGTTGGCCTCGTCGAGGGCGTACTGGACGAATACCCCCTTCCCTTTCCCGAAGGGCGTCAGGTCTATCAGCGCCAGGTGGTTCTCGGTTCCGTCGGAGACGAGCGTTATGCCGTCCTCCCTGAGCCTTCCAGCGAGCGCGACCGAGTTTTTCACTACCTGGGCCGCATATACTCTGAACTCGGGCGTCGACGCCTCCAGCAGCGCCACGGCTATGCCCGCCGTCTGGTGCTGGTGGGGCCCTCCCTGGAGTCCCGGGAATATCATCTTGTCTATCTTCGCGGCGAGCTCAGGGTCCTTCTTGAGCCCCCTGCCGGTCGCCATTATCAGCGCGCCCCTCGGCCCCCTCAGGGTCTTGTGGGTCGTGGTGGTGACTATGTGGACATGGTCGACGGGGCTTTCGTGTGCCCCCCCCGCCACCAGGCCTGCCACATGGGATATGTCGGCCGCAAGGTACGCGCCCGTCTCGTCGGCTATCTCTGCGAACTCCCTGAAAGGCAGCGGCCTGGGGTAGGCGGTGGCGCCGATCCAGATGAGCTTCGGCTTGCCCTCCCTTGCAAGCCTCCGTGCCTCCTCGATGTCTATCCTCCCGTCCGGGGTGAGGTGGTACTGGACGCTGTTGAATATCATGCCGGTGGCGCTCGTGCCCCACCCATGGGTCAGGTGGCCTCCGTCCGTCAGGCTCAGCCCCATTATCGTGTCGCCTGGCTTGCAGAGCGCCATGTAGACCGCGAGGTTCGCCGGAGAGCCGGAGTAGGGCTGCACGTTGGCATGCGGGACGCCGAAGAGCGCCTTCGCCCTGGCCATGGCCAGCGATTCGACCTTGTCGATGAACTGGTTCCCCCCGTAGTACCTCTTAGCCGGGTAGCCCTCGGAGTACTTGTTGTTGAGCACCGAGCCGCAGGCCTCCAGCACCGCCAGGCTGGGGAAGTTCTCGGACGGTATCATCTCCAGGCCGTCCCGCTGGCGCGCGAGCTCGCTTTTTATGTACCCGAAGAGCTCCGGGTCAGCCTTCCTCACCTGCTCAAGCGCCATCTTCCCCCCGCGACTCTATGGGGCTGCAAACTATAAAGCATTATTGCATCCCTGTAGTCCGGCCGCGGCCCCAAGCACCTATTTATATTACGAACATGCCTAATTCTGCCTAGATGCCCCCGCCGGCAGCGCGTTGCGGCGGGGAAAACAGGGGGAATATCACAATCAATCAGTGGTCTGATGGCAAGAACCGAAACCAAGGGAACCAACAAGGGGCCGACCGAGAAGGCGGACCAGCTGCGCGCCGAGTTCGGCAAGATGAAGCTGCAGGCCGAGCAGCTGCTCACCCAGAAGCTGGCGGAGCGCGGGATGCCGAAGGTGAAACCGGTGATCGGGAAATGGGTGGCGTTCCTGAAGTCCGCGGACTCGTACACCGTCGTTGCCCAGCTCCGGTTCGAAGAGGCTGCCCCGGGGGTTTTTGGGTGGTTGCGGGGCAGGGTCAGCGCGGTCAGCTATGAAAAGATAATGACGCCCGAGTTCATGGATGGGCTGTCCTGGGCTTCTAACGACGGCCCCTTCCGGGGAGAGAGCATCGATTTCGGGCGTTGTTTCGACATGGGGAAACAGGACGAAAAAGGGATACGCCTGATACACATGCAGGCATCCCATGATGCGGAACCCGTCTCGGACATAGGGCTTGTTTCGGGGGCGACGTTCATCGAGATCATCGAAAGGACCACGGCCAGGCTGAAGATCGAGTTCAACGAAGCCGGGACCGTCGAGGTGGAGAAACTCTCCTCCATAACGCCGGGCGAGGGGTTCAAGCTCAAGCCGACCATAAGGCCAAGCGATGACAGGTCCGTGTTCGGGAAGCCGTCCCCCCTGCGCAGATTAGATTAAGAAGAAAAAGTCGCACACCTGCGTTGTCGCAGGATCGACGGTCAAGACTTTCTTGGGTGACATCCATGAAGATAAGCGTCAGGGTCGTTCCGAACTCCAGGGTCGAGGCCGTGGAAAAGGTCGCAGAGGGAGCCTACAGGGCAAAGGTGAACGCCAAGCCCATCGAGGGCAGGGCCAACGAGCGCCTGATCCTGCTGCTGAGCGAGTACTTCGCCGTCCCAAAGTCCCAGGTCAGGATAACGAGGGGACTGGGCGCCAGGGCCAAGACCGTCGAGATAGTACAAGCCTAGCCGCGCAAAGCCGCAGCTGGCCCAAAATTATAAAACGGCATTCGCATGCCGTGTCAGGATTATATCTTCTTTACGTTCTTTGCAGCCGGGCCGCGCTCTCCTGCAACGACCTCGTATTCCACAGCGTCGCCGACCGCGAGGGCCGCTCCGCCTTCAATCGAAGTGGTGTGCACATACACATCCTTCCCGTCCTCTCCCGTGATAAATCCGAAACCACGTGCAGCATTGAACATCTTTACTTTTCCCTTCATTGGATCATCTTTTTCATATTATTTTAGTGGGAGAGGGTTTATAACGTTTTGCCTGGGACCCGCCTCCCGCGATTTTCAGCCTTTCCGGCCCTCCTACCAGCAAACGTCAGGCGAAGAGTAATACCCAGATGGGGAGCATTATATATTTCTGGTGTCCAACCATATATATGCGGCGGGACAGGACGGAACGCCTCATGGCTGGTGCCAAGGGGCATTTGCTGGATTTAGTAAGGGACCTCAGCCCCACGGCCGACAACGGCCTGATGGTGCGCTTCGCGCGCGACACGACCCTGAGCCCGCAGCTGCGGGGTGCAGTGGTAGAAAAGCTCAACGGCGACAACAGGATATTCAAGGAGACCCTGGCACTGGACCTAAATGAGGACCTCACCGTCAGGTACAAGGCGATAAAGAGTCTTGGTATCAGCAGCAGAATGGTATTGGAAGCCTTCGCTGGCGCCAGCCCGAGAGTCGTGGACAAGATCCTGATAGACGCCGCCGAGACCCTGGCCGCGCTGAAGCCGAGGAGATAGCGATCCCCCCGCGGCTTTGGCCAGAATCCCGCCTTAGTTATAGGCGGCATAGGTGATGGATACGCTGTGGTGGCCTAGGCCCACCGACTCGTAGCCAACTCCGGAACGCAAGAGACTCTTCAGGGCTCTGCTCTTGAAGCTACGGAGCAATAGGACCCTATTGGATGCTGATAGAAGTTTTACCTGCTCTGCCGAGAGCGTAAGCATCCCGTGCCCGGACTTGCTCCTTAGGAAGTGCTCAAAGGCGTTGTTGACCCTTGTGGCATCCCTTTCCCCTGATTTGGCAGACATTATATCACAACTTTCTCTAATCCCCTAAATATATGAATCTAGCGAACCCCCCGGCCATATGGCCAAAGGGCTTCATCCGAACCGCCGGCCGTCGGACCGTCACAGGACGATGTTCGCCATGACCTGGAAGTGAGGGCCGCCGTATTGGAGGCCCAGCGCGAACGTGCTCGCTACACAGCCTCCCGTCCCGACCACAGCCCTCGCGATAACGACGTTCTCGGGCCCCTGCGGGGCATACACATAACGGCCCACCACGACCCCGTTGGGCTGCGCCACAAGAACCTCCAGCACGCTGCCGGGCTGCGAGACGCAGTACACGGCGTTGCCGGAGCTCTGTGCGGCCACCACGATCCCGTCTATGTCGTTGGCTATCGCGAGCTGTATCCCGTCATTGAACTCTATCCCCACGAAGAACGTGGAGAAGAAGGTATCCCTGTTCCATCCCCTGCTTATCCGGTACGGGTTGATGGGCACCTTCGCCGCGAGCCCCCCTCTCTGGTCGAGCTTCGGGGCGGCCAATGCCTGCCGGTGGGGGTTGCTGAGCTGTGGCGCCCGCGCAGCCGCGAATCCCCCGATTCTCGAGCTCACCGCCGCCTCCTGGTTGCCGACCGACCGCGTCTCCCCTGGGATCCTGCTGGCCTTCTGGCTCTCTGTTATCGCCGCCCCCAGCCTGGATGCCTTGTTGAGGGCGCCTATGTGGATCTGGCCCGCCTCCGACGAGAGCGGCGCAGCCGTCGCGGCAAGCAGTCCTGCGGTCACTGCAAGATTCGCCAGCCTGCTGCCCCTCCTCTTCCTTGATCTTCCCGTTGGAGCAGCCGTGCCGGTGTCATTTGCATTTGATTTCGAAGCCTCAGCCATGCCATCACCATATATGATGCGGCAGGGGAAATATAAATGCATTTCTGTCCCATTCCCCTGCCCGCCCGAGGGCCGCGGCCGATGGCTTCCTTCCGCTAATCAGGGCGAAATCGCCATTTATATATATTTGAAAAGGCGAGGGATTTATGGGGGAGATGGCATGACGGTCCAAAGGCCGAAGGAGAGGGCGGAGTCTTTGAGTCCTTGCGCGCTTTGCAGGGAGGCCCGGCATACGGGGATCACTAAGCAGGAAGTCGGCGAAGGCAGTTATGTCGTCGAGATGGTCGAGGCGGTGAAACGGCTCTTGAGGGAGGAGAACTGCCTGGGCATGGGGCCCGTGAATAACATAGAGAAGGAGAGGGCGAGGCTGTTCGAGCGCATAGCAGACGGCACCATGCTGATGCTCGGGTCTTTCTACATCCCCGGGGACGGGGACAGGATGGACAAACTCGACCATGCCGTCAGGCTGTTCGGCGGGGCGCTGAAGGACCTGGACGCGGTCGGGACCATGAGCGAGGAGAGCAAGCGCAGCCTCCGGAGCTTCCTGAGGCGCCTGAAGTGCGAGGCGACGAAGCAGATTGACCTGATCGTGGAGAAGAGGGCCGGGGAGGCGCCCGTGGCGGCGGCCCGCAGGCAGAGGCTGCCCCTCACGCCGAGCCAGTACCTCAGGAACCAGATATGGAACCTGAGGGCCAGGTCGTTGGGCTACATGCTCCTCGGGGGCCTGGAATTCGGGCTTGCCGGGGCGAGCTTCCTGTTCGGCGCGCTGGATGGCAGCGTCAGGGAGGTCTCCAACACGGTCTCGGGCCTGCTGGCGGGGACGGGAGTGCACGCCATCTTCCATGCGGTGAAGGAGCTCCACAAGGTCAAGGTGCTGGCAAGCATCCTGCGCGGCGGCGGGCTGGACCGCCAGAAGCTGCTGGCCCACTCCCTATAAGCAAGCGCTCTCGGAAGAGATATATATCTGGAGAATTAGAGGAATTCCTGATAAAATGGCTTCGACCGCAAACCCAAACCTCTCTGGGAAGTCGCTGCAAACCCTATTGAAGAAAGTCCCCACCGGGATCAGCATATGGGTGGACAGGTACGGCCACGAGCATATTCTCCGGCCGGGCTTTGTCCCTCAGGCGGACGGAATCAGGCTCCTCAGGACCATAGGGAATATGAAGGGCCGGACCGCGGCGCCAGACGGCACTGCGATGATACGGACATCCGCAAGCCGGGCCAGGCCCGAAGCCAGGCAGGGTCAAGCATAATAATGCCCACTCTGTTAACTAAACAGGCGAGAAGATGGAGAACAGGCCGAGGATAAGCAGATGGATAGGCGGAGGCTACATCGGCCTGACGGTTTTCATCACTGCACTTTTCATAGCCATTGCCGCCCTAACGGGCCTGCTGGCCTTTTTCATCATCATGCTCGCATTGGTCCTGGTCCTGATGGGCGCCACGACCTGCGGCATCTATGGCACCTCCTATGTGGTCAAAGGTGGCGCACTGCGCTCCTGGTCGCCGTTTGCGGTGATCAACCTGAAGGTGAAGGAGATCGCGAAGGTCGAGCAGACCCGGATACCGTTCTACTTCAAGGGCTTCGGGGCGAGCCTCTATTCCGGTATGTTCTACATACCCGGGGTCGGCTGGACGAAGGTTATAATAACAAACCTGACCGATGGGGTCCTGATCGCGGACAGGAGGGGGAAGCACTACCTCATCACGCCATCGAATCCTGGAAGATTCGTGAAATCGCTGAAGGCCCTGCGGAACGGCTGAACTTTCACCTCCCTGTGATAAAACAAACTCCGACTGCACGAAAGGCTAATATGTCTGGATAAAGTGAGGCATAGCAGTGAGAAAATGAGCGATGCGATCGGTCAAGCGGTTGCCGGAGGGCAGAGAACCAGGGACGCCCCGAGCGCGGCGGAGAGCGCAAAAAAGAGCCGGGTTGAAGCAGACCTGAAGGCAGCCAGAAACCGCCTCGCCGAGCAGCTGGACAAGACGGCCGTCGTATACTTCAAGGCCGCGCTGGAAAATATGACGGACGGAGCGGAGAAGAAGGCCCTGCATCTGGAGATAGCAGGGCTATGCGTGGAAAGCCCCACCTACAAGCATCCTCCGGGGATTCTGGCGGCCTTTGCCGGCGCCAACTACAGCGGCGCAGGGGATCTCTCCACCGACCCCGTTGAAAAGAGAGGGCTTTACCTGAAGGCGGTCAAAGCGCATAGCCTCGCGCGTTTCCTGGATGTCAACCCTGTCCACATGGAGGATGTTGCCGACGCCTATGCCGCCATGGCTAAATCGGCCGCAGACCCAGTGGGAGCTGAACGGCACAGAGCCCAGGCACGGGGGCTTTACGAAGAGGTGCTCGTTGGCACATGGAGGGAAGCGGAGGTCGATTACTACCTCCAGCTGCTTAGGAAAGTGGAAGAGGTAACTGGGTAGAGGGACTCGCAGCGTGGTAAAATGGCTAAAACGACAGTGAAGAGCGACAGAGAGACAACGATAGTGGAGAGGAACAGGACAGGAGAGGTAGTACGACAAACCCTTGTAGACAAAGAGATAGGAGTCACCTTTATAACCGAATTCAGCAACTGCAAAGTAAAGGGGGATTTTGAAGCTCTTTGCGCTCTTGTCCAGAACTTACATCAGACGTTCATGAGGGTTGCTGAGAGGGAAAAAGAGCTGAAATCTGTCTCAACTCGAGATAAATTGACCAAACAACTAGGATGGAAAGATGGGCTAGCAAAGCTTAACAATGAAAGAGGCATACGTTATAACCAGGCATCCTATAGCTATGGGAGGGCAGAGCTTACTATCCGTAATACTGGTGAGATGACAGTAGGTATGATACTGGATTCAATTTCGCCATCCGCCATAGACCATTACTCAAAGTTCATAAGTAGGGTCATAAAGGAATTCGGAAGGAGGCGCACGACAATCGAGCTTAGAAAAGAAGGCGGTTCCGGCAAACCTGCGAGCAGGAAACTGCTGAGAAGGGGCGCGGGGTAGAAGCGAGCCTAAATGAAGGATCAGAGGGCCCTGCCGGCCCTCAGTACTATTTTTTCCGTAACATCTTCCCTGTGGGAAGCCGCCGTGTGGTCCCTTAGCTCGTAATACATGCCAAAGCTCAGATTGCATCTGCTGCATTGATAGTCTCCCATGGTCTCATCTCGCATACCACCACCCATGGGGGGTATAAGAGGGGCCCTGCGGAATCGGAGTAGCGGAAGGGGGTGGTCCCGGGCGTCTTGTAATAAAGTATAAATGTATTTACCCGCATAAACAGGCAGGCCCGGGCCGCGAGCGGAGGAAAAAGCTCCTGACAGCGGCGAGAACAGAGAGGCGGCTATTGGCTCTTGCCAGCTGAGTATGCCTTGTATTTCTCCTTCGCGTCTTGTATGCACTTCTCCTTGAAATGGACGGGGCGGACGGAGTCCTTCACTCCGGCCGCGAGCCTGTGGATCCCTACCGAGCCCCCCTTATCACAGGCCCAGCACCTGTTCCTGATGCGCGTGACTGTCCCTGGCACGCGCTTGTGTCTTGGATTCGGCATATTAATGCTGTGTCCTGAGGGTTATTAGCTCTTGGCAATTTTCCCGGCCTGGGGACTGCTTGGGGCCGCATGACCTTCATGCCCTTCCGGGCTCAGAATCAAGCTTGTCGTCGGAAGCGGCCAAAGAATGCTTATATATTTGAACGGAAGAAGAGTTCTTGATCCTATGGCATTTAGGAAAGCGGTCTGAGCCAGCCCCACAAGCTGGGGGCATGATGCATCAAAGATAGATTCCTGGAAGGTCCATCTCGCGGCAAGGGACGGGGTGCTCTTCGCCAAAATCGCAGGCACCCAGGTGCTCTATTCGGGGAGCATGGAAGAGGTCGCCCGGCTCCTGGCGAATTACGACAAGACCTTCTCAAGGCCCTACCTGGTCTCCCCATTGGCGGTCACGGTTCCGCACACCACCAAGCCCATAAAGGGATCGAGAGCGGCGACACAGGAGGAGGCAAAAATCATCGAGGCTTTGGTCGAGCAGAGGAGGGCACTCAACCAGTTAAGTTCAATGAAGAGGGAGGACCCCCCCAGCCGAACCTGCAAGGTCAGGGGATACCAAGGAACCCTGGTGGTGGTAGCTCCCGCCCCCGTAAGACGGAAGGAATCGGCTCGGTTTGTGCTGGGCTTGACGGGCTTGGTCGTTAGTTTTATATATTTGAAATAGCCCTTCTGGTCAGTGATAAAGTGAAAAGATGGCACAAGCTGCGCTCCTGGAGAGACGGACGTCAGTTTTCCAGCCAAGAGTCTCCCGTAATTACGCTAGGCCCGAAACGCCATTGGATGAATATATACGAATGGCAAGGATGAACTACAAAGAAAGGTTTGGAACCAGAAAGGGCCCATTCCTAGCCTATTCAATCAGAACAAGGAGAGGGTTCAATCCTCTCTTTTGGAGACGTACGACTGAGGGGGGTATCGCAACCGATCTCGCTAAGATGGGGCTTCATCAAGAGATAGAGGCAGGGATAATTGATGATCCAGGAAAAAGGCTGCGGCAAAATGGGATAGCGAGAAGATTTAGGGCGAATCGTAGATCGCTCTCCGTGGTGGTTAGCCTCGTACGTGGGGCACATGGTATACCCAAGATGAGTAGGGGAGGGCCCAATTTTGTTTATCCTGAAGAATTAAATGCAACAATCGGACAGATATACCTTAAGCTGCCCAAGAAGGGCGAGGTAACCGATTTCGCATTTATCCGTGATGTGGCGCTAGAAACGGGCGGACGAATGGCAGCGTATAATCACGTTATTGGCACTGTACGAACTCTTGAGCAAAAACATGAACGAGGGATTACAATGATTCCGGTAATCCCATACGAAGCTAAGAAGCACATGGACTCTCTTATGGCTTTGCTTAGGAAAGACAGAAAAATAGTTAGGAGTGGTATACAATTAAGGCGGTTCCTAGGGACATCCATCGTTTATTAAGATTCGTGACTCAAGCCCGAAGCCAAGATACTCACCCCTGCTCGGCTCGAAAGCTTGATATATCTGAATAAAGTGAGCTATAGAAGTGGGAAAAATGGAAGCCTCAAAGGAAAGAAGGACGGGCGGCACGATTCGCCATGCCACGGCACGTGTTGCCGCGGCCACTGTTGCAGCTACGCTCCTTGGTACTGGTTTACTCGTTTCATGCAGGGACAAGTCCAATGAAGACGCCGTGGCCCAAAGCCCGGTAAACGCCCAAACCATATTCTCCATGGTGCCGAACAGGGAGATGATGCTCACATTCATAAGAAACCGCGAGGGCAGGGAGCTTCTCGCGAACACCAGGGGGCCCCAGGGGGTGAGCGCGCTCCATCTTGCCGTTTTTGCCCATGACGCCGTGGCCCTCGAGCTCATGAAATCGCCCGAAGGGTGGCTGCTCCTTGAGGATACCAAGGATTTGAACGGCGACAGCGCGCTTCTCCTGGCGGCTTTGAAGCACGAGACCGTCGCCCTTGAGCTTATCAAAACCCCGGAAGGGAGGGGATTCCTGGCAAACACCAGCATGGGAGGCAGCACAACCCTGCTCCGCGGCGTTGTAGCCCGCTATGGGGATGTCGCCCTTGAGCTTATCAAAACACAGGAGGGCAGGGATTTCCTCGCAAACGCCAGGGGATCGGACGGCGCGAGCGCGCTTGAAGGGGCCATCGTCTACCACGAGGACGTTGCGCTTGAGCTTGTCAAAACCAGGGAAGGGCAGGAGTTCCTCAAGAACACACGGACCGCCATCGGCGGGAACGTGCTCTCTGTCGCAGCCGGCTTTTACGAGTCCGTCGACCTTGAGCTCATAAAGACCGAGGAAGGGAGGGCCTTTCTTGAAACCACAAAGGATTCTTCCGGCACGAGTTTGCTTGCCTGGGCCGTTTCTAGGCGCCCCAACGTTGCCGCTGAACTGGAGCGGATATCGCCCGATACGGCCAAAAAACTGCTAAGGACGGCGGAATAACCAACGTGATGAAATGTCTACCAAAGGGACAAGGCAGAAGGAGCCGGCCGCCGCAGGGAATAGGGAACTGCTAAGGAAGGCCGGCAGAATCCATGTGAATAACGGATGGGGCTTGGTGGGGGGCAGCTATCTCCTTCTGGCTGTAGGTATGGATAAGGACTTTGAAAACCAGACCGCCAACCTTGTGGGGGGCCTTAGCATAGCGACCCTCTCGTTGGCTGTGTTTTTTCAAGGCCTCAGAACGCGAAAACTGGGATTGGACATGCTGAGGAAAGCCGACGGGGATTCCAGCCGGGACGGTGCGTGGTTTTAGACCGGGCAGTGGCTCGAAAATGCTATATATTTGATGAAGGCCTAGCTTTGGTGATCCTATGCCTGCCATAAGCGCGGGGAGGCCCGCCGACCAGAAGATTAACCTGCCTCAGGGCATTGGGCTTAGGTCGGAAAACAGGGCAGTCAGGGGCTATAGGGAGAGGATAAGACTGCTCCAGGAGAATCCGAGCATCGCAAACAGCCCGTTCAACCATACCTATACCTTTACGCCTTCTGTTGGCTGGTTCAAGGATTCCCAGCCCCCTAAAACCGTAACTGAAAAAGAAAACGCCAACTGCTTTGGGGCTACTGCTTGGGTATTCGGCATTGAAAAGCAGGTAGAAGAGGTATGGCGGAAGGCCATCAAAGCCAAAAGGTCCTACGAAGCCAACGGCAACGGGGCATACATCACGTTTGCAGAGACTGATAGGCCCGGCTACATTGGGAATGAGCCGATGAGGGCCTTCCTGAGGTTTAGCCCGATTGTGGAGCTCGTGAAAGAAGCAATGGAGGGCGATATCATCACCCAATGGTACTCTGACCACAACGAAGAAAATTGCGGATTCGAGATAAAACATTCCGCAATCATCCTGCCCCATGGCCTGGTCTTTGAGAAGGAAGCCTACTGGTACGATATAAGGAGCGATAGGTCCGTGTCCAACATCATCGCCGATGTCCCTTCAACGGCCAATAGGGTGCACAACTGGATTTTCAGGATTCACGGTGCCATATAGCTAGCGGCCTACGCCAGTAACGAACCTGAAGGGCGCGAAAGCTTGATATATTTGAATAAATTGAGTGTAAAAGGTAGTAAATATGAACAGTTTTAACACCCCAATATTTGTTCTGGGAACGGGCCATTATGACCGATTATTTCCAGAATTGGTATGCCAGGAAATTGAATCAAAATCATCAAATTATGGTGGCTCGGAAATTGGAGTTTTTCTAGAGATGCCAAAGTCTAAGACTACGCTTGCTCTCTTAGAACGTTTGAATCCTGAAGAGATTAGGGGTCATTGTAATACGAAGGTGGATTCTCTGGCTAGAGGGCAATTTGAGAATTTACTTCATATGCTAAGAGAGTTGAAAACGAAAAGGCTTCTCAGACTCGTACCAATAGATCGTGACCACGAGGAAAAAAGCCCGGTCGCGATAACGACTGTAATAGAAACGCATATCGCCATGACGTTCTTTTCTGCAGCGAGACAGAGTAAGGATTTTGATTTTGCGATAAAAACAATGGTCAAGGGCATGGCCTTCTTTCATCTGCAGAATAAGATACGGGACGATGTGATGGCCAGGAACATATGTGATGGGTTAGATGACAAAATTAAAGTGGCCTTTGTTGTTTTGGGTAATGCACATAGGGATCCGGTTGTTGAGCGTATCAGGCAATTTGGATATAAAGCAGAGGGCGAATACGTAGGCGATCCCAAATTGGAATTCGACTTTAATGACCAATTTGTAAACGCCGCGGCAAAAGCTACGGAATATGTGGGTATAGAAGAGAGAAAGATAAATAAGATCGTAGATGCTTTCATGGGGGGCAAACCAGACCTGATGAGACTCCACACCATGTCAATAATATCAAAATCGGATGGTTTAACGGTGAAAAACATGAAACTAGAGGATAGATTATATTTTGGGAGGATTTTGATGGGTCATTGCGGCATCGAGGTACCAAACCTTTCTTCAACTAATCTCGGAGAACTTCGCAAGATATGGTGTACCATCTTGCCTTCGCCCGTTTTAAATAAAAAAATTACTGATGTGCTCTCTGGTACCTTGAGAACAGAACTCCAGCGAAACAAAACTGCCATATGAATTAAACAGTATTAATTGTCTCATGCCAAACTATAGAGAGGTAGAAGGGAGGGCTCGGCCTGGTTCGAGTAGCTGGGCTGGAGCTTGAAAATGCTATATATTTGGAACGACGGAGTTACGATGCAAAAAGATGAATCTACCATGAAAGCTTACAAGAAAAGCCCACCTGGAATCCAGACCGAACGCGCCCACAGACTGGTCCAGACCACAGTCGGGCTAACAACGATCGGATGGACTGTGTTCTTCTCCGCTTTGGCACATAACTCCATGGTCAGGGGGCATGAGATAAGAACAGGCCTAGCCGTTACCTGTGCTGTGATGATGGCGGCTGGGGGAGTGGGCCTGATGCAGATTCTGAGAGTGGAAAGGAGAAAGGACATCATGAGACTTCTTAGGAGCGAGCTGGCGAAGGGCAGCAAAGAGACAGAGACGATCCTGTTAACCGATGCCGGAAAAGGCGAAAAGGGCGCCAGAACAATATTGCAAGAGGGGGTTGGGGCTCCGGTGGCAAATCCGCAGGCCGAAGCGATGGACTTCAGTATATGAACGCATATCCTCTCTGAACGATGGGATTATAAAATGAGATCCCGATCCGGCTCGAAAGCTAACGCTAGCTCTGGTAAAAAAAGAAAAAAGGAAATTTATGCCTAGGCTATCAGTTCGCCTATCGCAAATCTTTCCTTCACATCTGATATTCTTACCTTTACCGTGTCGCCTTCCTTTGCGCCCTTTATGAAGATGACGAATCCGTCCTTCTTGGCTATGCCGTCACCCTTCGATGCGACCGCCTCGATCTTCACTTCCACTTCGTCCCCCGCCTTCACTGGCTTCGGTGCGCCGCTTCCGGAAGATGAATAACCTCCCCTCCCTCCGCCGCGTCCTCCATAGGAACTATTTCCGAATCCTTCGTTGTCTCCGTAGCTCATTCAATTCACTTTATTTTGTGTTTATACGTAGAATTAGTGCTGTTGCGCTTCCTTCTCCGCAGGTTAATTAAGGTTGCCTCAAATATAAAGGCTTATGCATTGTTCGGAAGGCGAGGGCCGGAATCGGGGTATTGCTGGCGGAGCCAATAAAGGTTTAAAGACAAGTTGACCCTTACTTATCCCATGGTCAGTTTATCCGACAGAATCAAACTCTTTCTGGGCATAGCAGTCAATACAGAAGACAAAACAGAGCTTGCCGTTAACCAACCGGCCGAAGTCCAGGACAACCCGTTTCAAGGCAATCCATCAGTAGATAATAAAATCTATTATGGCTTTTTGCGGGACGCAACAGAACCGGAGCTGGAAAAACAGGTCGAAGAGGCAGATCTGCCAGTACCAGAGCTTAACCACGCCAGCGAACTTGAGCGGCTTAAGCAGTATGCAGAACTGGCTAAACAGAACAAGTTGGATAATGATACGTTAAACGACGATCTAGAGTAAGATCCGGGTCATGCATCCTTCCATTTTTCATAACTTGCATTAAGCAGCCTATACCACAATGTGCGGTCTTCTTCTTCCGGTTGCCTAAGCCCTAACTCATCGGCATAGGCGAAGAAGCCATCGGCCGGGGTGTAGGGCCGGACGCTTTTCCATACCACCACTGCGGATAACATGGGCCTTCCAACGCAGACTTCCCTCCATGCTATTGTGCCCAGGATATCCGCGATTTCGTTTCTGTCGTTCTCTAGGTCAAAATTGAGACCAAGGTTGCACTCTTCGTTCAACTTGGAGTAGGTTATCAGCGTCTTTGCTTTGGCTACCCGTTTTAACTTCTCGTAAACTTCTTCATTGAAGCCGCCTTTCCTTTTGAGGATCCTTATTGAAACACCTTGGACCAATAATACGCCATACCAAAGCATAAATATGTTGGCTGTGTGGTGGTTCCATGGCAGCAAGGAAGCTCAAGAGGTATGGGCTGGAAAAAGGCGCCAAAGTGCTAATCACCATTGGACTGCTCTTTAACCTGATTTCCTGGATTGTGGCGTCCTATTACTTCGGGTTTGTGGGTGGTGCATTCAATCTGTTCATAGTGCCTTTCATATTCACCTGCGTTTCGGCGGTGGCCCTTTTGGTAATCCAGTATAGGTACACGCTATTTGAAGGCTACCCCTATCTCATGAGTCTTCCCTCGATCTTCTACCGCATAGGAGGAGGCAAGGATGGGGGAAGCAAGCAGAGCATTGCGTTCAGCATGATATTCACTGTGCACGCACTGGTCATTGCCCTGGTGGGCCTGATGAGCCTTGTCTTAACGTTTTCAATAGCCTCTAGCATCAAGAGCAACGCAGCTTCTCCTTTCCTGTACGTATACCTGGCGATAGTTGCGATTCTGGTTGTGTCAGTGTTCCTGCAATACCGGAGGATATACGTTAAGTTTGTTAAGTGAAGGGATCAGAGTAGCTCCGCACGGTAACGAGCTTGAAAAATGAGACCAGGCGCGGGGCGTTATTCAAGGTAAAGCCAAGCTTAGGTTCTCTGGTGAATCTTTCTTTCAAGAAAGGTTCGGGGGTGGGGCTGGAAAGCTAGTTATATCCTCGAATACCTATAATCAGGTGATTAGATGATAGGGATTGGAGACAAAATACCAGATCTTGAAGTTGATGCGGTGATCAAGGGCGAGATGAAAAAGATAAAACTGCATAATTATCTCGGCAGGTGGATGGTACTTATTTTTTATCCTGCTGATTTCTCATTTGTGTGCCCTACAGAGCTTGAGGACGCCGCAAAGTATTACGGTGAGTTCAAGAAAGAGGGTGCCGAAGTGTTTGGCATCAGCACCGATACAAAATATGCGCACAAAGCATGGTATGACACTTCACCATCAATAAAAAAGGTCAATTATCCCCTGATCGCAGATCCTTCTGCAAGGATGTGTGAGGAGTTCGGAACCTATCTTAAAAATGAAGGCCTCTCGCTGAGGGGAACTTTCATTGTGGATCCAGACGGGATAGTGAAGACCATCGAGATGCATGATAACGGCATTGGCAGGAATATGGGAGAAACCCTCAGGAAGCTCAGGGCTGCCGTATGGGTCAGGAAAAATCCCGGAGACGTCTGCCCCGTAAACTGGGAGCCGGGGAAGAAAACCCTGAAGCCTAGTGATGATTTGGTAGGAAAGCTTTAGCGATAGAAGGCAAGGCTCGTAGCGTGGGCTTAGAGACCTAGGGGGAGCGTTATTCATGCTCAAGGGGAGGTAGAGGGGGGCTCGGCGGCAGTTCGCTAAGTTTGCCCGCCCCTCCTAGTGCTCGGCTTGGTGGTGGGGGTGGGGTCTTGGGCTCGTAGCTGGGCCGTAAACAGCCATCTATGACATGGGACGACTGTCTAATGTGGTAGATATTCGTATATATTTGAACAGCTGCGAAGATAAACAGAGATATTATGAACAAAACAATCTCGCCAAAGACAAGCAACATGATTAGGGGGGCTATAGCAGGGCAGAGAAGCGACATCGTCACCCAGAACGGGCCCGTGGTGCTTATCACTGACGTTCTGCGCTGCGTTGAAGCTCCACCTTATCTGAACTTCATACAGAAGTTTGGCTTTGATTCAAATCTCTTCAATAAGCTGCTGAACGGCACGCATAATGACTGGATCGGCAAGCCAAGAGAGGAAGCCTACCCTCCAACTAAGCCAGTAGAGCACATAATTATTCGCAACGCGGTGACTCCAGATGGGAAAAAGATAGAGGCGACCCTGACTACCATGTTCGCTCCATCAACCATGAAAATCCGTTTGCCCAGGCCGCCAGAGGAATCCATCGGTTTTGAGGCCATCCTTCTGCAGGAGGGGTCAATCACCTACGATATCCTCCAGGGCTACAATCAGATTGCTGGTGCATACAAGAGGCCAAAGGATCCAGTACCGATCAGCGTAACGCTCGAGCCTGGCGACCTGCTGCTTATCCCAAGATCCGTGGCAAGGCAGGTATCGAGAGTCGTGCCTGGCTCAAGATACCTGTACATCGGGGATCGCTGGACAAATAATGACCTGCCTGTAGAAGTCACTTAGCCTCCGCACAGTAACGAGCGTAAGCGAGGCTTGGCGGGGCTTTCAGGCTTGCATCAGACCGCTTCGGCCTTGTTTTATCCAGTACTCGTTTTCTTTCGTGGTGTTGCCGTTTACGACTTTCTCGTAATTTGCGGACAGGATATGCATTGAATGGGCAGCTTTTATGAAGATGGGGAGGAGGCGATGCTCTTGCTCGGTTAAAGCGATGGTTTTCTCATACTCTCTTAATGCTAGCTTCAGGTTGGAATCGCTCATTCCTTTGCTATTCCCATCAAATAGCATGTTGCACGCCAATACGGCCAGCTCGACAATTCTGGGGTAATAATTTGATACGGCAAAGTCGACTATCCACAGCTTGCCAGCCTTGTCTTTGACAACGTTCGTCTTTAGGATATCTCCATGTACAAAGCAGTGAGGTAGTGAATCAAGCTTGATCCTGCTAAATTCTTCCAGAACAGGCATTATTAGTCCCATATCCCTGGCCTCTAAGTATTCACCCTTCTTCTTGAATTCCTTGGCAAAATTTACGGTAGCCCATCGATCGTAGACAAATTCGGGCTTTAGATCAATTTTATTGATTAAGGCAGCTTGTTTAGCTACCGTTTTGACTTCGTTTTCAGTTAAATTAGAATTGGACATGTAGAGGTTATCCCCGTCTATAAATTCCATTATGCATAGCTTTAATTCCAAATCTGTGTTCCAGACAGCCAAGGTGCTGAAATAACATGCATCGAAATCAATTAGTTTGGGTACATTTGCTCCGGAATGAGAAGCACGGTTCATTATATCCATATATCTCTTAGAAGTGCCCCAAGTGCTCCTTTCGACATCTCTATTCTTGGAGAAAATCTTGACAAAGTACCTGCCTTTGTCTGTTTGAACAGCCATATTGAAATCTTCGTATCCGAATTTGACGATCTCGCTGTTTATTAGTTTACCTAGATTGTGGCCGATGCAGATGGTTTCAGAAAGGTCCTTTAGATTTCCGGTATACCCTATTCTAGCCATATACCTGTCTTCGGGATGGCCCGCAGTCAGCTTTTTGCTAACTCCCATGGTATTATTTGGTGAATCCACCTTAAAAGAGCATATGCCGAGGCTTCGGCATTGGCCCTGCTCAATATCTTGGTTCCTTGCACCTGGACATCAAGGAAGAATCTATCAGCCTGGCTCAGGTTTATAAAGATTACCAGAATAGTAATATTATGAACGCTTCATGGATAATCGGCATTATAGGAGTACTGTTCCTAGTTGCAGCCATCGGCTTCCTCCTACTTTATCAGAATGTGGTTCTGTTTGGCATTTTCCTTGCTCTGTTCTTGATTATATTGGCCGGTGCCTATTTCACTACTGTCTTCAAAAGGGGTAATGCGGCAGCTTTAAAAGTCAGCCGGAGGAAAGCAAGGCAGACCGCGGGATACACCCAGGAAAGGATACGCCAGAGGGCCGAAGAGGATCGTGGCAAGCGGCAGCGCGGAAGCTAGAGGGGAGTTCGGTTCGGGGCTTGGTCTCGGAAGTCTTGGAGACGACGGAGCTCGAGAGGAGTTAAAATAGTCTATTCAGAATCATACCTGTTGGCTTTGTCATAGCCAATTACCACTAAGTTCTTACCAGTTACATAAGTTGAGATCTCCAATGCAACATTTATGCCTGCTCTGGTTGTTCTACCTGCCTCCTGATTATCAGCTATTGGCTTGTCCCAGTGGATTAGTCCCTTAGTAGTGTCTCTGCCGGTTAGGCCTTGGTATTCAGCGTCAATAAATTGGTCGCTTACAAGTACCACATCTTTGAGTATGCCACTCTTTATAGCGCTTTTAATATGCGGGAAGTCTATTCCTTGGAAGCTGGTGCCTGGTAACCTATGGCGTGAGAGAGTGCCTGGTTTGATACCAAAGTCCGCTTCGTATCTGCCAGGATGCAATAAATTAAAGGCAACTGCCGACTGAACAGTCTCAAATCCTACAACGGTTACATTGCAGAGGGCGCTCGCTGGCCCAAGAACACTAGAGCCGTTTCCCACTGCTGGTATAAAGTAGTCGGGTTTGAGCTGTGCTTGTATCTCATCACCTATATTTTTCAAGGCTTCCAGGGTAATAAGATTTTCAGTTTTATTAGGACCCATCGAGTGGTTGAGAAATATAAAATCTCTGTGCTTTACAAGGTATCTGCCCACAGAGTGAGGTAGGGCACTGACATACCCCTTGGCCGAACTAAAGATAAGATGATTTTTATCAGGTAGCTGCTCTAAAAGTGCCGTTTCCCTGGCTTTTTCCCCGCCTTCTGGGAGTATTACATAACAGTCATAACGCAACAATTTTCCTATTCCGGCAAACGACACCCCGGCCGTTCCAGAGGTCGTTTCTATTACCTTACTTCCAGGAGTTATGATCTTGCTGCTTTCATAGTGCCTAAAGAGTTCTAAATAAACGCGATCGTAATGGCTACCGAAGGGATTATCGAATTCTCTTTTAATCCAAATATTATTGCCATTGGGAACTTCTCCGTTATATCGAACTAGCGCAGTCTTTCCGATCTTTGCTTCGAGTTTCCCATAAGCTTTAGCCCTTTCAGAACTAATCAATTTACCACGTTATAATCGCGTGTTTTCAAATATATATGCATTTCTGACCCAAAACTAGCCTCCGCACAGTAACGAGCTTGGAAAGCGAGACTGGGCGTGGGGCGTTATTCAAGGTAAAGCCCAAGAACGGGGCTCTGGCGTGAAAGCATTTATTCGTGATGCTCGAAGGAGGTGAAGGTTACCTCGTGCTTTTCCTCGTTTACTCTGTAGGTTATCACTAGTGGCCCTACGTGGAACCTTCTTATTCCAACAAGAGGAGCTCGCTGGGGCTTTCCAATCTCAGGGTTCTCCAATATATCAGCCATCTTCTTCATGGCTTGAGTGTATGTTGCCCTATCACGCTTTTTCCTGTAGGCTAGCTCTTTCTGCATCTTGTCAGAAAACGCCGGCGTATAGGCCATGCAGGTCAGCCTAGCGCTCTATCAAAATCCTTTAGGCTGTTGTAGTGATGGACTTTAACCTTGCCTGAATCAATGCCCTGCCACTCTTTGGCTATGCGCCTGATTGTCTTTTTGTCGAGCTCGGTGTCTTCTTTGTCCATTTTCTCTATAATAGTGCTAAGTAGCTCTGTAATCTTGTCTAATTTTGTATCAAGTCTCCTCTCTATCATCTTCTGAGACTGCAAACTTTTCATATTACCACCAACAGTAAGGGTTATGAATGAGCAATTATAAAAATCTAGTAGTAACAGAGCCAAAAGTAGCCTCCGCACAGTAACGGGGTTAGGGGATTGCTATGCTGGGCTTACTCATGTAGGTGCTCGACTTTCCACATGCTACATATTCCAAGGAGGAATTTGTCTGCTTGGTGGTATGCCATGCTCGCCTTCCTTGCCTTTAGATCTCGCTGCTTCGCCAATTCTGCGATCTTGGTTACGTCATGGCTCTTGTAAGCCTTCAGCCAGCTCGCATACTCCTTCCTAAACTCCCTGTGCGCCCTTGCTGCCTCGCGTGCGTTGATCAGCACATACTTCTCTATCGTAGGTGTCCTTATCCCATCCATCCAATCGCCTCGCTGCAGAAGTCAGTTGCCCCAGAACTTCCTGTCAAGGACGCGCCTCTGCCCGAATCCGGTGGTCCATGCCGATTTGCCCGTTGGCCAGGACTTTATTCCGGATATCCTTTGCTTTTGCAGGTATGACCTAAAGTCGTCTGTTTGTGCCGGTGTAAGATACACAGCATTCCTCTTGCTCGCCAAGATAGTCTTCAGGAGTTCCCTATTGTCCGCCATCCAATCGCCACTATTGATTGCTTGACAAAATTAATATATCGGCTCGGATTTTAGGAGTAGTGGAATGGTTTAATGGCTAACAAAGCCCTCCAGCTTCTCTAGTATGTGGATCATCCCTTTAGTATCCTGCCCGCAGTACCTCTCCAGGTGCTTTCTAATGGCCCTCGCCTCCTTGGGCGTCGCCTTATCCCCTTCGTAGCTGCCATGGGTGATGAACAGGTAGGATAAGGAGGCATCAGAGCCATTGGCGATCTCGAAGTCGTCATAGGTGATGCCGGTGAGCGCGGGCAGCACGCTCTTGAGCGATGCCTTGCCATTTTGGAGGGGATGGTAGTAGGCGAAGCTCCTGAAGGGAGAGAGAAGGTCGACCATGCGCTCAACAGTGGCCTCGACCCATTCAGAGTACTGTGGCATCTGCTCGGCCAGGCTCCTAAGCACGGTCTGCTCGAAGGTCTGGTTATACACGATCACGCTCCCCTTGGAGCCAAGCGCGCCCTTGAGGGCCAAGATGAAGGCCGGCCTAGGGTCACCTGCGCCCTTGGCGATAAAGGAGTGATGCTTTGGCCTCTGGCCCTTCTTGGTAGTGATATGAACGGAGAACTGGAAGGGTATCTGCTGGTAGGGCCTAAGGCCGTCATATAGCGGGATCGCGGTCTGGTAGCTCTCAAAGTCGATGAAGTAGAGCGGGTACTGTAGACGCTTAAGGAAGGCGGCGAGCTCCTTGTGGTCGATGTGGTGCTTATCGTCCGTGTGGGCCTGCTTCTGTATCTGCTGCTTCTTGTTGAGCTCATAGCCGGCAGGGATGTCGCGGATGCGAAGGATCCCCTCATTGAACAGCTCAATCGCGTCCTTGCCTCCCCAGTATAGGTTGATTATGTCAGAGTCAGGGTGCTCCTTCCAAAACCGGTCGTTGCCATGGACTCCATAGTCGTCCTTGTGGTAGTCCTCGCCATACTTGAATTCGGGGCACTGCTTGAGTTTCGTTATCGCGAGTATCGTTTTTATCCTTGAAGGCACGTCCGGCATCAATTCCGCCACCTTGTCAGTAACCTCCTCTCTTGCAAAGAACTCCTTGGGCTCTATCTTGCCGTGTTTCGCGTATTCGCTGTTGACATGGACGACAAAGCACTTCCTGATCCCAAGTCCGGCGCTCTCATAGCAGTACTTCTGGAAGGATATGTCATGGAGATGGTAGTCCTTCACGTGGGTGCTGCTTTTCACCTCCAGTATGTCCCATTTCCCGCTTGGAACAGGTACAAGGATGTCAGCGCGGGCGTAGCACTTACCGTTTTTGTGGAGGAAGCCGGCCTCAAAGAGGGGTTTTCGTGTCTTAAGTAGCTCACGGGACTTCTTGTCGTTCTCCGCAGGGATTACCTCCTCTATGTCTATCCCATTAGGAAAGAGGCTTTTCGCAAGCTCTCCTACCCTGTGGCCCTCATCGAAGCGGCGCTGGGTAGCTTCATCAACTTCGGGAAGGTCTTCAGGATTATTGAACTTGAGCCAGACCCACTTGGCGCAGGCGAGGCCATTTATGTAGTTGGTCTTTGTGAGGTAAATTGGTTTTGAGGGTAGTTTTGACAGAGGAACACCGAAGTAAATCCTGAATTATAGTAATTAACCAGAAGGGATATTTACAGGTTGTGCAGATAGAGTAGGATATGGGACGGCCCAGTGATTTGAGGGTTGGGACAAAAGCTATATATCCGCATAACCATAAATTTACTGTAATTGGTGGTCATATGAGGACCGAAACAGTTCAAAAACAAAGAAAGGATCATCAGGCAAAGCTTGAGGATATTTCAGAGCAGCTTGATACAGTAGCCGATCTTTTAACCAAGGTATTGCATGAGATAAAGGCAGAAGAGGCGGAAATAAAGCTAAGTTCTAAGGCGCAGAAATCCATAGAGAGAGGGCTCAAGGACCTAGGTGCTGGGAACTATAGGTCTTACAAGGACTTTGGGAGCTTCAAGAAAGCGTTCGGCTAATTCTTAGGTGGATGGCATGGCGTACTCTGTTGTACCGTCCAGAGAGTACGAAAAAGCGGTAAAAGGTCTAAAGAAGAGACATTCTGAAACCCACAAACAGCTCATGCTTAAAATAGAGCGAATCCTACAAGACCCGTACCACTCTGGGCATCCGTTAAGGAGCAAGTACAAGGGACTATGGGAAGCACATATCCAAAACAACCTGCTTATCTACAGGATAATTGAGGCAAGCAAAAGCATAGAGCTCGTAACATACATTGATCACGATATGCTTTAATCCCAAGCAACTCTATAGCGAACCGCGCCAATAACGAGGTCGAAGACCGAGAACGGCACGGGAGCTTTGGATAAAGCCCCGTCAGCCAAGCGTTTCTGATGAAACTCTTTCTGAAAGAGTTTCTATGTAGTTGGTCTTTGTGAGGTAGATGGGTTTTGAAGGTGGTTTCGGCAGGGGAACACCGAGGTAGGCTTGAACTTGACTCAAAAATTTAGCTATTTCGGTTGAACAAACCAAAAATAACTTGTTTTATTTTTATTGTGATTGTAATCTTACCATTACTTTTTAATTTCTTATATCGTTCAGACCATAGCTCAGTAAATGAGAAAATAGTATTATGGAAATCAAAAGAGAACTTGGTTATGTCATGATTTTCGTTTATATAGTAATTTCCAGTATACATTAGTAGTTCCGTACCCATATGCATTAATCTATCAGCTATTATTTTCCTGCTTGAAGTTTGATTACCAGAGTAGACTATAGGATTCATAGTGTCCTTTAAAGCATTGATAGTATTACGGACTACATTCATCCCAGGTTCATTTAATACATTCTCAGATACCATCATCTGATTTATTCTATTTTTTAAGTCTTCAAAACCGGCATCGTACTCTTTTGCAAAACTAGAGATAGTATTACTGGGCTTTTCTGATCCGATTTCCTCCATATTACTATAGTTGTTCTCATAATTACTTATCACTTTCGCAAAAACCTTCTTAAAAATGGGTGGTCTGGAGGGTTCAAGAAATCTAGCGTAGCGACCGCCCTTTAGGGCGGAGATGAATTGAACCCTTCAGTTGAAAAACTTTTCCTGTAAAATTTTTGTGGCGGCTGCGCCGCGACTTTTACGCAGCGCGAGGCCACCGACGTGTTAGCATGAATAGCGTCAGCAATGAATCTGGGTCTGTACACGGGGTCGGGCAAATTGTTTTCCACTTTGAGTGGTGCCCGAAATACCGTTACAATATGTTGCGGCAGGATAAGTATAAAGACTTTCTTGCTTCGGTCCTGCAAAGGGAGATGGAAAAGATGCGGTGCAAAATCGATAGCATGGGAATACAGAACAACCACATACACCTCATTGTTGTTCTGCGGCCAAGTATTGCTGTCAGCGACGTCTTCCATCGTTTGAAGGGCATCAGTTCATACGAACTGTTTCGGTTCGAACCCAAATTTCGGTTGAGATATCCGAAAGGGCATTTCTGGTCTCCTGGAAAGTTCTACCGGAGCGTCGGGGATGTAAACCTTGAAACGGAACGAGACTATGTGAGGGCGCAAGACCACAGACAGAAGACACTTGCAATGTAACTGCGCTGCTGCGAGGGCGTCCTAAAAGCCGCACCCTTTAGGGTTGCGGATGGACGCCCGAGCTGGGGTTCAAAAGGGGCGAAGCCCCTTTTCATTACTGTAATAGAGAGTCGGTGTACGGCCAATACATCTTCTACTTGTCGTTTTTTATCTTCATAATGTATTAGGATTAGGGAGGGAACCTTTCCCACTTTCAAATTATTTCTTGTTGTGCTATATTCACCACCCAAGATACGATTTGGAAATGAATTCTTCGAAAAGTGTTTGGTACTTTTTAGTTGAAAATTATCCCTGTTTGGATTTGAGTTAATTGGGATAAGAACAAGCTTTTCGTCAGAGTGATTGCAGTAGAAATCGTAAGAAGGCATGTTGTTTTGATATGGCTCTAAATTATTCCCACATTTTGGACAATATAAGTTATCTTGAGCCCATTTCTCACTAACTTTCCTAATTTGTTGTGGGACACTTTTATAAGAACCCAGAATTTGTGTATAATAAGAATTCAAATCAAGATCCATAAAAAACGATGGGATCAGCTCTTTATATAAATTGCCTTATTTTGGCCCTATTCCAAATTATTAAAGATTTTCCAAGAAAGTATTGGACGCACTAAAACTATTCATGTTATACCAAGCTGCTTATCCAAAGGCGGGTTGGAGAAATATGCCCTTACATTAAAATCATGATCCATAAGTTCTATCATCTCGAAGTTATCATTCTTCCTAATTAACTTGAAGCCCGGCTTTGCCAGATACCTTCTCTTAAATGTCGGGTAGTCTGAAACTGTGAAATCCGCATCTCCCCTTTCTGACCTGGTTGCATCAGGTATCCTGACCTTCAGTAGCTGTAGCCTGCCCGAAACAGTATCCAATGGGCTTATCCTAAAGAGAGGGCCCGTTGGCGTATTATCTATGGTCTTGCCTATTTCGCCCGCAGCCTTGATGAAAGCGTCGTATTCATCCTGGTTCTGCGCAAATATGCACGCATAGTTAACAGGGGCGCCCGTTTCAGACGTATGCGCGTCTTTGAGCTTTGCTGCCTGTTCTACGATCCCTAGTATCATGGGCCTAAACGCCATTGGCATAATAGGCATTTGCAGGGAACTTATTTAATCTGTACCCACCCCCTAGGATTCCAGTAATACTAAGGTTTTTCTAGGAGAGTGTTGAAGGCGCTAGAGTTCGTTCACGAAGCAGTGAATGCTCCCGCCCGCCCTTAAGTTTGCCTTTATTGCCACATCCGTAGGTATCACCTCGACCCCGTTGCCCCTCATCAGCGCAATCGTCCTCTCTGCGTTCCTGTTCATAAGTATCCGGTTCTGCTCCAGGACCAGGAAGTTGGCCGGGTACATTATCTCCTCCCCGGGAGGCACGAACAGCATACGCAGCCCGTTCTCCCTGGTCGCCTGCCTCAAAACGGTCTTGTTCTGGCCCGTGAAGTAGCTCCCTTCGACAAGCATGACCCCGCCCGCGACGCCTACGAACAGGTCTACGTGATCCATGGTTCCGTATATCTCCATGGAGAATACCCTCGAAAGGTTAGCATGGAACTGCAGCCCGTTCTTCATGAAATAGAAACGGTGGCCCCTGCCTGCCAACCCAGCAATCGTAGGGTTTTGTCTGAGGCTTTCCGACACGACTGCGGTGCGTTCGTTTATGGGGACGACCATGCCTCCCTCCCCCGCCGTGTTAGCGTTCTCCCCTCCGCGGATTACGCGCCTTCCCTCAAACTTCTGCCACATGTCTCTGGCCCACATGATACTTGAGGAGTATTCTTTCGTGTGCCCGTTCGTCGCGATTACAACCGGGCGGGCCTTGAATACCCTTGAATGCCCCTTGATCCTGCCCATGACTATGCTGTTGCTTAATCCATAGTCTGGGACCAGGACCTTATACCCGAGGCCGCTGAGCTGCCTGATCACGGATATCCGCTCGGCATTGAGGCGGTACTGCTCCGTCCGGGACACCACGGATGCTGCGACCAACGCCAGCGCCGCTCCCTGGGCAGGGTGCATCCTCGGTATGTCCAGGATGACCTTGTCCCTTGAGAAGTGCGTGGAGTCCGACCTCAGGAGATCCTTCAGGCTCATGCCCACAGGCGTGTCCTTTACCATCTTTGCAGCCTCCGCCTCTATGCCCACCTCTGTCTTTGCGAGGGTGGCCACGAACACCTTTCTTTTTGCTGAAACGTGGCTGTTTACGCTGGGAACCGTGAGAATCTGGGCCCGTGCAGCGGCCTGGCTTGCCTGCATCTTATCACGCTAGGATTCCGCCGGTTCAAATATATATGCGTTGCCAGACCCCACCCCCTAGAATTCCAGTAATGCCAGAGAGTTAGGGATTTTCCAGGAGAGTGTTGGTTTACTGTAGAGTAGAGACGTTAAACTCCCCTCTTGCGATCTTCTTCAGATAGAAACCAGGTTGCAAACTCACTGCCGAGCCTATAGGCTTATCTTTTAATTTACGTCTTGCCTGTGCTAGACTAATGCCTCTAATTTTAGGAGCACTATAAAGGGCCGCTACAAAGGCAGCCCTATCAAAATTTTGTTTTCTCAAAGTCTCCATTTAAGCATCACGTTTATATTTTTGTTTTGGTGATTCAAATATAAATGCGTATCTAGCCGACCTCCCCATTTCAGGAGATGATGGCGTATCTCCACTTGTCGGTAGAATTATATATCTGAAGCATCGTTCAAATAACAGGATATAATATGTCCGAAAATAAGAAAACGGCAGGATTACGGCCAATCCCTTCGAACATGCCAGATTTTGCCCGTCAAGCCTACGAGGGTGCTCAGCTTCGGGATATAGCCGCTAGAGAAGGCGCACATCCGATATTTCTTAGAAAAGAAGTACTAGACAAATATTCAGGTTTGAATAACGGCGAATTAGATATATTAAGGCACTGACTACTCTTTTTGGGTCTTTGACACGTGTATCCATAATGGGCTAGGCTCCCCACTTCAGGAGATGACTCTGCCAGAATTACCAACACTGTTGCAGTACATTATGCCCAATTTTAGGGCTAAACAGGCCCATTCCATGTTTGTGGCATTTGCACTTTGACTAGGGTCACTTTGGCAGATTCCATCGTCGTGGCATGAAAAACCATTCTTTGAAAAGTTGTCATGCCACATTTTCGGCAAACCAGGGCCAATAGCGAAGACACCCCTATTGTTGGCAAAGTAGGCCGAAAGAAAAGCGATTTGCTCGTGAGGCATATTTTCAGCCCATTTTTATGGAATATTATCTCCGGATTCCATTTTTACGGAAGCAGTCTTGGGGAATACCGGAAGTGAGCTAAAGCACGTCCTCCCTCGACAAAACGTGCTTGCATTTGCGCTGTGATGCAAGATAAATTCGTTATTGGGTAAGTAAGTCATGGGCTTTACGCTGCCGGCAGAGGGCAAAGGAAAGAGATATTCAGTTTGACTAAGAGAGTCTGGGAAAATCCATTACTTTCTGGGTAAATGGAGCTAATCTTCAAATCTGACTTGGGGCGTGCCGTGGCCAGTTATATCTAGGTCTTCGTTCAATCCACGTCGCGGCTTCATTGCATGTTCATACGGATGTGGAAAGACCGTAGCTGAAGTTACGAATGTTCTAAGTGCTACCCCTTCTGGGCTTCTCATAGCCCTGCCAGCTTTAAGAAGTGTCTCTGTTTCCGGCTTAATTTTTCGGGGGGTTTCCATATCCATATTCTCACGCTTATTTCGCTGTCGTTCAAATATATACTATTATCCATCACGTTTGACGGATGTCCTACGAGGTAGATAGCTGTTTACGGATTTGCCTGCATTTATCACATTACCCTGTCTTTTCCAAGAGAGTCTGGGAAAAACTAACTATTTGCTTACAATCCTGATATGGTCGCTTCCTATTGTTTCAAAATCTCTATCTGAGGTCAATACGATCTCATTGTTTGCCTTTGCTATCCCTGCTATGAGTATGTCAAACTCCTTTATCAGACTACCTTTTTCCTTGAGCGAAAGGTAGTTGTCAGAGGCAATGCCGGCAGAAACCATATCAAAGTTGTGGATCTTCAGTCGGGAAACGAACATTAGCATCTTCTCTTTCTCCTTTAGGTTTTTGTATTTCAGCAATTCGTATACAGTTATTGAAGTGGTGGAGAGCCCTTCAGGATTGCTTGAATACGAAGCTATGGTGGAAACTGCGTTCTCCCTGCCCTTGAGAAAATCGATTATTATGCTGGTATCCAGGCAGACCATCAAAGCGCCTTTCTGGACTTTGCTGCGCGCCTGTCCCTTTGTATGGTCGCCTTGAAGTCGTCGAGATCCTTGTCGTCCTTAAGTATGCCTGCAAACTCCATTATGTCGCCCTGGTTCTTGCTCTCCATGAACAACCTTATCACTTCTGTGAAAGACCTACCGTTCATCTTGTACTTTGACAGATTGGCATATATTTCGTCAGATACGGATATGAGTTTGGACATTTAAGTACCTAGTAGCTTTATGTATATGTAGATATATATAACTTTGCATTTTACCACATTATCTTATCTTTTCCAAGAGAGTCTGGGAAAATTAGCTCTCCCCTGCCTTTTCTTCAGTTGCCTGTTGCACCCGATAGCAGAGTCGGTTGAGTAGGAAGTTTAGGTGCTCTATTTCCGCCGACGGTACATTGAGCCCAAGTCCGGAGGTCTCCACCCTCAGCTCCCCGGATTGCCTGACTATTCTTTCGGTCGCCCGCACTAGACTAAGCGAAACGGAAGACATTCCGGGGTCGCGCAAGTCCGGGGCTAGCAGGCATTCGTTCTTGCTCTCGTCACGCAAGAGCTCCCGTATGCCTTCATCCAATTCTGTTTCGTTGGGGAAGTGTAGATTAAAATTAATGGTCTTGAGGTTAGACAATATCTTGTTGAAACCACTCAGGAAAAGCTCATTGAGTTTCGGTTCCTTTTTTTGCGCCACTAGATGCGATATGGCCGCCAGATCGTTGACGAATCCGTCTACCGTCCTGTTTATCTCCTTTATCCTGGCAAGGTCGGTTTTCTCATTCTTTAGACCGGCCGGCACATGTTCCTGCCTGCTGCGGATGTCCTGGCGCAATCCCACCCCGCCTACTATCGCCATCCCAGCGCCGAGCACTATCTCTCCATAGCCCTCCGTTCTCGTCTGGATCAGGTCATTTATCCCTCTAGCCACCATGCATATCCCCGCTGGAACTAGCGCCCCCATAACTACCAGGTTAAGGCAGGTGCTCTTCCTGCAGAGCTGGCCGCCTAAGCCCGATTCCTTCTTGGCGTTTGGGTCTTTTTGGATAGCAGAGGCCATTTTTTCACATTATAACTCCTACGGGAGATTTGGGATCGGTTACCTCTTGAACCGGGCAAGCAGTGCAGCAGCATTCCTGTCGCCGGCATCAGCTTCCCTCCTCAGCAGATTTTCCGTATTCCTGCGCCTATCGCGCATTGAAGTCAGGACATCTGCGGTCCCGACCGCAAAAATCCCGATCCCCAACATTGCATGGGTTACGGCCGTAGAGATATCCCCGCCGGCAAACCTGTGGCACGCGTTCACCAGAACCGGATATGGCAGAGACAGCAGAGCCCCGCCCATCACTGCCTGAATCACGCGGTAAGTAGCTTCCGATTGATGGTTGTTGGCCCGCTTCCTATAAGCCTTAAGGGATTTCTCCATCTCCTGCACCTAACCTATTCGGCCGCTTCAAATATATATGCCTTGCTTCATGCCGTCAGACGTCAATCTGGGAAGCGCATTTAGGCGGAAAAAGCAGCGATACTATTCTTTGTGCCTTGGATATGCGGCCGGCCCTCCTTCGGAATAACCAAAGGCATAGACGTATTTGTTCGTGTATTCGTTGAACGCCGTCTCGACCCTTGTGCTCTCGGTGCGCAGGAACTTCTTCTGTTCCGGCGACAGCACTGAACAATCATCAATGCTGTTCAGATTGTCCGTGGCGAACCCAGATCCCGCGGCGTTTGCCTCGATCCAGCGTTCGGTCCTGAACGAGTAGTTGCGGCCGGTCTTGACCACGGTATCAGAAACGCGTATGAGCCCCGACAGCCCGTTTGTTCTGATCAGTTCGGTGGCTACAGGGCCATTCGGGAAGACGTTTTCTGCGGTAATCACATTCGCCCTTTCGTTGCAGCCACTGGCCGCCGCCAATGCAACAGCAGCCGCGATGGCCAGCGGCATGGAGGCTCTGGCCGGATTCGTTTTAGGTGCTATAGTTGATTCTGCCATATCCTCTCACCATGATTCCTCCGGTTCAAATATATAAAACTTGCCTGGGATATGGTTCGGAACAAGGCCTCGGCAGCCGGCATATTCAGACTGGGGGTAACGGACAAATCGGATGCTTTGCCTTGTCAGCGAGCACGATACCGATCCGGCTCTTTTTGTCGAGCATGAAGAAGTTATTGTACCGATATTTGGGGCTCAGGACACGGCAGTCGTTGACGTATTCGAATCCGTACTTTCCGGCCAGCACGGATATGTGGCCCAGGATAGAGGTCAGTCCGTTATCCGGCAGCACACCTCCGCTTACCCCATAGCCGAGGACCGGATTCGAAAGGCTGAAGGCAGTGTCCAGCGTCACCTTCAGGCTCTTCCGAACCGTTATAACACCGAAATCCTCCCTCGGCTTTTCAGAGATCAGGTAGAACTCCTCCACGCTTGTCCTCAGTAGGGGGAGAAGCCTCTCGTCTATGCCTCGGATTACCTTGCTTTTCCTGAACACCCTCTCTCCCGCCCTTGCCAGGCGGTCTTTGATGCTGACCGTATCCGCCACAGTGAACGCGATGCCGCTTACTATTGCCGCGTCGAGGTGCACCAGGTGCCTCCAGTCGAGCGGCTCTGGACGTTTTTGGGCCAGTGCATCGCTGCCGGCGATGCTCTTCCCGGATGTTTTTGGCGGCATACCTTCATCTTTGTCCTTTTACTCTCTCCTCGCTTCCCTTGCCTGAAATATCTCGGTTTCGAGCCGTGCTATGTCCCTCGGGTGTATGTGGCCTCTGCATTTTCTTATCACCAGCCGCTCCGCTTCCTCGAGTTCCTGCAGCCTCCTCTCCCTTAAAGGCGTGAGGGGCTCGCTTTTTATCGCCACCCTGCCTGTCCTGACCAATTGTATGAACTCCGTGACCTCCCGCTTGGGCAGGAGGCGAGTGGCTCCGTTGGATGAATTATTGGTTTCTATGACTGCCATATCTATCACTAATCTTGTCGGTCAGTTCCTGTCGGGCTCCAGCCTTATGGCTATCCCGTCGCTGTCGATTAGCTCGTACTCCGGGACTAGGCATATGTCCAAACGCGAGATCTTGGGCTTGAACCGGAACTCCCCGGCTGTCTTCAGGAACGCATTTTCCATCTCGACATTCAGGTCGTATCTCCTGATGTTAATGGTGAATACGAGAATATCCGAATCGCTGTTGTATGGGTTGTCCGTGGGCTCCGGCCTCCCCTCCCTTCCTATTTCCTCGTATATGCGCGCCAGCAACCCGCGAATCCTGGCCTTCTTGTTCTCGACGTCGGGATTAGGCACCTTTCTCCAGTCCACATCGCCGACTTCGGAGCGCAATAGCGGTTTTGCCTCGTCGAATTCGGAGGCCTTGAAAAGCGTCCAGGTAGACCCGTACCCAAAGCCGTAGGTGTTGTTATTGATGTCTGAGCCCACCATTGTGGTCCCGCCGATCACTATGCCGTCCTTGAGCCTTGCGCATTCGCAGACAAGGGCATTGCCCGTTACAGTGGCGTTATCGAGCCTCGCGGCGTCGCGGACAACGGCATTGCCCGTTACAGTGGAGTTGTAAATCTTTGCGAAGTCGCGGACAATGGCATGCTCCAGCACCGTGGAATTGTAGAGCTTTGATAGATTGCAGACGTTGGCGTTGCCCTTCACTATCGAGTTATGGACCTCTGCGCTGTCGCTCACGACGGCAAGCTCCAGAACAAGCGACTTGAAGCCTATGGTTGCAGACTTCGACGCTTTTGCGGTCGATTCCACGAACCCGCCCAAGGTGCCGCTCTCGTTTGCGTGCCTCCTGAAGCTCCTATCCTCGAACACCGCCCCCTCCACCTCGGGAGCCAGGTTCCTCAGGGAGTCCAGAGACGAGACGCTGACCACGTTATTGGATGGTTTTGTTACGGGCATCAGGGTTAGTGAGCCCCTTCAAATATATAAGCCTTGCCGCGGGCCTTCCGTCGTCAGACCTTCACCATGGCCCCGCCGAGGGCGTCCTTGCAGCTGCAGCGACGCTCCTTCGGTATCTCCTCCAGTATGCCCTTCACAAGGCCCTTCACCTTGTCCACGTTCTGGCGGAACACCATGTCCATCTCCTCATAGCTCACCGGGGTTATGCCCACCTTGTCCGCCACCCCCGCGTCGTAGTCCGTTACTACCCCCACTCCGAGGTAGCACATCGCCTTCTCCCTTGCGAGCGCCACTTCCGGGTACTGGGTCATGTTCACTATCTCGAACCCGCTGGCCGTAAAGAACGCCGATTCTGCCTTGGTGGAGAAGCGCGGGCCGTTTATCACCGCCACCGTTCCCATGATCCTGTGGTCGATCCCCATGCCCGTCGCCGTGCTCGATGCCAGGGAGCGCAGCTCGTCGCAGTAGGGGTCGGCGGTGCTGACGTGAGCCACCTGGTCCGCGTCGAAGAAGGTGTCCTCGCGTCCCGACGTCAGGTTGACGAACTGGTCGAAGAAGACCACCTGCCCTATCCTGAGCTTCCTGTCCAGCGCCCCCAGTGCCGATGTGGCGATGATCCTCCTGACGCCCAGGCCGTAGAGTGCGGCGATGTTGGCCCTGTAGGGCACCTTGTGGGGCGGTATGGTGTGCTTGCCGCCGTGCCGCGGCAGGAACGCGACCTTCTTCCCGCCTATAACCCCGACCGATATCCTGTCGCTGGGCTTCCCGTACTCCGTCTCGACGTCCACCGACTCTGCATTCTCAAGGAGCGAGTAGAAACCCGATCCGCCTATTATGCCAACCTCTGCCTCCATCACTTCACCATCAAGCGTCAAGTATTATCCCCTTCCTGAACGAACCCCTCTCCCGGGCCTTGGCCTTCCGGACCCTTTCGAGGCCCGCATAGGTGGTCCTGTGCGCAGGGCACAGCGCCCGAACGACCTCAAGGACGTCGGCCAGCTCCTCGGCGTTCGGGCTGGCCATGTATTCGGCCGACTCCTCCACCAGCTTCTGGGCCAGCCGCCTCCTGTATTCGGCCCCCTTCGCCACGCGCGTCCTCGCGAGCCCGCCCCTCCTCCTTATGATCTCTGGGATCCGGTCGCGCACCAGCTTGCCGCTCCCGGCCGCCCGCGCGGCGGCGACATTGCGGTCGTCGACGCCCCAGCCACGCAGACCGGAAGGTTTGGCCATAGGGGTTGTGAGGGCAGTTCTCATTAATAAAGATTGCGCCATGGCGACATATATTAACTCTTTCCCCCAATATATCGGATTAGTGCAGGGATAGCAAAGCTTGGTCAAATGCGCTAGATTCAGGGTCTAGTCCCTTAGCGGGTTCGAGAGTTCAAATCTCTCTCCCTGCATAATGTTGATCTTTCGACGACAAGTTCTACCAAAGGAAAAAGAGCGTATAAGACAAGGCCGGGCGGGCCAGAGTTGTAGTTGAGATAAAAGGCGAGCCGATTTATTATACAGGAATTTAAAGCAAAAAGGCTTTTATAACATCAATAGGTATCTACATATTGATGGAAAATGGCGAACAAATCAGCGTTCCAATAGCAACTGCCGTGGGACTTGGCGCCATAATAGGTGCGGGCATATTCGTGCTTAGCGGCACTACCATAGCATTGGCCGGAGCTGATGCCCTCTTCGCATTCGTATTAGTAGGGATTGTGGCTTTGATACTTGCCTTTGAGCTTGGCGAACTCAGCTCACTCATGCCTAATGAGAAGGGCGCGTCCTATTCGTACACGTATAAGGCATTCGGCAGCAGGGTGGGGTTCATAACAGGCATATTCAGATACCTCAGCCTTGCCATCTCCATCTCTGTGGTCTCATTGGGTTTCGGGGCCTATCTTGCGAGCATTCTTGGGATATCCGTAAACGCCTATTCGATACCGTTCGGAATAGTTCTTATAGGAGTACTTTCAGTTGTAAATCTTTTTGGGGTTAAAAAAGCCGCCGAGGCCGATTCGGTCCTTGTCGTGATAAAAATATTGATTCTTTTAATATTCATTGGCTTTGCAATCGTGGTTGCGCTGGCGTCCCCATCGGTTACGGCGTCACATTTCATTTTCAGTGCGTCTACTGGAAGTCTCAAGGACATCTTCGTGGCGGGCATTGCCATAATTTTCGCCTATTCTGGCTTCCAGTCCATAGCCAGCATATCTGGAAGGATAAAAGGAGGTGCGACCGGAGCTTCAAAGGCCCTGATTGCGGCTGTGCTGATAAGCTTAGCGCTATACGTGCTGGTCGTATTGGGGTTGCTGCTGCTTCAACCACCATCGGCCTACACAATCTCCGCAGATCCGTTGACTTCGGCATTGGCCGGTACTAGCTCATCCTCATGGCTTTTGATTCTTGTAGGTATTGGTGCATTGATAGCAACGGCATCAGCAGCACTTGCCTCAATATTGACCGCCTCAAGGTCAATCTACCAGATGAGTGCCGATGGCCTGCTCCCAAAAATGCTGATGAAATTCAACAAGGATAAGGGCACTGCAGAAAACGGAGTAATCGTATCAGCAGTGATAGGAGTTGTCATGTTATTCGCAGGGAACATATACATCATAGTCTCCCTAGTTACTTTCAGCCTGATGTTCGACTATCTGCTTTTAGGATTTGATATTATTCACTTTAGGAGGCAGGGTCGCAAACCAAGCTTCAGAATGCCATTCTATCCATACCTGCCAGTGATAGGCGTAATAGTTCTGATAATCTTCTTCGTAAGCCTGCCAATTGAGGTGCTTGCAGTAGGCATAGCGATTGCCGTAGTCTTAGTGATATTATACCAGTTTCTCAGTAAGTCAAAGAGTAAGAATGGCAGATTTGTAAAGCTGTTCTGATAACCTCTCTTCATTCTTAAGAAATCCTTAGATATGTTACCATGCCAATAGTAGCCTCCGCACAGAACGAGTGCAAGCGAGGCCGAGTGGAGACGCTATACGTGGCTCAATGCCCTCTCAGGGCTTGGTGGGAGGGCGGGTAGAGAAGATATTTAGAAGTTGGAAGAGTTGTTAAAAGAGTGGTTATATGATGAAAGAACATATAACCCAGCTATCTAATGCGCTCTCCCTGCATTACCTTTTCACCCTAAGCCCGCCGCCCATTGCCTCGGCACAAGCTTAATATATTTGGACAGGCACAATTCATGCGTTTTACATGAGAGCGAAGCACATATCCGCCAACCCCCACGCGCTTGACGGGGCCTTCGAGAAGCTTGGGCTTGCCCCTGAGCAGAGATCGGCCCTCAGGTGGTTCCCCAAGGGCACCGAGGCAGCCGCGGAGTTCGCAGAGAGGGTCTGGGAAACGCGCTTCCTCAGGCCTTCAGCGGACTTGAAGGACGACAAGGACACCACCGTCGTATTGGGCAAGACCTGGGTGGAGGCCAGGATCATCGCGGCCGCCGGTGCTGGCGAGGTTGAGGACTCCGTAAAGGCGAAGATAAACAACGCAATTTTGACAGCGATAATAAAATATGACAAACCAACCAGCTCCCGGAGGCTGGAGATGGCGAACATCGAGGTCAGGAAGGCAATCGGAGCAATTGCCTACAGGGCCGCGGCCGAGGCACTGGATGAGGGCATGGAGCCCGATGCGCCACTCAAAAACCAGGCTGGGGCCGGCATGATCAATGCTCCCCAAATCGTGAAGATGAAGATAGCATTTGACGTGGAGGAGGATGCCAAGACCGCGGCGTCACTCGTGTTCCTCGAGGCCGTTGGCTGCAGGGTAGAGGGTTTCGGATTGCCCTGGAGGCCCTGGGTCGAGACGGCGAAGGGATACGTGGCGCTGGGCCACGTTGGGGGGAAGCTGATGCTGTACCGCAAGGACGGCGCAGGGCAGGCCCAGGGCCTGCTCAGGCAGGAAGCATGACTTTTGGTGAAATGAGATGGAATCAGTAACGCATTTCCCGGCAGGCGAATTCCCGCGGGCGGCCTTCTCCGGCAGGATAGAGGCGATAAAGAGGGGCGACAAGGTGGGCTCGATAATCAAGAAATGGCCTCCGCATGTGGGGCATTCCTTCCAGGGCATGATAAAGAACAAGAGGCTGGGGCCGGCGAGGCTCAAGCTCGATAGCATCGAGGCAGTAAAGAGCATTGACCAGCTCGGGCCCGAAGCGCTCAGGGGCCTGTTCGACTTCATCAGGCACGAGAACAGCCCTACAGCGATGGCCCTAGTGGCATCGCAGAGGGTCTTGGATGCCTTCCCCGTCGTAACGGGGTTCAGCTATGAGAACATGCGCAGGTTCCTCAACGCCGTGGCCCTGAACGCGCCGTCGTACGAGATAACGGGGCCGGGCTTCATGGGGCTCCTGTCCGAGTGCAGCGGATGGGAGGCGTCACTGATACTTTGCGCGGCCCAGGAGGCCAGGGAAGGGGGCATATCCGCGCTGTGCTCGGAGGAGATGAAGAGGTTCCTGAAAAGCGAAAGGAAGGAAGATTTCAATCCCGGGCCTCTGGTGCTCCTTTTCAGGGCGGTCGCCATAAGGGGGAACACTGACCTCCTCTCTCCGCGCTTCATCGACGAGATCGCGCCTGCAGGGGACAGGGTGAAGGACAAGGTCCTTAGAACCGCAAAGACAGGGACGAGTTTGGGCAAGCTCATCTTCCTTGCGCGGATGTCTAGGCTCAAACAGCAGACAGGCAACAAGGAGTTGAAAGGCACAGGCACCGCCCTGCCGCCATCCGTGATCGGGCAGGCCGCCGCGCCCCCAGGGATCGCTCTCAGGGCCTAGCTAGCCTAGATGCTGACCGGCTTGTAGGGGATTCCGGCCCTTATGGAGAAATCGCCGGCGGGCATCTCCCTTATTATCTGGTCCAGGTCCCTGCAGCCGATTATCTTCGATATCTTCTTCGCCGCGTCAGACTTCTTGTCCCTTCCCTGGAGGGCCACCGCGAAGGCGCAGTCCAGCTTCATCCTCTCGAAGGCGTTCCTCGGCGCCGCGTTCAGCCCACCGCTCTTGTCCAGGAAGAACATCAGCTCCAGCGGCGAGTTCCTGTACCACTCCCTCTCGCCCTTCAGCAGGAAGCTGCCGGTCCCCAGGGAGCCCTTCTGGGTCGACTTGGTCACCTGCTCCCTCCTCATGGAGTAGACGTCTATCACCCTGAGCCCCTGCTTCCAGGCGCTGGAGTAGCAGGCGGCGAAGTGGGCGACCTCGTCGCGTATCTCCTTCGGTGCCTTGGCCCCCTCCTTTAGTACGAACACCGACGCGCCGAATATGTCGGCATGGAAGAACAGGTCGGCGTCCGTGAAGTACTTGGAGTTCATCATCTCGTTCTGGGCCGCGTCCCTCCCGCCCACCGCGATCATCCCGTTGCTCGTCCTGAGCCAGTGGAACTTCTCGTACCACTCCTTCTTCAGTATGACCGAGACCTTCACCTCCTTCTTCTCCTCCGACCTCTCCCTCGCCTCCTCCAGCTGGGCGTTCAGGTTCTTGAGGGCCTTCTCGGCGCCCTTCTGCTTCTGGCCCAGCTTCTTGGCACGGTCGTAGTAGTGGCCGGCGTTCTCGTAGGCCGATCTCGTGTAGTCTATCTCTATCTCCATCCCATTGGCCCCGCCTAGAGCGTGCCGGTGGTCACGAGGGAGACTATGACAGCTATCACGAAGCCGAGCAGCCCCATCAGCAATATGCCGAAGATTATGAGCTTCGCGCTCTTCCTGAAGTCGGCGTCGGTGGGCTTGGAGCTCACGCTCAGCACGTGCTTTGAGTTGTCTATGAACTTCCTGAGGTTTCCGACTAGGTCCATGGGAACACCGGTATCTTCTATTTGTACTGCGCCAATTAAAGCGTTTGCATTCAGGGTTTATAGTTTTTTGCTGCAATCTCTTCCTGAGCCGGGGATTGGATGGATTACGGATTGGGCCTGCTGGCCGCCGCTGCGGCGATGGCCTTCTGGGGCTTCGGGGACTTCCTTATACAGAGGTTCGCGAGGAGGATCGGGGACTGGGAGTCCCTCTTCTACATCTCCGCATTCGGGGCTGTGGCCATATTCCCGTTCGTCTACGGCCAGATCCACCTGCTTCTCGCCAACATCGGGGCCCTTGCGCTGCTGGCGGCGACCTCTGTTGTCCTCCTTGCCGCGGCGCTGTTCGACTTCGAGGCGCTCAAGGACGGCAAGCTGGCGGTCACGGAGCCCATATTCGTGCTCGAGATACCCGTGGCGGCGCTGCTGGCGTTTTTCCTGATAAACGAGGGCATCACCCTCACCCAGACCATCCTTGTGGGCGGGCTTATAGTGGGCCTTGTGCTGGTGTCCGTGAGGGGCAGCCATCTCAGGAGGAGGAAGTGGCTGGAGAAGGGCGTCCTGCTGGCCTTCGTCGGGTCGGTCTTCATGGGCGCGACGAACTTCGCCTTCGGCATTGCGGCCAGGGGAACCTCGGCGCTTATGGTCAACTGGTTCACCTCCCTGTTCCTGGCCGCAGCCTGCCTTGCCTACCTGGCCTACAGGTCAAGGCTGCACCGGCTCAGGCTTGACTGGCGCCTGGGGGCCAAGCCCCTGCTGGCCATGTGCGCATTCGACAACGCCGCCTGGATCGCCTTCGCCTACGCCACCGTGCTGGCGCCCATCGCGATCGCCGTGTCGATATCGCAGTGCTTCATCGTCATAACGGTCCTCCTGGGCATATTCGTCTCGCGCGAAAAGCTGATGCTCCACCAGAAAATAGGGATAGCGGTGTCGGTCGCCATAGCAGTGGCCCTCGCCCTGGTGACCGGCTGATTAATTAACGCATGGCGGCAAACAGTATGTGATACGATGAAACCCAGCATCATAGTCATACACTTCGGGGAGATATGGCTCAAGGGGGGAAACAGGCGCATGTTCATAGAGCGCCTCTACCACAACATAGGCGCGGCCCTGAAGGACGAGGATTACGAGACGCTGGAGAACGACAGGGACCGGTTCCTCCTCCACCTCGGCAGGAAGTCCGACTACGACTCCATAAACAAAAGGCTGGAAAAGGTCTTCGGGATAAGCTGGTTCGGCGGCTGCATCACCGTGAAGAGCAGGTTCGGCGACATAGTCGACGCGGTGCTGAAGGTGAGCAAGGGCAGGTGCGTTAGGCTAGACGTGCACCGGTCCGACAAGTCGCTGCCGTTCAAGTCCTACGAGGTCGTCTCGGAGCTGATAAAGCTCTCGAAGAAGAAGAGGATAGCGCTCGACGTTAATTCCGGCGACGTGGTGTACGTGAAGGCCGCGACTAGGCAGACCTACGTCTCCTTTGACAAACGGCAGGGCGCCCAGGGGCTTCCGGTGGGATGCTCCGGGAAGGCGGTGGTGCTGCTGTCGGGCGGCATCGACTCCCCGGTCGCCTCCTACTACGCCATGAAACGCGGGCTGGAGCCCGTCTACCTCCACATCCACGGCTTCCCGACCGCAGACAAGAGGAAGCTGAAGAAAGTTTACAGCGTTCTGGCACCGCTCTCGGGGTACTCGGCTAACCCGACGGTCTACTTCGCGCCCTTCCATGTATTCCAGGGCGCGGCCCTGGGGATCCCGAGGAGGTTCGAGCTAGTCCTCTTCAAGAGGTTCATCTACCTCCTGGCCCAGGAGGTGTCCAGGGCGGAGAAGGCGGACTGCATAGTGACCGGGGAGAGCCTAGGCCAGGTCGCATCGCAGACGACCGAGAACCTGAAGGCCAGCTCCGCGGGCGTGGACCAGATGATACTCAGGCCGCTGATCGGCATGGACAAGCAGGAGATAGTCGACAAGGCGCGGGCGATCGGGACCTACGAGGCCTCCATTTCCGACTACAAGGACGTCTGCTCCATCGCCATCAGGGGGGCCGAGCTCCGGGCGAAGGCCAGGGACGTCGACGCCCTCTGCGGGAAGATGGGGATGCAGAAGATAGTCAGGGACACCCTGAAGAAAAGCAGGCGGGAGCCCAGGCCCAGGAGGGTTAGGGCGTAAGCCGCTTCCTGTCCCTCGGAAAGAGGACGCACTCCCTTATGTTCTGCGAGCCCGTTATCCTCATGGTGAGCCTCTCCAGCCCTATGCTCCAGCCGGAGTGTGGCGGCGCACCGCACCTGAAGGCGTTTATGTAGAACTCGAACCCCCTGGGGTCCAGCCCCTTTTTCTTGATCGATTCTATGAGCATCTCCGGCAGGTGGATACGCTGCGCCCCGCTGAGTATCTCGAGTCCCCTGTATATGAAATCGAAGCTCTCCGTGAATTCAGGATCGTCCTTCCTCGGCATTGAGTAGAACGCCCGAAGCGTCCGGGGGAATCCCTTTATTATGACGGCCTCCCCGAAGATCTCGCTTATGCTGGCCTCGTGGTCCCTCGAGAAGTCGTGGCCCAGCTCTATCGGGTATCCCTTCGCCTTCAGCTTCTTCACGACGGCCTTGTACTCCACCACCTTCACCTTCGGAACCTCCAGCTTCGCCCCCAGGAGCGCGAGCTCCTTCTGGTTCTCCTTTATCACCGCCTTTATCATCTCCTTGAACGTCCTGGTAAGCACCTTTATGACGTCGTCGGCGGTGGCGAACGCCATCTCTATGTCCATCTGGGTCGACTCCGTGAGGTGATAGGTCGTGTTCGACTTCTCGGCCCTGAAGACCGGCACCACCATCACCACCTTTTCCAGGCCTCCTATGACGGCGAGCTGCTTGTGCAGCTGCGGCGACTGGGAGAGGTAGGCGTTCTTCTCGAAGTACACCACGGAGAAGAGGTCGGCCCCGCCCTCGCTGGCCTCCGCTATTATCGAGGACGGCCTTATGAGTATGAATCCCCTCTTGGTGAGGCTCGACAGGAATGTCCTGTAGAGCGTGGACTGGATCTTGAAGATCGCAGCGGATTCCGGCCTCCGCAGGTCTATGTGCCTGTTGTTCAGCCTGACGTCGATGTCGGCGGGAACCTTGCCGGTGACCTCGAACGGTATCATGGTCGAAAGGGGGTTGAGGTTCTCGACGCTTTTGGCAAGCACCTCGAAGCCGCCCTTCGCGTTGCTGCTGAGCTTCAGCGTCCCGGTGACCCTCACGACGCTCTCCTTCGGGAGCGACATGCTCCTGAGCACCTCGTCGCTCACCTCGCCCCTCTTCCCTATTATCTGGACTATGCCGCTGGTGTCCCGGAGCAGCAGGAACTTCAGGTTGCCGAGCTCCCGAACCTCGTGCACCCAGCCGACCAGGGCGACCTCCTTGCCCGACATGCCAGCATTCAACTCCTCTATGAAATGCGTCCTCATCCGATTACCAGAAGCCAATTGCGATACCTTATTACACAGACCAAACTATAAAAACGTGTTGCAAAGCGGTCTTTTCAATGGATAAACCCCTAAATCCTGCTTTAAAATCATCTAGACCGTTTAAGCCAATCTTCTCTTAACATACCATAAAGATTATGGTCGTGTATCGTTTTGGTTGCCTTATCCCTAACGTGCTTTTTTCTTTGCCCTTCATAGATAAAACCAACTTTCTTAATTAGCGCATTAGACGCGTCATTTTCAGCAAAAGCGCTTATGTCTATTCTTTTTAATCTAAGTGTTCTAAACCCAAAAGCTATCACCCGTTCAAGGGCTTCAGTCATATACCTATTCTTCCAGTAAGTTTGACTTAACCAGTACCCGATTGATGCAGTCCCATGAAATCTGTCTATATTATCTATGCCTATCCCGCCTATTACCCTACCGTCCTCTTTTAACGTAATCCCGAAGTTATATGATGTTCGTGGAATCTCTCTTGCATGTTTCTCCTGTCTTTGGATAAAGTCTCGTGCATCTTTCATGGAATATGGATGCGGAACAACAAGTAAGTATTTTGCAATTTCTATGTTATTTATATGAGACTGAATATCTTTAGCGTCGGACTTATTCAGGTCTCTTAGGACCAATCTCTTAGTTTGAAGTTTCATGTTAAAACTTCTTTGCACGAAAGTAGATAACCCTTTTGTGCAGGCCGCCTCAGAGGCTGTTCAGTATCCCCCTCTCGTCGCTCTCTATGCCGTACTTCGACAGGAAGTACCTGGATATGTTGTGCACGTCCCTGATGAGGAACTCCCTGGCCATGGGGTGCCTTATCACCACGCCCTGGCCGATGTCGATTATCACCGGCCTCTGGGCCTTCCCCTGGATCAGCACGTTGAACTCGCTGAGGTCAGCGTGGACCAGGCCCGCCCGGTACATCATCCTTACCTGGTCTATCAGGTTCTTCATGATCTTCTCCGGGTCCCTGAGCGCGACGTCCTTCATCCTGGGCGCGGCCACTCCGGTTTCGCTGCCTATGAACTCCATGGCAAGTATGCTTCCGTTGAACATGTAGGGCTTCGGAACGGTTGCGCCGGCCTCCTGGGCGAGCACCAGGTTCCCGAACTCCTTCCGGCACCATATCTCGACTATGCTCGTCCTGCTGCTCCTCATGTTCCCGAACCTCGGGTCGCCCTCTATGTAGGTCCTCATCTTGTTGAACGATATCCCCTCCCCCCGGAAGAACTTCAGGGCGACGAAGTCCGACTTCACGACCTCCGCCCCTCCGGGCTCGGCGAGGTAGACGTCCGCCTCCTTCCCGGTCGAGACGATGAAGTCCACCTTGCTCACGACCTTCTTGTTGTAGAACTTGCTCAGGTACTTCATGGTGCGCTCGTTGAAGATGCCCCCTTTCCTCTGGGATACCTCGCTCATCATGTGGACGTCCCTGTCGGGGCGCTTCCGCTTGCTGACTTTCCTTGACATGAAGGTTTATCCGAGGAATGACTTATAAGCCTTCCTTTGCATTACTATATTCGGTGCTGCTTATGGCAGAAAGAAGGGGGGCTAGCCGCGGGAGCGTCATGAAGGTCGACACCAGCCTCGACTGGGAGCGGAGGCTCAGCTACGCGGAGAAGGGCGCCGTCTGGGACATCTTCAGGTACCTCTACTGGGGCATCTACGCCTTCGTGGTGGGCTGCATGCTTGTCATAGCCGGCTACACCAGCCCCAACCCCCTGGTCTTCGCGGGATGGGCCCTGATAATGCTTGCCGTGTTCCTGGTCATATACGGCTTCGTCACATCGCTGCACCGCAGGCTGATGAAGAGGCATGGCTGACTAACGTTTCCAGAAGGTTTTCATGGTACGAAATATCTACGAAAGCAGGCACTACAAGCTGTTCATCCTCATTCCGGTAGCGCTGATGCTCATCGCCGTCTACTTCATACCCCACATCCAGCTGGACTCCTCGCTCAGGGGAGGGATAAGCGTCCAGCTGCAGACCAACGCCACCCCCGACGTGAGGGCCCTCACCGCCTCCATAGACGCGGCGATCCCCGGGGCCCAGGCCAGCGTCTCCAGGGCGCCGGGAGGCCTTTCGGTGGCGCTTGTGGACAACCAGAGCCTGGCGACGGCGGAGGCCGGCCTGCTTTCCCTTTATTCGGCCTATTCCAACTACACCCAGTACAGCGCCAACCTGACCGAGGCCCAGGCCGCGCTCACGGCCCAGCAGCAGGCGAACGCTACCCTCAGCGCCATCGTGGCCGCATCCCAGAAGGGCATCGCCTCATCGGAATCGGAGATGGCCGGCGACTTCGGCTCCGAGAGCTCGGCCCTCAGGGGCGTTCTGGGGAAGGCCCCGACCCCCAATACGGCCGATTACCAGTCCCTCGTGGCCCAGGGCCAGGGCATCTACACCAACGCGTCCGCCATATACCAGAGCCACGTGATGGGCAAGCTCTCCTCGCTGGTGCCCTTCGCCTCCTACTCCTACGACGAGGTTACCCCCACCCTGGGCGCCTACTTCCTGAGCGAGATAGAGGACATAATAATAGTGGCGTTCGTGCTGGTCGCCATAGCGGTCTTCTTCATCTTCAGGAACCCGACCCCCTCCTTCGCGGTCGTCTTCGGCGCCACGAACGACATAGTCGTGGCCCTGGGAGTCATGGGCCTGCTCGGGATACCGCTCGGCATAGCCTCCGTGGGAGGCCTCCTCATGCTTCTCGGATACTCCATAGACACGGACATACTCTCGGCCGTGAGGATACTGAAGAGGAGCGACTCCACCCCGGAGATACGCGCCTTCTCGACCCTCAAGACCGGCCTCACCATGACCATGACCGCCCTGATATCGTTCGGGGTGCTGTTCGCGGTCTCCTACTTCGCGTTCATACCCACCTATACGGAGATCTCGTCGGTCGTGCTGATCGGGCTCTTCGCCGACATAATAACCACCTGGCTCGCCAACGCGCCAATCATACTCTGGTACAAGAAAAGGAAGGACGGTGTTAGGGCATGAGCGCAACCCTCAAGGACTACCTGCTGGACAGGAGGATACTGATCCTCATCGTGGTAGCTGTGGCGCTGGCCGGCCTTGACCTCCACTACGGCATCCACTTCGGGATAGAGTTCGTGGGCGGCACCCAGATACCGATAACGCTGGAGCACCCGGTCAACGTCACGGCCATGAGCGCCCTGGTCTCGGCGCTGCAGCAGAGGGTATCGACCTTCGGCCTCAAGCAGACCACGGTGGAGGGGGTGGGGGACTCGCATGTCTACGTGATGATACCCACGGTCTCCCAGAGCGAGGTCAACCAGACCATAGGCATAATACAGAGCCAGGGCAGGTTCGACGGCATAGTCAACGGGCGGGAGGCGATCAACGGGTCCGGGATACTCAAGGGCAGCATAGGGGCGGTCCAGCCCACCGCGTCCAACGGCACGGTCCAGTGGGCGGTCACGTTCTACATAACGGACAGCGCGGTGAAGCAGTTCAACAAGGCGGTCCTGGGGCAGGCGAACCAGCCTCTCTACATGTTCCTGGACAGGCCGACCAACGCGATAATCGTGATAAACGCCTCGCAGCTGGGCTCGGTCTCGGGGGGGCTGGCGGCGGCCGGCTCCATGGCGGCGATGCGGCAGGCCCTCAGCTTCGGGCAGCAGACCATACCGGTGATAACCGCATCGTCATCCAACAGCAGCATCAACACCACCAGGTCCCTGCTCGCCCAGGACAGGGCAAGGTACCAGGAGGTGATAGCGAGCTCGAACCTCCCGGCGTCGCTCATTGCGTTCATGAGGGCCCAGAACTACACGGTGGTCCTCGAGGACAAGGCCAACATGACGCCCCAGGTAAGCGCGATAACGCCGAACCAGAGCGTGGTCGAGACCTGGCCCGCGGTGGGCCTGCTGTCCTCGCCCATCCTGAACCCCTCCATAACCAACGGGAGCGCGGGCAACAGCTACGAGATATCGGGCGCGTCCCCGGCCAACCTGTCGAACAGCGCCAAGCTTGCCTATGCGACCCTGCAGGGAAAGACCATCGAGAGCATACTCAACGGCGGCGCGCTGCCGGTCGCCATCATAGCCGGGACGCCCACCACGATACCGGCGACCCTCGGGAGCCAGTTCCTCTTCTACAGCATGATAGCCGGGCTCGTCGCTATAGCGCTGGTCTCCCTATTCATAACCATAAGGTACCGGAAGCTCTTCCTGGTCATACCCATACTCCTGACCACCTTCATGGAGCTGTTCATCATCGTCTCGATAATCGGGCTTCTGGGGACCATCGACCTGGCCGCCGTGGCGGGGATGATTGCGGTGCTGGGGACGGGCGTGGACGCCCAGATAATAATAACGGACGAGCTCCTCAGGCACACGGGCGAGAGCTCGTCGGCGAAGGCGACGCTGAACGCGGCCTTCTACATCGTCCTCAGGGACGCGGTGCTGCTGATAATCGTCATGCTGCCTCTCTTCTTCTCCACCTCCCTGGTCAGCGTCGTCGGGTTCGCCGAATCGACGATAATAGGCGCGATACTGGGCTTCATGATAACCAGGCCCGCCTACGGGGCCATAGTGAGCAAGCACTACGGATGATGCCGTTCGTCGTTCCGGTCAGTTTCCGGATATCCCGTTATTTATGGCTACGGAGTCGAGCCCTTTTATGAGGTCCCTGCAGTATTCGTCGGGCTCATCGCGTTCTAGCCCACTTATTATCATTTCCGCATGGCTGGAATTCCTCTCCCGCCTCAGGACCGAGAGCAGGGGCACGATCGCGGGATAGACTATGAGAGCGCGCAGATTGGGGGTTTCCTTGAGGCCATACGCCTCCATCGTCTCCCTGAACGCCTTCAAAAAGGCAGTTGCCGCCCTTTCGGATTCCTCCTCCCTGCCCCGCAGGTACGCGAAGGCCTCGTTCACCAGGATGGGTTCCACCTTCCTGAGCTCCTCCCTAAGGGGGATTATGACCCTCTCGTTCAGCTGCCTTAGCTCCGAATCGGCATAGGCGTTGAGATTCAGCCTGAACGACAGGTTAACCGTTAGGGATAGGGGAGAGGAGGTGGAGCTGGTGATCCTTAAAAGATGGTTGATTGTCTCGAGAGCATCCGGCTGCTGCGCAATGGCATTTATCCTTGCCCTCAGATTCGGATACCTTGCATTGGCCTGGCTGCTTGTCACCGCGTCACCGGGCATCTTCTCTCATTCAGAATATTTATGCTTAACGGGTTTCCGCGGACGGCGCTCGCCCCCAATCTATTTATACAGGAAAAGCCAATGGTAGCCTGTATGCCCATATACTGCCCCACATGCGACAGGTCCAGCGCCGACTGCCAGTTCATCGGCGAGTTCTGCGAGTTCTGCCTAGCGGAGAAGCTGAAGCGCAAGGTGCCGAAGTCCATAAAGGTGCTCCAGTGCAGGTTCTGCAAGCGCGTCAAGGTGGGCAACACCTTCATCGAGCCGGGCAACGAGAAGCGGGTCCTCGGGAAGGCCATAATGCACCACATCGGGAGCGAGTTCGAGGTCGGGGTGCTGGAGTTCGGCAGGAAGGGCATCGCGAAGTGCGTGTTCACGAAGAAGTTCGACGAGGGGCAGGTGAGCTTCGAGGCGGACATCGAGGTGAAGAGGCTGCACGAGACCTGCCAGCGCTGCTTCAGGATAAGCGCCGGCTACTACCAGGGGATTGTCCAGCTGAGGGGCAACCGGGAGAAGATGGACAGGATCATGGCGAAGCTCGGCAGGTACCTGGAGCGGAGGGCGGCCTACATAACCAAGGTGGAGGACGTGGCCAGCGGGCTGGACATATACGTGAGCAACAAGGAGGCCGCCAACAACTTCTTCATGGACCACGACCTGAAGCCCCTCAGGTCCTTCAGGCTCTGGGGGATGAAGAAGGGGAAGAAGGTATACAGGAACACCTACTCGCTGCACGTCTGATTGCGCACGCAGCTCTCGCTAGGCTTATATATTTGGAGACGTGAAATGCCATCATGCAGAAAGACAGGCAGCCGGACCGGAACAGGGCGGCAGTCGGCATCAGGAAAGAGATACCCACCGCGAGGCTGCTTGAGATCGCCCCGCGCCTGTCAAGGATGTTTGACGCTGCCTTCACCAGGACCTTCAGCGGGACCTACGGCCAGGACCTTTCCGTATTGGGCCCCTACTCCGCGAGCGACCTCTGGTTCACCCTTTTTGAGAACAGGGCGGACCTGAACGGGACCGCCGCATGCAAGGTCCCGGAATTGGGCGCCTTCCTCTACTCCAAGGAGTTCCTCGGCAATGTCTCCGGGATAGCGCACCAATACGGCTTCAGGCGCCTGGAGGGCCTGAGGTTCCTCGATGTGAGGAACAACGCAGAGCTCGAGATCACGGATCACATAAGCCTGGACTATTGACGCCCCGCCGGAAACGAATCGTGTCTGGCCCGCCCTGCCCGAAAGCTTGATATATTTGGACGGACGCTAGTTCTGCGATAGGATGACGACGGCAAAAGGCGCCAATGGGCATGCAGTGAAGACCCCCTACGGGCAGCTGCTGCGCAAAGGGGCGACGGTCCAGCTTTACACGTTCGCCACGGCGCACAACCTCTTCCAGGGCTCCGAATTGGCCAGGGTGTTGCACTCCCTGGTGTCGGGATCTGAATCCGGGAGGGTGACCATAATCGACGAGGGGATATATGGGCCGATCCCGCTGGACCCTGCCTACGAGCTCCAGCTGGAAGACCTGAGGTTCGCCATAGACGGACAGGTCAGGGCCGGGGGGGCAAGGGTCGTGTTCGGCGACAACGAGGACCTCTGCATGATGGAGGCGGTAGCGCCGCGCTTCCTGAGGCTCCCGATAATTACCCTGCGCAGCAGGAATATGCTTACCGTGGCCCTGGCGGAGCTGGCAAAGGACGAATCCGTCCCGGCCCTGGTCCTTGCGGGGGTAAGCCATATAGCGCAGATCTCTGCGATTTTGCGCAGGGAGGGCTGCGGGATGTTCACGACCAATGACATACTGGAGGTGATGATGAAGTCCGCCCCCGATCCCGCCGAGTACAGGGCCAGCGCGGCGGGGCTGTCCCTGCTGGTCGGCCTTGCGGCGAAGTCCCAGAAAAGGGACCCGCGACCGGATTAGCTCATTGTGGCGAGGAGATGGCGCAAACGATCGTTAGGCCCGGGATGAATCTGCGGCAGTTGCGCAGGACAGACCACGACCAGGTATTCGAATTTCAAAGGGCGCTCTATGGAGAGGGCTACGTCTTCTGGGGCAGCAACATAAGGCGCTCTTCTGATAAATGGGTCGATAGGAACCTGGAGGCTTCGGAGATGGGCACCGCCGTGGTATCCGTGGCGGAAGTAAACGGAAGGATAGCCGGAATCGCCACGATAAACAGCCTTTTCAGCCCTTTTGGCAGCGGCAGGGATATCGGGTCATTGATTATTGCGGTGGCAAAGGGGGTTAGGGGGAAGGGGGTAGGCTCTTCATTGATGGGGGACGTGCTGGAGAAAGGCAGGGAAAGCTTTGCGAAGGTGGTTCTATCGGTCTCCCAGGCCAACAAGGGCAAGAAACTCAGATTCTACCGCAGGTTCGGCTTCAGGGTATGCAGGAGCGCAGACAATCAAGCCGAGGGGGAGAAATCCAACATGGTGGAGATGGCGCTTGAAATCGCCGGAAATGACGCTGTCAGGAAGACCTATCCGCTGATGTGATAATCGCGCAGTCCTGATTCGCGCTCAGGTGGACTGTATCTCGACGCATCTTGCCCCGGGCCCCCCGCAGATAAGGCCGGACTGGGCGCTCACGTTGACTAGATAGGTGCCCTGCGAGAGGATGGAGCTCAGGCCCAGCGGGCCGCCGGTCACGTTGATGGGCACATAGGCGACCGCGTCGCTCGGGCCCGCGTTGGTGCTCACCACGAATATTATCTCCTTCCCGGGCCCTACCGTGTTCCCTATCGTTATGCTCTGGATGTTGGTGGGCATGTCGATGAGGACAAGCTGCTTCGCCGGGACTCCCTGGCTGCCGACGTTCACCGCCACCTCGGCGAGCTTGGTGGCCGCCGCCTGGGCCTCGCCGGTCGCGAGGTTGGCCGTGGACGCCGCTATCTGGATGAACGCGATTATGACTATGGGCAGCAGTATTATCAGCGCGAAAGAGACCGTTATCAGGAGCTCAAGGCTGGACTGCGCCCTCCTCCCCCCCGGGTTGCCGTTAGCTCTCATCCCTCACTCCCTTCCTATTCTTCCTTTCCGTGAGCAGCTCGTCCTTCTCCCGGACGCTCTGGGTCCTCAACCTCTTCATCAGCTCCCTGAAGGCGTCGTGGAACGACTCGCCGTCGGAATGGACCCTGATCACGCCGTTCTTGCCCAGGGATATCCTCGCCTGCATCTCGTAGCCCTTGAGGTTGACCCTCCTGACCCGCATGGTCAGGTACTCGGTCTCCAGCTTGTGCATCTGCTCGATGTGGGCCATGAAAGACTTCAGCTCCTCCCTGACGGACTCCTCGTACTGGTAGGTGTATTCGTCGAACCCCGAGAGGAACACCTTCTTCTGGGCGACCCACCTCTTCGCCACCACGCTCTCCAGTATGTCCGATATGGTGATTATGCCCACCGGGTTCCTGCCCCTGGTCACCACCAGCGAGAACGCCTTGTCCTCGACCATCAGCCTCGCAGCGTCGGCGAGCGTGTCGTTCGGCTCGACGGTCTTCACGTTCCTCTCCATGACGCTCTGCACGGTGACGTTCGAAGAGTTGCTGGACTTCGACTTCATCTCCGGCAGGCGCTCCCCGCTCACGCTGTAGCTGTCGTGTATCAGGCTGTTGGTTATCAGCCCGGTGAAGCGCCCGGAGTCCAGCACCACGAGCCTGTTGACCCTGTTGCTGGACATGGTGTTGTGAGCTTGGACCAGGCTAGCGCCCGAGTCTATCGCCAGGACCGGCGCGCTCAGCACCTCTGACACCCGGACCTCGTCGAGGGCGTGGAGCGAAAGCAGCATCTTGAGTAGCGTGCCCCTCTCCACGACGCCCGTTATCTTTCCGCCCTCCGTGTAGGGGAGGCTCTTGACCCGAAGCTTGAAGAAGTAGTAGGCCAGATCCTCAACGGAGCTTATGTCGGACACGCGGGGCGCCTTCACTGCAAGCTTCCCGACCTTCTGCGCCCCGGAGAGCTTCAGCGACTTCATTCCCGTGAGGACCCTGGAGTCCACCAGGCCGAAGTAGTCTCCGTCCTTGGTCACTATGAGCGCCGGCGAGTTCCGCAGGGCCTTGCGCGCATCTGAGAGGGACGAATCGTAGTCGACGAATTCTACGCTTGATACCAGTTCCCTGGGGAGCATCTTGCCTTCAATGTTAGCCATATTAAGCACATCGGTCAAACCGATTACATATAAATAACAAAGTATATAAGTGTAATCGGATTTCAGGGCCAGGATGGCAGATCAGCTATGCAGCCGCCTGCAGAGCGGCGTAGGGGGGTGCAACTCCCTCTCCTGGCTTGGATATTTTTACGACGTCAAGTCGACGACAGAGATCACTTATCCTAAAGAGAGGAAATGTCTTGGTCGGATTCACTCGATTATATATATCCTTTCGGACTTATTTTATAGGATTCAATGTCTTCTAATATCGGTCCAAGCAATGACGAGCTAAGGGTTCTATTCAGGACACTCCCTTACTCTTACAAAGTCAATGCAAAATCTCAGGAGATCAAGAATAAGTACGCCCAATACGAGGGAAAGCCTGTGGCACTTGCCGGAAGGATAATGGCGATAAGAAAGGCAGGGAAGCTTCTTTTTGCTGACATAAGTGACAGAGATGGCAGAATTCAGCTTTATTTTGACTACGCCAAATTGGGCGAAGCGGTTTTTGACTCGGCAAAGCGATTGAATACCGGTGACATTATAGGTGCGCACGGTAGCGTCTTCAAGACCAAAGCTGGGGAACCAAGCATAAACGTAGACGAATACAAACTGCTATCAAAAGCAATTACAGTCCTGCCGGACAAGTGGAACGGCGTGAAAGAAGCTGAAATTAGGTACAGAAAGAGGCACCTCGATCTAATAATGAACGATGGTGCAAAGGGACTTTTCATAAAGAGAAGTAGAGCGATTTCTGCGGTGAGAAGGTTCCTCGATGCAAGGGGATATTTGGAATTTGAGACACCGGTGATACAACCCATGTATGCGGGCGACGAGGCTGAACCATTCAAGGTCGTGGTTAACACACTCAAGGAAGAACATTACCTTAGGGTATCAAATGAACTCTATCTTAAAAGGCTCATCATAGGTGGCATGGAGAAGGTCTATGAGATATATAAAGCTTTCAGGAATGAGGACATAGATAGCACACACAGCCCGGAATTTACCATGATAGAATTTTACGAGGCATATGCCGATTACAATGATATGATGAACCTGACTGAGAAGATGCTAGCAGACGTCGCAAAGTTCGTGATAGGGTCTGAAGAGGCGAAGAATTCTGATGGTGTAATGATAAAGCTAGGCGGGGAATACAAGCGCATACTTTACACTGGCAGCATAAGCGAAAAGTTAGGCTTAAATATAGAGCAGAAGACGGACGATGAAGTAATAAAGATAGCAGAGGACAAGGGAATTAGGTTCGAGAAGGGCAAGAGGCATGTAGCCCACGCATATGACAAGCTATTTGGACTTCTTGTGCAGCCATCTCTGGTCCAGCCGACATTTGTGATAGATTTCCCAAAAGTTATGTCACCGCTCGCCAAGGAGAAGAGGGGAGACCCAAAGCTTACGGAAAGGTTTGAACTTTACATCGATGGAATGGAGATAGCCAATTCATATTCAGAACTCAACAACCCTATAGTCCAGAGGGACAATTTTGACGCACAGAGGGAGCTGATGAAAACGAATGGTGAAAACATACCTTTAGACTTTGATTTCGTTGATGCCATGGAACATGGCATGCCCCCTACTGGGGGATGTGGTATAGGGATAGACAGACTCGTCATGGTTTTAACAGGTGTTAAATCAATCAAAGAAGTTATACTCTTTCCTATGGAAAAAAGGGGCACGCACAGTTAAAGTGCCAAAGTTTAGCTAAAAAAGTCTAAAATGGTTGCCAAGAGTTATATATTTAAACGACTGCTAAGGTAGACGTTGATATTGTGGCCCCAAAAGCGAAAATTGCAGATCAAAAAGTTTCAAAAAATACTTCAGACAGAAGTGAGAACCTGAAAGACGAGCTTAATTTGTTAAGAAAGAGCTTAGATCCGTTTTATCCAATAAGATCTATTTCTGGATTAACTAAGAGGTTAGTTCACCACATGAATAGACTTGACGAGATCGTAACAGCAGAATGCGAAAATAGGGGATGTAGACTAGCAGATAATCTTCGTAAAGAAGATCTGAGGTTTTTGAGAAAACTGTATTGCAACTACGAAACTTTATTAGAAGCAGATAAAGCCATCGAAATAATAAAAGGGACATATGACTCGAAAGCTTGTTTGCGTGAAGATAAACTAATATCGCCTACACATACATATGCTACGTTGGAAGGGAAAATGGCTGGAATAGACGATACGACCGGAGTTCTGATAATAGGTTCAGGACCTTTTCCAGTTAGTGCAATAAGCTATGTAAAAGCATTCGGCTGCAGAGTAACATGCGTGGAGAAGATAAGGGAGTTTGTAAACATTTCACAAAAGCTCGTTAATAGTTTAGGTTTATCCGGTAATATAGACATCATTGAAGGCTTAGGGCAATCAATAGACGCTTCTAAATTTAGTAAGATATTAGTTCCTATACTTTCAGAGCCTAAATCAGAAATTCTAAGACAACTGAGACATTCTAATGCAGATATAATGATCAGGACAGCTTTTGGTTCGAGTAGATTGGTGTATGAACCTGTAAGAACCGCAGATTTGGTGGATTTTCTAATAAATGACGTACTCATTAAACCAGAACTTGTTTACGTTTCAACACTCTTAGTGAAAGCTAAAGCCAGTTGAAGTAATATTAAAATGGTATATTTAATGGAAATATCTAAAAAAGGCAATTTACATAAGGTACAGATTTGTAAGGCTAAATTAGATGATTATGAGAGCATAAGAGAACTTTTAGTTAATGAGAACATGACAACAGTGGGTTTTTTTACTAAATCTCGTTTCGAAACCGCATTACAAAAATTTGGCAAATATTACTTAGTTGCACGAAAAGATAACAAAATTGTTGGTTGTATAAGTGGTTTTGACGATACGGGTATTTTTTATGGTTATATGTGTAGATTAGCTATAGACCCAGCTTATAGAAGGCAAGGGATTGCGGAGATTTTAATTAAAACAAATTTAATGGAGTTTAAGAGGTCTGGTGTAGGAATTGTTTTTGTAGGTGTAAAAAACAGTAATCATGCATCGAGAGAGTTACTCAAAAAATGTGGCTTTGAAGAAGATGGATCTTTTCAAACCATACAATTTTTTCCAAAACAGCCGAGTAAAGCCTTGCTTAGAAGCAACTAAAATCAGGTCCTTCGCGCGCGTAAATGGCAGCCTTAAATAAACTGTGATGCAAATACGATGCAGTGATCGTATGGCACACCGCAAGAAAACGGTGAGCCCTGGTGCAGGATCCCTCTCCTGGCTTATGATTTAGATATGATCTTACCAACAGTTGAATAGGGGCGATTATATGGAATACACTTTCAAAAACGACGTGCTTTCGTTTGAAAAGGTAGTTTCCGAGTTAGACAAGCTCGTTTTCGATTTTGTTGGAGTGCTAAACCGCGTTGGAATAAGATATGTTCTCATAAGTGGTTACGTTGCCATACTGATGGGAAGGTCCAGAGGAACCGAGGATATTGATCTTTTTATAGAGCGGGTAGAAATCGGCAAATTTGCAACGCTTTGCAAAGAGCTTAAGTCGGCCGGTTATTGGATAATAAACTGCGAAGATGAAAACGACGCCTTCGAAATGCTAAATGACACGTCCGCACCAAGATTTGCAAAAGACGGAGATTTCATACCTAATTTCGAGATGAAGTTCCCGAAAAAAGAGACAGACTTTCTATCGCTGGAAAAACCGCTAAAGGTAATAGTCAGCGGAACAAGATTGAATATCTCTGCGTTTGAGGTTCAGATACCGTTCAAGGTTAAATTGGGCTCCGATAAGGATATAGAAGACGCTACCCACATTTACCAGCTCTTCAAGGACAACATTAATAAAGATGAAATGAGAAAGATGGCTGTTGATATGGGCGTTAGCAAAAAGATGGTTGAGTATGGGTTTGAGTAAGGCTGAAAAGGATGCAAGGCTTGAATTTGTAAGGCAGTGGGTCAACTACATGAAGAGCCATACCAACAAGGTATGGTCCAGGCAGCAGACGATGCTTATAAACTCTATGCTGAAAGGCGCAGATCAGAACAAAGAACGTTATCTTAAGAGGAAAGCTGCTGTTGCCAGAAGCTAAAATCAATGGGAATGTATACGCTTATGTATACGTTGTGAGTCGCACTTTAAGTGCATAGACCCCCCCTGCTTTTCCATTCCATGGGGGAGGGAATGCAGCTATCCATTTCCGATTCGGGTTCGGGGCAGCCGGTAATGGAGCGCTTATCCTTCCAGCCACTCTCTCATTTTCTCCTAGAACCAGCGGCTTTGGCGGTGCCTGTCTTGGGGCTCTCACCGCGTGTCGCCTCTGCGGTTTTGTAGGCGTCATACATACCATAAAGCCAGATGATTATTATGAAAGGAATACCTATGAAAACGAAGCTTAAGAGGCCAAAAACGATGGATAGCATTATGAGGACCACGCCGGGGCCGGTCTTCCCGAGATATAGCTGGCCCAGCCCCGGTAGGATGAGGCTAAGTACCACCGCAATCCCCGTGCTTTTTGGTTTTGCCGCTGTGTCCGCTTTGGGCTTGCCCTTGTAGCGCATGAGGTAGTAAACCGCGCCTGCCGATATTAACGCCACTATGGCTAACACGGCCAATCCGAGCTGCTCGTTGCCTGAACCCGCGTTATGGCCAGGGGATGTGGAGTTGCCGCCCGCCGAGCCTATGGTGGTTGTCGCTTGCGCTGTCGTTGTCTGCGCAGAGGTCCAGTTGACGGTGGTTGCGTTCGTGATGTTCTCCGTGAGGTTTGCCGGGATCGGGATGGCGAGCACAAACACCGAATTCAGCGAAGGGACAGTGGCCGTGATCGACGGGGTGCAGGACGGGGATGGGGTGCAGCTGAGGTCAACCGCGGTGGTCGGTTCATCCGTCACCGAAACGATCTGGCTTGTGCCCGGGGCGTAGGTGACCTGGAGCACCTGGATGCGGTCGAGGTTGTTCCGGGCATAATCCTGGATATTCACCGGAAGCAGAGGGACCGCCGCTTGTTGCATGAAGAGGGTTGAGGCTGTCGGCGTTATCTCCAGTTGTACCGAGCCTAATGTTGAGGTTCCTGTCTTCGGGCTCTGGAGAAGCTGGCTAATCTCGACGACCTGTTGCCCTATCAGCCATACCTGCTGGCCGTTTTGCCCGGCTTCATAGGCCTCCTTCACGAACTCGTAGGGCGCAACAAACTCAGATAACCCGAACGCCAGCGCCGCGTCCTTCGTCAAGCTGAATACGGTGCTGAGGGACAGGTCCTTGAGCATCCCGCCCGCGTCGATATTGCTTAGCGGGATGGTAAAGGTGAACCTGTAGTCGTTCTCGGTGCAGGTGTTGGTCATGGCAGAAAGCTGCAGGAGGCAGTCGTAGACCGTGCTGGTGGACTGGAGTATCGGTTGGCCGTATTTCGTCACCAGACTCTGGTGCTCCAGCTGGTCCTGCGGGGTGGGGGGCGGGACGAGGATCGTGGTGGACGCGGATGGCATGGCGATTGTTGTGGTTGTGGTTGAAGCCGCGGTGGTTGCTGCGGTGTAGACTGTGGTAGTAGGAACGGTCGCGGTCACGCCTGTGCCGGGGCTAATTTTTGTGCCGTTATTGTAAAACGTGACCGTGTCAATGATCTCGGGATAGGTGCCATAGGTATTACTGTATGTCCCCGTGCCCCCGTTCTGCAGAGGCACTTCCAGCGGACCACCGTTCTGCGAAAAGGCATAGATATCCATGGTTGAGATGCTGGGAATTTCAAAGGGCGAATCGGTGATCGTCCAAATGGTGCCATTTGCGCAGTGCGCGGTGCCATTGATGAACTCCCCGATATTGGAGCTGGTCATGGTGCCATTCTGGGGATTTATCATGACCGCCACCTTGTGCACCCCGCTGCCGGTGTTATTGAAATATCCGCTTACTATCCCGGGCTCTTGACCGGTAATCGAGTATGTGCATGTCTGCAAGGTACCGTTTCCCGTCTTTGTACCCGTGAGGTAGCTTCCCACATCCGAATAGTATATGATGGCATTACCTGTGATGCTACCATACGGATCATTCGGATATATGTTTACAGTAAACGTAAAGACCTCCCTTTGGTTGATGCCCCAAACCCTATCCAATAGTCCAGAACGCCCCCAAACGCTACTGTTAAGGCCAGTGGTACAGTTGGCGCTAGGGGTACAAGCGCCCATGGCCTTCACCGTCGCAACCCCCTCCCAGCCTGCCGCCGCTGCAGGCGTTAGAAACTGAATCGCAATGACCGCTATCAAAACCGCCGAGAGCGCCATAAAAACGCCCTTTGGAAGCCTACCCAGAGCTCCGAGCCGTCCTTTCTGGATTTGGCTTGACACTGGCATTCGGGCACCGCAACAGTCCATAACCCTACAAAGCAAAAATCTATAACGCTACAAGCAACTTGGATACGATCATAGTCAGCCGCAATACCAAATAAACTGACGATTGGGTATACGTCTCCTGTCTAACTCGTCGAATAGGGCTTTAAATAGGCTCGCCCAGTAATAGGAGACGGCGGGAGACCATGGAAGTCAAAACAGCAGAGCCGGGATTCGGCAGGGCGGGTTTCGAGGCCCCTGCCGCCGGCAGCGTGGGACCCACCGTTCGCGGTATATCATGACACTTTTGGAGCACATCGACTCGCCCGAGGACCTGAAGAGGCTGGGCCCGGAGGAGCTGCCGCTGCTGGCGGGCGAGATCCGCGACGTCATAGTAGGCACCTGCGCGAAGAACGGCGGGCACGTCGCCCCGAACCTCGGCACGGTGGAACTGACGATAGCGCTCCACTACGCCTTCGATTCGCCCCGGGACAAGATCGTCTGGGACGTGGGGCATCAGGCATATACCCACAAGCTCCTCACCGGAAGGCAGGCGAGGTTCAGCACGCTGAGGCAGTATAGGGGGATCTCGGGCTTCCCGAAGAAGGGCGAGTCGGAGCACGACCACTTCGACGTGGGCCATGCATCCACCAGCATCTCATCGGCGCTCGGCCTGGCCGAGGCGCGCGACCTGAGGGGAGAGAAGTTCGAGGTGGTGGCCGTCATAGGGGACGGGTCGCTGAACGGCGGGCTCGCGTTCGAAGGTCTTAACAACACGGGCTACCTGCAGACCAACCTGACCATAGTGCTTAACGACAACAAGATGAGCATCGCCCCGAACGTCGGGGCTCTGAGCAACCACCTCAAGACGCTGCACCGGCTGAGCGACATCTCCACCGAGGGCAAGCCGCGGCGGCAGATGAGGACGATATTCGAGGCGCTGGGCTTCCAGTACTACGGGCCGGTCGACGGGCACGACATAGGGAAGCTGGTGGAGGTGTTCAACGAGGCCAGGAAGGCGAACCGGCCGAAGCTCATACACGTAATCACCCAGAAGGGGCGCGGCTACAGGCCGGCGGAGCAGGTCGCCGAGAAGTTCCACGGGCTGGGGGCGTTCGACCTCCTCACCGGGGAGGTGAAGAGCAGCAAGCCGGGATTCAGCTCGGTGTTCGGCAAGGCCATAGTGGAGCTGGCCAAGGAGGATCCCAAGATAGTCGCCATAACCGCGGCCATGACATCGGGCACCTGCCTGAAGGAGTTCGCGGAGCAGTTCCCGGAGCGCTTCTACGACGTCGGGATAGCAGAGGAGCACGCGATAACCTTCGCCGCCGGGCTCGCCCAGGGGGGCATGAAGCCCTGCCCGGTCATATACTCGACCTTCCTGCAGAGGGGATTCGACGAGATCGTGCATGACGTGGCGCTGCAGGAACTCCCGGTGAAGATATTCATAGACAGGGCGGGCCTTGTCGGCGACGACGGGCCGACCCACCACGGGGTGTTCGACCTCAGCTACCTGAGGCTTATCCCGAACATGGTGGTGATGTCTCCGAAGGACGAGAACGAGCTCAGGATGATGGTGAAGACGGCGATCGGCTATGACGCAGGCCCGATAGCGGTGCGCTACCCGAGGGCTCCGCTCGTCGGGGTCCCGATGGACGGGCCGATGGCGGCCCTGGCCATAGGGGAGGGCGAGACGCTTAGGGAGGGCAGCGACGTGACGATAATAGCGATAGGCACGATGGTCCAGGAGATGGCCGCGGCGGCGCGGGCGCTGGAGGCGGAGGGGATAAGCGCAGAGACCATAAACGCCAGGTTCGTGAAGCCCCTCGACAAAAAGAGGATACTCGCATCCGCCCGGAAGACCGCGAGGGTGGTGACCGTGGAGGAGAACGCGCTCCTGGGGGGATTCGGCTCGGCGGTGGAGGAACTGCTGGGGGAGAACAGGGTGGCGGCCGACATGGCGAGGATGGGCATCCCCGACGAGTTCGTGGAGCAGGGGGCCCTGGAGATCCTGAAGGGGAATATGGGGCTCAACGCCGAGGGCATCTTCTACAGCGCGAAGTACCTCTCCAGGTGCAAGGCCAAGAAGCTGGTATGCAACGAGGAGTGCAGGAAGAAGAACCAGTGCGGGATGACCGTCAAGGCAAAGGGGAAGTGAGAGGGGGAGCAATGCCCGACCAGGAGAAGCAAAGCGGCAACATCCTGCTGATAAACTTCAAGAACTACGAGGAGTCCACCCGCCAGAACGCGCTGCCGCTCGCCCGGCTCGCCGAGTCGGTGGCTAAATCGGAGGGCAGGAGGATAGCGATAGCGGTCAACAGCGTCGAGCTGGCGCTGGTCGCCAGGGAGGTGGGCATCCCGGTGTTCGCCCAGCACGCGGACCACGACAACTTCGGCAGGGGGACCGGGAAGGTCCTGCCGGAGGTCATAAAATACAACGGGGCAGCCGGTACTGTCCTCAACCACGCGGAGTTCAAGCTGACGGACGACGCCTTGGAGAGGTGCATAGGCCGAGCAAAGCAGGCGGGGCTGGAGGTGCTGGCCTGCGCCGAGGATGCGGCGCGGGCGGACGCGATCATGAGGATGGGGACAAGGCCGGACATGATAGCCATCGAGCCCCCCGAGCTGATTGGCGGGGATCTGTCTGTCTCCACGGCCAATCCCGGAATAATCACGGAGACCGTGCTGAGAATCAAGAGCGTGGCGCCCGAGATAAGGGTCCTCTGCGGGGCCGGGATAAGGACGAGAAAGGACGTGGAAACCGCGATCGGGCTGGGGGCGGACGGGGTCTTTGTTGCGTCAGGGATAGTAAAGGCGGCGGACAGGGAGAGGGCGATGGCCGAGCTTGCAAGGGGGCTCTAGGCGCAACGAATGCCTACTTTCTTAATTGTTCGCCCGCAAATATAACCGTGTCATGATGAGGGCGTTACAGCTTCTGGCGCTTGCGGCCGCCACCAATGCATGCGCCTACGGCTACATCTGCGGCAACCCAAGCAACGGCTGCGCGGTTCAGGGCCAGGTATACAACTGCCCGAATGAACCGGCAACGACCGCCCCGACAACCAGTGCGCCGCAAGGCGCGACGGTCCCCGCCTCTTATGCCGTGAACCTCGAAAGCAGCGCGGCGGCCGGCAGCTACCTTGCAAGCGGAACAGGGTTTACGCTGTACACCTACACGAAAGACGTGCCCAACAGCGGCGCAAGCGCCTGCTATTCCTCCTGCGCGTCCAACTGGCCGGCGTTCTATGCCCCCAACTTCACCCTGGCCCCGGGGCTGAACGCGTCCGAGTTCAGCACCATAACTAGGACTGGAGGGGAGCTGCAGCTTGCCTACAAGGGATGGCCGCTCTACTTCTTCGCCGGGGACGGCAAGCCTGGCGCCATCAACGGGAACGGGGTAGGGGGATTCGCGCTTGCCACGAGGTAGGCGCTCAGACCCTGGCGGCGGCCTCGTACAGCCCTGGGTTCTCCAGGTACACGAGCGCCATCCGCACCGCCTGCTTGGTGTACTCCTTCCTGGTCAACCTTCCCTTCGTCAGGAGGCCTATGCCCCCCTGCGATGATCCGATCTTGCGATCCTTCGTCAGGCCCGACCTGTAGAAGGCCTCGTTAGCGTCTATGCCGAGCTCGTGGATCATCCTCGTGACCACGGGCGGGAACTCGAAGGCGCAGGAGAGGCCCAGGTGGTACTCGCGGCCGTCGTAGATGGCGCAGGCGCAGAAGTCCATGCTGCCCGTCTTGGTCTGCGGCACCTTCATGAGGCCGGACTCCAGGCCGATGCTGTAGGAGAATCCCCGGAACGCGTTCCTGGCCCTGTTCATGGCCCCCTGGACGGTCTCCTCCAGGGATTTGGGCTGCTCCGACACCCCGGACTCTACCTCGACAGAGGCGACCTCGGCACCCTTCAGGAAGTCGTAGTCCCCTATCACCTCCCTGACGGCAGCAACCTTGACGGGGTTCTTCGATGCGATGCTTATCCTCATGGTCCATCCCACGCGATCAGCTTTTCCTCGACTCCTCGCTCTCCGGCCTTATCTCCTGCACGTATTTCCCGGTCAGGCACGAGATGCAGAGGTCCGATTCGGGGATCCCTATCGCCGCGACCAGGTCGTCCAGCCGGGCGTAGTACACGGAGTCGGCCCCTATCCGCCTCGCTATGGCGGCGTTGAGGTCCTCCGGCGCCATGCCGCTGTACTGCCTTGCGACCAGGTCCCTGTTGTAGAAGTCAACGCCGAAGTGGCACTGGCTTATGATGGGGGGGCAGGAGAACGCCACATGGACCTCCTTTGCGCCCTCGGCCCTCAGGTCAAAGATCGTTTTTGTAGTGGTCAGCCCCCTCACGAGGCTGTCGTCCATTATGAGTATGCTTTTCCCCGCCACCACGGCGCCGATCACGTTGAGTTTCCTGTCCAGCACAGTCTTCCGGCTTGCCGGCCCCTCCTGCATGAAGCTCCTCTTCCTCTCGTACCTGTCCTTCACCAGGCCCATCTCCAGCGGTATCCCGCGAGCCTGGCTGTAGCCGTAGGAAAAGGCTATGCCGGATTCGGGCACCGGCACCACGCAGTCCACATCCGGCCTGTAGCGCCCGGCCATCCTGAAGCCCAGGTCCCTTCTCACCATGTATACGTTGCGGCCCTCGAACTCCGAGTCCGGCCTGCACTTGTATACCCATTGGAACATGCAGTGCTGCCTCTGTTGGGGCGGGAGAAGCTGGTAGGAGTTCATGCCGTGCCTGCCTATCACCACCATCTCCCCGGGATTCACGGGCCTGTGGATCGCATTTAGGTACTTCTTGCCCAGGGCAACGGTCTCGGAGGCGACGAAGAAGCCGTCCTGGTTCGAGCCCACGGACAGGGGCATGTAGCCGTGGCCGTCCCTCAGGGCGATGAGCTTCGGGTCCGGGCCCGCGACGGCTATGGCCAGCGAGTAGGAGCCCACCACCCTGCTGAGCTCCGCCCTTATGGGATCCAGGTCCAGGTGGGCCGCGCAGACGCTGTCGCCCAGCAGGTTTCCCAGCACCACTGTGTCGGATATGCCAGCCCGGTCCAGCCTCAGCATCGCCTTGAGCTCGCCGCTGTTGGCTATGTTGCCGTTGTGGCTTAGGGCGTATTCCACGCCGGACCTGGAGGTTAGGTGGATCGGTTGCGCGTTCTGGAGGTTGCTCTCCGATGAAGTTGTATACCGGGTATGGCCTATGAGCAGGCTCCCCGAGAAGGGCTCGTCGAATATCCTAGAATCAGACACCAGCCCCATGCTCTTCCTTGTCACGAGGCGGCCGTCCTCGCCCAGGTAGCTGAACCCGTGGGATGTCTCCCCGCGGTGGTTGAGTATGCGGAGCCCCTCCCGCGCATGGATGGGAAGCGTGTCGCTTTTCTTGTTGAGGACGATCCCGAGTACGCCGCATCCCATGCTTATCCCCCCAGCATACTCGGTGCCAGCAGATATATATAGATTCTGGGGACGCCATCATCCCAATGCTCCCATCGTTCTCTCAGCACCAATACAGTATGCCAAACGCTTATGGGTCTATATGCTGTTCTAACCTTCCTTGTGGTGGTATATCACATCATTGAGCCTAAGCTCCAATCCGTGCTTATGCAATAGCCCGGCCACAATCTTGTACAGTTCCTTTCTATGCTCATCTTCTCCTGCACCCTTATAGACTTCCTGAAGTTCAGGACTGCCTTCCAGTCCCTCAAATAACCTTTTTCTTATGTAGCCGCTCAGGTTCATGTGTTCCACATACACCTGTCTCACTCCGGCCTTTACAAGGTCTTCAAACAGCGCATCGAGCAACTCTGGCCTGTACCTGAAATGAGGGAGAAGCGGGCCGACAAAGGCATAGGTGTTTATTCCGGCCTTGTTCAGGCTCTTCAGCGTATCTATCCTCATGCTAGTGGATGTAGCCCTTACCTCCATCAGGCGGCCGAGCGTATCGTCAGTTGTGGTTATTGTCATACCCACCTCTGCATTTGGTATCTGCCTTATGATGTCTGTATCCCTCATAACCATACTCGATTTCGTCAATATGCTGATTGGTCCCTTATACTTCTTCTTAGCAAGCACTTCCAGCACGCCCCGCGTGAGCCTGTACTTTGATTCTGCGCCCTGGTAGGGATCGGTCACTGAACTCAGCAGTATCGAGGCCTTTTCGTCTTTTAAAGCTTCAAGTTCCTTCTCAAATACCTGGACGGTGTTTGTCTTCACGTATACGTAGTTGCCCCAGTTACCCACTGGCTCGCCTACGAATCTCCCCATGAAGCTGGCGTAGCAATAAAGGCAGCCGAACTCGCAGCCTGTATATGGGTTAACCACATAGTCCGTGTCGGGCAGCTTGGACTTGACGAGAACGTTTTTTGCTTCTATTTCCTTGAAGTCCATAGTACCATTTTATTCGCTTTTTTGCTTATGTTGCTGGTCTGAATCCAAATTCTTTACCGGGCCTTTTTGTCCGGGCTTACGTCTTGAGAATACAAAATCTATCAGGTTAATTGCTGTAATCCCCTTTTCCACAGTCCGTGGCTCGCCCAGATACACCAACGTGCAATCCGCCCCGAATTTCCTTCCGAAGTAAACAACGTTTCTAAGGTCATCGTCCTTTAATTGCAATTTGGCTTTTACCTCAATACCAGAAACCTTTTTTCCGTTCCTTTCGATAAAATCAACTTCCATGCCGTTCTCCCTCCAGTAGTATTTTGCATCGATTTCCGATGCCACCAACGCCTCTGCGACCTTGCCTTTGTCCAGATCAGGGTTGGAAGCAATCGCAAGGGATATATGGTAAGGATAAACCTTCTTCAGCTTTCTAGACGCTGAAAGCGAAGATGGCCTGAAATTCCTGATTACTTTTATAAGTTTCGAGAATTCCATGTAAAAGATGTGCTCCTCTAGCGTCTTTTTCCAGATTCCCAAATCCCTTGACATTGAATCCAGATTCAATATCATTCCTGGTTCGGAATAGAATATGTCAATGAGCTTGCCAAGCAACTGCGTGTTTACCTTGTTATAAGTATCGGGAAGGTCCACCTTCACTATTTTCGTTACCACGCTTTCGCGTATATACTCAAATATGCGCGCATCGTCATTGTATTCGACAAGTTCGGGAAACGGCTTTTTTATGTACTGGTAGAACTCCAATGACAGCTCCCTCTTGTGCAGTTTGTAATCTTCTGGGGAGATCCGCTTCTCTGTGCTAAGTTCGTAGTATTCTTTCAGGGAGAGCGGTTTCAGTTCTTCTATGAAGTACCTTCCGGCAAGATTGTCGATCGCCTCTTTTTCCAGTTGCAGTGAGGCTGAGCCAGAGAGTATTATCTTGAGCCTTGGGAACTGGTCGTAGAGCATTTTTATCTTTGATGCCCACCCTCTTAGTTTCTGTATCTCGTCAAAGAATACAAAGACCTTCTCCTTTGTCCACGCGGTCCCTGTAACCTTCTGGAAGGAATCCAATACGGCGAATATGTCGTCCTGCTGCTCGTCGAAAGAGAAGTAAACTATCTTTTTGGGACTTGTTCCTGTCTTAAGAAGGTGGTCTATGAGCTGGAATATGATGATAGTCTTGCCTACTCTCCTTAACCCGGTAATCATCGTTATGGGGCGGTATTCAAGGACAAGCTTCTTTATCTCGGAAAAGGAGTCGCGATAGTACTTCTTCAGCTTCGCTTCGTCTACGTTATTGGTACGCCACCACTCATTGATGAGCGGAAGAAGCAACTCAATCTCCATGATATAGCTTTTGCCTACAGGTATTTATAACTTTCGTTTTAGATTGCTATCGAATAATAGCCATATCCGTTTTAGATTGCTATCGAATAATAAATGCTCCCATCGGGATTTGAACCCGAGTTTCAGGGTTGAAAGCCCCGCGTCCTTGGCCGAACTAGACGATGGGAGCACAGTATATATTCTTTTCCTGACACTTTTATATTGTTCTGTTAATATATTACTTTCGACGACGGGGTGTTGGTGTGATTGGGGACAAATATGTGAGGCCGAGCTGGGACGAGTACTTCCTTGAGATAAGGGCCGCCGTTGCGAAAAGGGCGACCTGCGACAGGGGCAGGAGCGGCGTCGTGATAGCGAGAGACAAGCAGATACTCTCCACAGGCTATGTCGGCTCTCCGGCCGGGCTTCCCCACTGCGACGAGGTCGGACACCAGTTCAAGGACACGGTCCACGAGGACGGCCACAGGTCCAGGCACTGCGTGAGGACGGCCCACGCGGAGATGAACGCGATAACCAACGCGGCGAAGCGCGGCGTGGCCATAGACGGTGCCACCATCTACTGCCAGATGACGCCCTGCAGGACCTGCGCCATGGCGATCATCAATGCGGGGATCAGGAGGGTGGTTTGCGTGAAGAGGTACCATACGGGCACCGACTCGGAGGAGATGTTCAAGGCGACGGGGATAAGCCTGGAGTACGTCGACGGGACGATTGAGGAATACCCGGACGCCGAGATAGTCCAGACCAGGATAGTTTAGGGCCCACCTTCCAATTCCGCCAGCAGATCCTCTATCTCGGCGTAGAGTCGCTCGAAGGGGCCGTTGTTGTCCAGCCTGTATTCAGCCATAGAGATGCACTTAAGCAGCTGCTGCTTCGCGGGGTCGTCGCTCCTGAGCTCCCGCTCCTCCTTCGCCCTGAACTCCCCGATGCTGATGGCGTCGCCGTGGGCGCCCGGTTTGTCCCTCACCCTCGCCGCCGTCCTCTCAAAGCGGGTGCCCTGGTCGGCGAACACCTCCACTATAATCCCTCCGCGCGACCTTATCTCGTCGACCTCGGCGGGGTTGCGTATAGAGGTGATCACCAGGTCCTTTGACTTCCCTGATTCGATCGCCTTCCTGCACCAGTAGCCGAACCCTAGCCTGGCGCGCCTCTCGTTGCCCAGCTCGATCATCTCGTTCCTGTCCAGGGAGTTTTTCCCGAGCTCCTTCAGCTCGTCCCGTATCTCCTGGCCCAGGTCCCTGTGCGCGAAGCCGTGCTTCTCTACGAGGTACTCCGCCACAGTATCCTTGCCCGAACCGTTCAGGCCCGCGACACCGATCAGCATACACACCACATATCGTTTGCACCTGGGCGTCCGTCCTACGAAGGGCAATTCGCATATTAATACCTGACCCCGCCCGACAGGAAGCTCTTTTTATACCTTCGATTCATAACTTTGGCTATGGAGACAGAGAACCTCATAATAATAGGCTCCGGGCCCGCCGGATACACGGCCGCGCTCTACGCGGCGAGGGAGGACTTCAAACCGCTCATGATAGACGGGTTCAGCAAGGGGGGCCAGCTCACGCTCACCGGCGTCGTAGAGAACTACCCGGGCTTCCCGGACGGCATAATGGGGCCCGAGCTGATGGAGCTTATGCGGAAGCAAGCTGAGAAGTTCGGGACGCGCTTCGTCGACGGCGACGTGACATCGGTAGACCTGAAGAGGCGGCCGTTCGAGGTTAAGGTCTCCGACAAGTCGTACTACGCCAAGTCCCTGATAATAGCGACAGGAGCATCGGCAAGGTGGCTCGGCCTGGAGTCGGAGAAGAGGCTCATCGGGAAGGGGGTCAGCAGCTGCGCGACCTGTGACGCCTTCTTCTTCAAGGGCAAGGATGTCATCGTGGTGGGCGGCGGCGACGGAGCGATGGAGGAGGCGCTCTTCCTTACGAAATTCGCCAGCACAGTCACGATGGTGCACAGGAAGGACAGCTTCAGGGCGAGCAGGATAATGCAAAGCAAGGTGCTGGATAACCCGAAGATAAAGGTCCTGTGGAATACCGTGATAGAGGAGGTGCTCGGCAAGGAGAGGGTGGAGGGGGCCAGGCTCGCCGACCTGAAGACCGGCGCGAAGTCCGAGATGGAGGTGCACGGCATCTTCGTCGCGATAGGGCACACGCCCAACACCGCCTTCCTCAACGGCCAGCTCAAGCTCGACAACGGCTACATAGTCACGAAGGACGAAGTGAAGACAGACATAGAGGGCGTCTTCGCCGCGGGTGACGTGGTCGACCATATTTACAGGCAGGCTGTCACAGCGGCAGGGTTCGGGGCCAAGGCCGCCAGGGAGGCAAGGGCATTCCTCCACCAGGTGAAGGCCGTATCAGACTAGAGCCTCGACTGGCCCTTCTTCTCCGAGAGCTCGGACAGCCGTATCCCCACTTTCCTCGCCTTCTGCGTTCCCATGAGCTCCCTGACCAGCTCCAGCGAGGTGTTGAATGCGGCCTCGTAGGAGTCGGCGGAGTTCGCGAGCCTTTTCGTCTTTGTCCTTATGCTGAAGTCAGGATACCTTACCTTCCCGGACACGGACCTGTACCAGAGGTTCCGCTTGGCCAGCTCCCCCACGGCCTCCTTCGCCAGCTTCGCCATCGCGGCAGACACCACATCCAGGTCGTCACTGTCATTCTCGAGCGTGGTCTCCCTCCCGATGGACACGGCGAGGCCGTTCTCCTCGATCCCGGAGTCGTCCTCGCCCCTCGCTATCCTGCTGAGTTCGGATCCGAACTTCCCGAAGGCCTCCACCAGGAGAGTCGGGTTCGCCTTTGCCAGGTCAGATATCTTGTTTATCTTCATCTTGCCTAGCTTCTCTCTGGTCTTGCCGCCCACGCCTATTATCTCGATCACGTCCCTGTCGGATAGGAACTTCTTCAGCTCCTCCTTCCTCACCATCCCGACCCGGTCGGGCTTGAAGGCGTCGCAGGCCATCTTAGCGTAGATCTTCGAGGGCCCTATCCCTATGGTGCAGGGCAGCCCGATATCCCGCTTTATCCTGTCCTTTATCGCCTCCGCCAGCCTGAGCGCCTCGCCGTAGTCCTCGAGCGTCGAGTCGAGGGCCATCTCGTCTATGCTCATCACCTCCATCCTCAGCTTGTAGGCCCCGAGCAATTTGACTATCCTTGACGAGGTCTCCTCGTAGAGCCTGTCGTCAGAGGGCAGGTAGATGAGGTCCGGCTTCAGGCGCAGGGCGGCGGAGAAGGGCATGGCGCTCCTCACGCCGAACTTCCTGGCCGCGTAGCTGGCCGTCTGGACCACCGCCTTCCCCTTCCTGGACTCGTCGGAAGTCCCGACGACGAAGGGCTTTCCCCTGAGGTCGGGGCGCCGGAGCTCCTCGCAGGCAGCAAAGAACGAGTCCATGTCGATGAGCAGTATCAGCCCCAAGTTATCCCCGCTAGGTTTTGGGCTGGAAGGTTAATTACCCTTGCCGTTTATGCAGGAATGGCAAGCTTTAGGTATTTCATATCCCCGCTCCCTCATTGGCGTCTTGCCTGCGCAGCTTATATGCCTCTGCCCTTTGCTGTTTTCTGGTCAGGGATCTTATCAATTGCGATATTATGGGTCTTTCAGGAGCTCCGAAAGGCACGCCCTTCCGTGCTTCCGTGAGGGACGTTATCACCCAGTGGGCGTCGCTATAGTCCACCTTTGGGGCCCTGGGCGCCCTTACCGTATTGCCTTTGGTTGCCATTTTATCACCAGAATTCCTATTCGTTCAGATATATAATCCTTCGCCGATGCGGCTTTTCAGACCACTATGCCTATCCCGCAGAACTTTCCCCGGGAGTAGAGGGCGAACCTCCCGAGCTCGTTGTAGTCCGAGAAGCGCTCGATGGGGTACCTGCCCCTGAGCTCCAGCCTCACCCTGGCGGCGCTCCAGGGGGGTATCCTTGGTTGCCCCTTCCTTGCGATGCCGGTCTCGGGGGATATCAGCTCCCTCACTTCCGTCATCCTCGCCGGGAGCGCGTTGTTGTTTATCTTTATCTCGAAGCCGGAGCTGGAGGATACCGCCTTTATAAAGAACGCTACCGATTCAAATGATTTGGTCGCGTGTGGCCTGTCGTTCGGACCCACGACCACGAAGCCCCTCCGCGCCTCTGCCGTTCCGTCAACTACAATCGCGATGTTGGATCCGGCGCCGGCCGATTTGGCCCTTTTGCCCTTCAGGTACAGCTCGGTGACCTTCGCCCGCGAACCCGCCGGCTCCAGCCGCACCTGCTGGCCCACCTTTATGGAGCCGCTGCTGAGCAGGCAGAAGAGGGTCTCCCTGCCGTCGTGGTCGACCACGTCCTGGACCATCGCCCTGAGGCCGCCCTTCGCGCTGAGGCCCGCCTTGCGGGCCACCGAGTCGGCCAGTTCGTCCGCCAACGGCTTCCCCTCGTACCAGGGCATCTTCTTAGTGCCCTTCACCAGGTTCTCGGAATCGTAGGCCGATACGGGGACGTAGGAGACGGGCTTGTCGAAGCCTATCGCGTCGAGGTAATCGGATACGCCGCCCCTTATCCTTTCGAATGCCGACCTGTCGTATCCGGCCAGATCCATCTTGTTGACCGCGACTATCAGCCCCCTTATCCCCAGCATGTTGGCGATGTAGAGGTGCCTCCTGGTCTGGGGCTGCAGGCCCTCCCCCTCCTTCGTCGAGACCAGGAGTATCGCGGTCTCCCCGTGGGAGGCGCCGCTCATCATGTTCTTTATGAGCTCCAGGTGTCCGGGCACGTCGATGAACTCGAAGAGGCTGCCCTTGTAGGCCATCTCGGCCCTGGTGGTGTCGATGGTCATCTCCCGGGCGCGCTCCTCCTCGAAGCTGTCCAGTATGTAGCCCGGCTCGAACCTCCCCCTCTTCGAGTACTTCCTCGCCTCGTTGATCCTGTGCTCCGTCGCGGCTCCCGTTGCGATCAGCAGGCTCCCTATCAGCGTCGACTTCCCATGGTCCTTCTCGCCCAGCATCGTGATTACGTGCTTCTCCATCTTCTCACATGTAGCCTAGCGATCTCAGCTTTTCCATGGCATACGCTTTTTCCTTGTCCTGCTGCCTTCCGCTCCTCTCCTCTGTCCTGGTCTCCCTGAGCTCGGCCATTATCTTCTCCAGCGTGTCGGCATCGGACTTGAGCGGGACCGTGCAGTGGGTGCAGCCCAGGCTCCTGTACCTGTACCCCTCCCCCGCGAAGTAGAGAGGGTTCACCGGTATCCTGTTCGCCTTCAGGAAGTTCCAGACGTCGACCTCGTTGAAGTCGAGCAGCGGGTGGACCCTGAGATGGGACGACTTGCCCTCCCGGGAACTGTAATTGTTCCACAGCTCCTCCGGCTGGTTCTTGTAGTCCCACCTGAAATCCCTGGTCCGGGGCGAGAAGTACCTCTCCTTAGCCCTGATCCCGTGCTCGTCCCTCCGGATCGACACTATGAGCGCGTCGAAGCCGTATTCCCTCATCGTCCTCTTCAGCGCGTCGGTCTTGTTGGCCCCGCAGCAGCTGAACCCCGACATCTCCTCCTTTATCTCGCTCTTGGATACGATGAGCTCCATGCCCCACTTCTCGGCGAGCGAGTCCCTGAAGTGGTAGGATTCGGGAAAGTCAATCCCATTGTCGATGTGAATGATAGGGAAGGGCACCTTGCCGAGGAAAGCCTTCCTCGCGAGGCCGAGCATCGCGGTCGAGTCCTTGCCCATGCTCCAGAGCGCGGCGACGTTCCTGAACTTCGACTTCGCCTCCCTGAGTATGTAGATCGATTTCTCCTCCAGCCTCCCCAGGTCCTGCTCCATCATTGAATCATCCCTTTATGATGCTCCTGTTTATCTTCAGGCCCTTGAGGTAGATGGTCGCCCCCTCTACGCCCCTGCCAATCCTTCTGGTTATAGGCACCTTGTAGATGCTCTTCATCCTGCCGTCGTAGATGACGGCGAAGGCGCCCTTCAGGCTCATGGACCCCTGGATTCCGTTCGGGTAGAAGGCGTAGTAGTACCTGCCCTCCTTCAGTATCTTGGCCCGCGCCCTCTTCCAGTTCTCCTCGCTCGGGTCGGCATTGAGCGCGGCTATTATGCCGGTATCCCCCCTGGAGGGGCTCGTTCGCGCGTTCCTGGCCATGTCCGCACCTAATTATCTATAATTGAGGATTATTATATAAACCTTCCTTTGGATAATTAATGGGATAGGATGAAGGTGAAAAGGGACAAGAGGATAGAGTTCACGAGCATATCGATACCCACCGTGCTGTTCAAGAAGATCGAGAAGCACATCGGGGGGACGGGGTTCCCTTCGGTGTCGGGGTACGTGGCCTTCATAATCAGGGAGATACTGAGCGAGGGAAGCAACAGCAAGGCAGACTACAAGATCGAGATGGTCAAGAAAAGGCTGCGGGAGCTCGGATACATGTAGAAGGGCAAACTGGTCCCTCTTTGCAGCCCAAACGGAAGCCCGCCCTGCACGAAAGACTGATATAGTCTGATTATCTCTACTCTTGTGATGGGATGCCCGGCAGGAAACGGCTTGATTGGAGGAGGCTGACCGTGCTGACAAAAGCCAGGTATAGCCAATCCGAGCTGGCTGCGGTCAAGAGGGAGGCGGAGGGGTATTACAGCAGACGGGGGCACAGGAGGATGGTCGTGGAGGCTGTCGAAGTCGGAGATGACCTGTGCCTGTTCCTCAGGAAACAGAATTAGCTTGCCGGCCTACTACTTCATGCCGAAGATCTTCTTTATGCCCCAGCCGCCCTTCTTCGGCTCGGCGCCCTCGCTGGGCTCGCCGCCCTTGAGGACGTAGGACCTGCAGAGGTCGTCTATCGCTATGGAGAATAGGGACGTCCTGTTGAGCAGGTAGGCCGGAGTGTGCTTCGCCTCGCTCTCGTCTATGGTCTTCTCCTCGGGGACCAACGCGTAGGCCACGTCGCCGTAGAGCTTCTCTATCGTGTCCTCACCCATCTGGTACTTCCCCTCCTTCACCCTGTTCACCACCAGCTTGTGGAGCAGGCGGAACTTGGTGTATGCCTGCGAGAGCCGCTGCGCGCCCCGCACGGAGGTCTCCTCCGGGGTCGTGACTATCAGCGCCTCGTTGAACATCTTCATGGCCGGCTCTACCTCGAAGCCTGGCGCCGTGTCCACTATGACGAAGTCGAAGTCGCTCTTCGAAACCTCGGAGTAGAACTTGGCCACCTGCTCCGGTGTCGCCTTCACCTGCGCCCCGTCGCCTCCCGCCGGGAGGTAGTAGAAGCCGCTCGACGGGTACAGCACCAGCGAGTCCTTCATGCTGGCGCCTCCGCTCACCACTTCGGCGTAGCCCTGGCCCGTCAGCCCGGAGCCCAGCAGCAGGCTGACGCTCGGGTTGGCCACGTCGGTGTCCACGATCAGGACGTCGTAGCCCGCCGACCTCAGCGCCGCCGCTACGTTTATCGAGACGATTGTCTTGCCGACGCCCCCCTTGGGTGCGGCCGTGACTATGATGTAGGGTTTGCCGGCCATCGAATACCTAGAGTAGTAAAGGATAAAAGGTTTAATAACGTTGTGGGGACTGGGGGCTGGGAGGGGTAGCTAGTTTTATATATTATAAGCCGCCCTTTTGGGTATTGTGGAAACAAATGCTCGTCCTCTAGCAACCAATAGGGCAGTGCCCTCAAACGAAACGCTTGCGAAGCTGGCAAGGCTAGACGAAGCCAGGTACATAGATAAAAGGCAGGTCTTATGGTGGCAGTTTGGGTTCGAAGGCCGTAGGATAATGACAGAGCAGGAATTCGGGAAGAACCTGATGACGTTAACATATGCCTGCTGGTCAGGTAATGCAAGAGATATGCAGAGACGGAAGCGCTCTTTTAAAATCTGGAAAGGCGATGATGTACCAATCATGATCAAAAAGGTAAAAATGTTGGGTCTGGAAGTGGAATGCTTCTTCTCCATAAAGCCTTTGACGCATGAGTGGCCATGGGAAGGGGGTTTGGGAGGGGCGATTAAACACCAGATAGCTACAGAATGGCCAGTAATGATTTATAATCAGCCACACATAAGGGGAGTTAAAATCAGCAGCGATGAAGGGTTCCTTTTCTGGTATCCATTATTATTAGGCACTAGGCCTGGTCGATTCGATTCTTTGGGGTTTCGCTTCAAAACGGGTGAATTAGCTTTGCTGTGGGCAATTCATCCTGACCATTTTTACGACAACTTGGTCAAGGCTGGCTGGCCCGGTGGGAAAAGGGCGCAGAGGAAACCCATAAGTATGTCCCTTGCCGAAAATGGCCTCAGAATAGTCCCTTTCTATGAGTTTGATCCGAAGCAGGACCATATAATGATTTATCCTGGAAGGATTTGGGGCGACAACCGCCAAAAATTAGATGTGCCTGTGATAGTTAGAGGACATCAAGAAACGGGTCAGCTCGAGATTTTGGGTGCCGGCTCTCTTTACTTTGGTAATCTTTTTCGGGACGTTGGAGATGCCGAAGACCGAACAGAAGGAGCCTCTTATTGGAAGTTTGCAAATAGCCAGACGAAGTTAGCAGCACGTTCCCTGATAGAAAGGCTTGGAAGGATAAGAAGGTAACTTGTATTTGGTATTCCAGGAAGCGCCTGGAGGGCCGGGCGCAGGGATAGCAAAAGAATAAAAGCGTTGGTTGCTCTAGAGTTACCGGTTCAGATGGCCGGGGAGCTGCTGGAGGCGTACAGGAGGCTTGAGCACAGGCAGTACCTGATGGTGGTCTGCCTGACCATCTCCACGATCGTGACCCTGGCATTCATCATAATGTACGCGCAGCTCGTAAGGACCAACACGCAGTACCTCTACCGCTACCTCGGCGCCGAGTCCAACTACTCCTCGCTCGCCGTCTCGTCCGGCAGCAGGATATCCTCCCTCGGGCAGGCATTCTCTAGCCTCTCGGCGAGGTACAACCAGACGGAGTACAACCTGACCACCCCCTACGCGAGGCAGCTCTACGCCAACTACGAGGTCAACATACCGGCGAGGAGCTCCGCCGCGCTCGGCACCCGCACCAACGCGTCCGGGCCCATAACGGTGTTCAACACCACCTACCTGGTGAAGTACTACACCTACAACTTCTCCGTGAGCGCCCCCTATCCGGGATACCTGCTCCTCAACGCCACCAGCACAGGCGCGAACACCCAGTCCAACACGACCTGGGAGTTCCTCGTCTCGGGGGGGAGGCTGATAAGCAACGGGACCCTGGACTACTACGACTTCCAGAGCGGGACCTATTACCAGGGCGCCTACAACCCTACGGTCACGGGCAGGGGCACCTACCTCATCGGCATGAACACGAGCCAGCCATATTCCGTATACGCCCCGCTGCCGGCCCAGTCGAGCGGCAGCGTGAGGATCCCGGTGGGCAACGGGACGGTGCACGTCTGGATAGTGAACTTCGCCAACAGGAGCATAACCGCGACCTTCTCGGCCGAGTACCTGGGCGTCCGCAACCACTGAACGGCGCTCCAATTCCAAGCCGGGCTCGGGGAATCCGGATTTCATGTAACAAAAACTATCAGAAATGATCGCTTATGTGACACGGAACAGGGGAACTTGGAGCCTGTCACAGTATTCCAGTAGCCTTTAGCTTGGTAATGACGTTGGTTTTCGCGCTTTCGTAGTCCTCAAGCCTATGGCCCACGAACGGGGCAATGTCATTCCAGCTGGGCCCGATGGTGCTTATCGCCTTGAGCAGGGCTTCCTTAGAGAACCGTCTGCCTGATTCGCTGAACTTCTTCGCTATTTCTGCGTGGTCGGGCACTACCCCCTTATCAAGCAGGAAATTTATGTCGTATAGGTCGCGTTCCCTATGGTTCCTACCGTTGCCCGTTATCGCCCTAAACTTCTCGGAGAGTATCTCCTTCCTGTCCATCACTGTGCCTATGTATTTGTCTATATCGCCGTATTCGGGTTTTCGGGGCAACTGCAGGGGTTCGTGCAGCAGTTTTGAAGCCGTGTTTATCTCTAGGCTTATGTGCTGCAGGGAGCTCGGCTTCTTGTTGTACCGGGGTCCTTCTATCCCAAGTTCTGCGCTTACCGTGAAGAACTCGTTCGTCGTCGGCTTCTTCAGGAACTTCGTATCGTAAAACAGGCGTGCTGCCATCTCCTCTAAAATGCCTTCGAGTTCGTCTACCGGAGCGTCATCCCCGAACAGCGTGAAGTCAAGGTCCTCAGAGAAGCGGTCCGAAGAGTAGAACTTCGACAGCGCCGTGCCGCCCTTGAAGGCAAAGGACCGTGTGGATTTCCGGTTCGAGTAGATGTCGTGTAGTATGATCTCCTGCAGGTAGTCCTTTTCGGCAAGGTAGGGATCTGGAAACCTCTTGTAGGCCTCTATCTCATCTTTTGTCAGCATCCAGCATCGCCCTTATTTCCTTGATTATCTTCTTTACCCCACTCTGGCGGGCATATCTTTCCAGTTTTTCCCTGTCAAGCTTTCCCCTTTCCATGGCCTCCTTCGCGTACCCGACGAACCTGTTGAGATAGAGCATGTCTATGACGGCCTTTTCCGGGTCGGCCACGAACACGTCGTCTACCTTCCTGTAGCCGTACATGAGTCCCTTCTTCACCTTGCTGAATTCGACAATATAGCCGTTCAGGTCCGCTATCGCCTTGTGCTGGCGCGTCCCAATCACATATATGCGCCTTGGGATTTGCTCTGTAAGGTTGTGGAAACGCAGCGCCGACACAAGGCTCACGTAGGAAGGGAAGAGTATACGTGACGCTGCTTCGTATTCGTCGGCGTCCCTGGTGTAGTATAGGCCGCGCTCGGCACGCCTCAAGTACCTGTCTCCCGCAAGGAATTTTGATGCATAGGCGAAGGGCATGGAGGTTATCTTTGCCACGTCGTATACCGACAGGACGGATATCTTGTGGGCCCGCAGGTAATCGTTGAATGCCTCAGTTCGCATGGTTTATTTACGGGGGAGAAGGTATATATGCTTTTCGTATAGAGATATTACCTATTTATAGGTAATATCTACATACCAAACATACAAACCTTAAAATTACTGCCTAGGAGATGCAGGAGAGCACTTCGCCGCTGTGGCCCAGGGGCCTGACCCTGTCGAATATCTTCGATATCCTCCCGTCCCTGCCTATTATGAATGTCCGCCTCAGGGTGCCCATGCCGAAGACTCCCCGGTTGCCGTAGGAGTCGTAGAGCTTTATGACCCTGCTCTCCGGGTCGGAGAGGAGGAGGAACCCAAGGCCGTACTTCTTCCTGAACTTATCATGGGATTCGAGGGAGTCCTTGCTGACCCCGATTACGACCGCCCCCTTCCCCTCCACAGAGTCCAGGGAGTTGTTGAACTCCTTGGCCTCGATGGTGCAGCCGGGAGTGTCGTCCCTCGGGTAGAAGTAGAGGATAACGTTCTTGCCCCTGAAGTCGCTGAGCCTGTGCTCCTTCCCGTCGCTTCCAGATAGGGAGAAGTCCGGCGCCTCTGATCCTTCGCTTAACATGATGCCACCTACAGGATTCCCGCTCAAAACTATAAATAGCTTGCCGCCCCCATAGATGCAGTAATCTTCATGCTCGGTTCGCTGTTCGGGAAGAGGGCCAAGACAAACATAACAGCCATAAACATCAGGCTGCAGGGCCACGTCCACCAGCTGGGCGGCATGAGCTCGAGCGAGAAGGTCCTGGAGATCAGGATACCCTTCAGAAACAAGGTACACAGCGACATGCTCACCGAGGCCGGCGTCTTCAGGGCGGCGAAGGGCAAGCCCATAAGCATAACCGCGATCAAGGCCTCGGACCCCTTCACCATAGCCTCTGTGGAGCCCAAGGCCCCGCTGGAGGTGAAGTCGGGGGAGGCGGTGGAGTTCAGCATCAGGCTCAACGCCCCGGCCCACAACTACTCGGGGCCGCTCACCATAAGCTTCGAGTCGGCAAGCGAGGAGGTGATCCACGTGGAGATAGCCAGGACCATCCTCGCATACAGGGGCAGGAGGACGGAGATAGAGTCGTCGGCCAGGATGCTGAACCTCCAGAAGAACGGCATACTGGTGGAGAAGGTGCAGATGATGAAGGCGGTGGGGTTCGGCGACACGGTAACAAGGGCGGAGGCGGGCGCGCCGTTCAGGCTTGTCAGCACCGAACCAAAGCTGCCGGCGAAGATGGACTCGCCGAGCGGATTCATAATGTCATTCTACCTGCAGGCTCCGGACCACAGCTATTCCGGGGACCTGGAGATCGCGATTGAATAGCAGAGGATGACTTCCTCACTTCTTCATCCCGAGGAGCGCTATGCCGGCTATCATTGCCTGCAGCTGTATCCTCTCGTTGGCGCCCTCCACTATCTTGAAGTTGCAGTCGCCGAGCGCCCTCATTATCTCCAGCTTCGTCCGCTCAGCCATGTCCATCCCCTGCACCTCCCGGTAGCACTGGGTCAGTATGTCCTCGGCGTTCATGCCGTGCCGGAGGATCAGGTTGTCCAGCTCCCCGCGGGCGGATTCGAAGTTGTTGGTCACGGCGAAGTTCAGCATGGATACTATCTCCTTGGGGCGGGCGCGGGCGGCGACGTCGTATATGCTCTGCTCGCTTATCTCGGCGCTCTGGAGAGCGGCGCTCTGGAGCGTGTTGGTCAGCTTCCTCAGGTCGCCGTCGCTTATGTAGATGAGAGCCTCCACCGCCTTGTCGTCGATCTTGAGCTTCTCCCCCTTCTCGATGCGCTTTATGTAGGCCTTCATCTCGTCCTCGTTGAGGTGCTTGAAGCGGAAGACGACGCACCTGCTCTGGATCGGCTCGATTATCTTGCTGGCGTAGTTGGCGTTGAGTATGAAGCGGGTCTCGGAGGCGAACATCTCCATGGTGCGCCGGAGGGCGTGCTGGGCGTCGGCCGTGAGGGCGTCCGCCTCGTCCAGGAAGATTATCTTGATGGGGACCTTCATTATGGACCGGGTCTTGGCGAAGTCCTTGACCTTGCCCCGAATGACGTCGATGCCGCGATCGTCGCTGGCATTGAGCTCCCTAAAGGCGCCTTCCAGGCTTTCCCCGTAGAGGTCGTGGGCCAGGGCGACGGCCGCGGCGGTCTTGCCTATGCCGGGAGACCCGGCGAATATCATGTTGGGGAAGTTGCTGCGCGCCACGAAGGACTTCAGCCGGTCGACGATCAGCTTCTGGCCGATGACATCGGCGAGGGCCTTCGGCCTGTATTTTTCCGTCCAAGGCAGGTCTATCATCAAACCACAGAACAAGTGAGTGATAAAGATTGGTAAAGGAGCTTTATTAACTTTTCTCCGGTAAGGTATATACACAGGGGGAGTTACGCTAACCTGGCAGACTTCCAGCCTTGGGCGCTGGAGATAGGAGTTCAAATCTCCTACTCCCCATTTTATTTGACGTCGAAGTCTTGAGGTTAGTGCCCCTCATTATTTCATTATGACCGATACATCGGTTAAAAATAGTAAAGTATGACCGATACATCGGTTAAATTTAAATACTTTGCCGTTGCAGTAATAGCATGGAAAGAGGGGAAATTCTCAGTATACTTAGTGACTATAATTACTGGGGCAGTTACAGACCGAAGCTTCTGGACAGGCCAAAATACTCAGCTATAATAGAAAGGATGCTTAAGGGAAAGGAGATCGCAGTAGTGACTGGAGTGAGGAGGGCAGGCAAATCCAGCATAATAAACGAGTTTGTCGAGCGACATACCCAGGGGGACATGCGCGCTGGCCTGATAATAAACTTGGAGGATCCTCGTTTTCCTGTTGGCATGTCCTCTAAGGAACTTAACATTGTATACGATGCTTATACCCAGGAAAATGGAAAAGAGCCGAGGTATGTAGTCCTGGATGAGGTACAGAACATAATAGGCTGGGAGCGCTTTGCCAGGCTACTGTCGGAGGCACGCGGCATAAAGACAATAGTTACAGGATCTTCGTCAGCGCTGATGAGTGAGGAGTATGCCACAGTGCTAACAGGGAGGCATGTAGATGTTGAAGTTCTTCCACTAAGTTTCAACGAGTTCTTGCTGTTTAATAAGATAACCATAAAAGACAAGATTGAAAGGGTCACCAAAAAGTCGAAGATAATTGCCATGCTAAACAGGTATCTTAGGTATGGCGGTTTCCCCGCAGTGGTATTGGCAAGTGACGATATAAGACGGCAGGAACTCCTAAGAGCTTATTTTGGTGACATAACCGTAAAAGACGTTATAAGAAGGTACAAAATAAAGAAACAGGCGCAACTCGAAGCTCTAGCAAGGGAATATATATCAAACATTTCCTCAATACAATCGTTTGGGGGTCTTGCTGAAACGTTAAAGATAAGCCTGGACAGTGTTGAACGTTTTTCGAAATACCTGGAAACTGCGAGACTGCTCTTCTTTTTGAGCAACTTCAGCTACTCCACAAAGGCGCAAACAAGAAGCATGAAGAAAGCGTACGCCATTGACACTGGGTTTTACTCGTCTGCCGGTTTCAAATTTAGCGAAAATATTGGGAAGGTAATGGAAAATGTGGTGGCGATAGAATTGCATAGGAGAAGGTCCCGCAACCCGCAAATGGAGCTGTTTTACTACCGCAAAGATTACGAAGTGGACTTCGTGGTTAAAACTGGAAAGGATATTGAGGAGTTAATACAAGTTACTTATGCTTCCTCAAAAGAGGAAGTCCAAGAACGAGAGATTTCTTCACTATCAAAAGCGTCTAAAGAGCTAGGGTGCAGTAATCTTACTGTAATTACATTTGATTATGAGGCCGAGTCGGAAGTAGGTAAGGGCAACAACGTGCATTTCAAGCCGCTATGGGAATGGCTGTTAGGTTAACAATCGCACCAGCATTCGGCATCGAACATGGTTACATAACATTGTTTCCACATCGCACGTTACGTGCCGACCGCCTACTCCCCATCATGTTTTCTGAGACGACAAATCGACGACAGAAATGCCTGTCCAAAAGTAATCTTATTATACTAACAGATAACTAAATTAAACAAATCATTAAACTTAAATACTTTATCATCCATAAATAGTATCATGGACGCAACAGAAACAACGCTGGTAAAGGCCAGGAGGCTTGGTGGATCTCTTGTGGTACGGATACCAAAGGAGATAGTAGATTTAGAAGGGATAGTGCCTGGAGAGACTCTTACTATAAGCGTGAAGAAGACGCGGAAGAGCTGGTTCGGCGCTCTTAAGGGAGTTGGTTCTATGACCAGAGAGGATGAATTTGACGGTCAGATACGTGATTGATTCCTGGGCCTGGATGGAGTACTTAGATGGTAGCGAAGCCGGAAGGGTGGCAAAGTCAAAGATCGAAGATAAAGAGACCTTCACTTCGGCAATAACAATAGCAGAGGTAGTTTCAAGAGTATCACGAAAGGGAAGCGATGCAGATATGGCGTTCAACTCCATTGTTTCCTTATCCAAAATAGTATACATAGATGGAGATTTCGCAAAAAAGGCAGGTTTGCTGCACGCATCAATAAAAAAACGTGTGGCTAATTTCAGTCTTGCAGACGCCTTTGTACTTCAAACTGCAAAAAATCTTGAGGCGAAGGTACTAACCGGTGATCCTGATTTCAAGGGCCTCAAAGATGCGGAAATGCTAAAATAATAGGGTATGTCGTTGTATATACATTTCCCAACTGCGGTTGTAATCTAAGGTAGCCTACTCCCCAAATTGATTTGACGTCTAGCGGAGCTGGTGCCGGCCGTGACAAAGTATATATATCAAGCGCGCGCCAATATTAGTGATTAGATGGACATGAAGCTCATAATCAAGGAGGTTATTGAAAGGAGGAAGGGTCTCCTGGCTAGGCTTGCCGCTGAGCATTATGCCGCAAATCTAAGGGCTTCGGCAGGAAGGTAATTTCTTGCAAGAGTTAACCACAGATCTGCTAATAACAGTAAACAAATCCATAGGTGAGAAGGGCACTGTGGTGAATCCTGGAAACCTTAGCTACCTTGTTGAGACTGCTTCTAAGGTCAAAGATCCAATAGTCGCTGCTGCATCCCTGCTGTTCGATATCATAACGCTTCACCCTTTCCTTGATGGCAACAAGCGCACAGCAGTAGTAACAGCCGAGTCCCATCTGCAATCCTTCGGCATAAAGACAAGCATAAGCGATGATGCTTTTGAAAAGATCGTCTACGAGATAGCGATAGGCACGCACACCAAAAAAGAAGTGGAAAAGATGCTCCGAAATAAAGCCACGCCTGAAAAGTAGCCCATGCAGTAGCAAGCTAAAGGAACATTGATTGTAAACTGCCTGTTTTTTTTCCCAATTCCGTGAAAATTGTATATTAATGTATATACATTTCCCAACCGTCATTGTAATCTAAGTTAGCCTACTCCTCATCATGTTTTTAGTGAGAAGTAGGAGAAAGGGTCATGCCTTCTTGTATACGTCGAAATAGCGCTGCCCCCTCAGGATGAACTGCCTGCCTATCTTCTTCGGCTCGAAGTAGCGCTTTGTGAACTCGATGACCTTTTCGGGGTTGAACTTCCTGCAGCTATAGACGTCCACGCTTATGAAGCTCTTCTTGGAGAGGGTGTGTATCACTATGGACGATTCCGCAAGCGGCACCCATCCGCTGAGGCCGGCCTTGTCCGGGAAGGACTTGCGGTCGGTCCTGAAGATGGAGGGAGGCGCCTGCTTCTTCATGCCTATGAAGTCCACCAATTTGTCGAGATAGCTGTAGCAGTGCTCGAGTTCGCCGCAGACCTCTGGCTTGCACTCGTAGCAGTCTAGGAGCAGCTCGTACCCGAATACCCGTTCCCTTGCCATGGCTTATAATCAGAATGCACGTCTTAAAAGGTTTTGATTGTGCGGAAACGCGTTCACTGGATTACGATCTCGGCCTGCTTCCGGTAGCACTCCAGGAAAAGCTTCTCCAATTCCTTCTTCTCCGATGAGAGGCGCTCCGATCTCTTGCCTATGTCCTGCTCCGCCTGGACCCTCTCGGCCTCCGCCCTCTGCCGTTCCGCCTTCCCCTTCTCCAGCGCATGCAGCTGCGCGCGCAGCTCTACCATTTCTGCTTCCGACTCGGTCGCTTCGGCCGCCGCCCGCCGTGACGCCTCAGCCAACGCGAGCAGGTCGCTGTCGCGCACCGCGCCTATCCGAGAGGCTATCCCGGCCGAGGTCTTGGCATCGATCTTCCCTGTGCGCATCTCCTCCGCCATCTCCCCAAGGTGGTGGTGGATTATGCGCGTGTCCTCCCGGTTCCTTATCCGCTCCGCCGACTCCTTTATGTAATCGGCCAGCTTTATCTTTGCAACCGACATGTGGTCGTGCTTCCTGGCCGCCCGCTCTAGTGGCAGCAGCAGGGCCGCCAGCGAGGCGTCCGCCTCCTTGCGTTTTCCCTTGGCGCGCTCATGCCGGGCCTCCCTCTCCTCCAGCTGCTTTTTTATTGCATCCCCGGCGCCGTCTTCCGCAATGGTGCCCTGCGCTTCGCGCACCGCGGGGCTCCCGAGATCCGCGATCTCCGAGGCGTTCTCGAGCATTGCCCTGACCCTGGCCCTCAGCTTCCTGTACTCGGTCTCTTCCGGAGAGCAGGCGCCGAGCTCGTTCTCGAGCTCCCTGCAGAGCCGCTCCATGGAGGTGAGCTGGCGCTTCGCCTCGGCAAGGCCGCCCGCGTAGCCGATCAGGACGAGCCTGAAGGAGTTGTTGACCTTGCCGACACCCGTTATGAATGACGAATACGCCCCCGCCATTGCCTTTCCCCTGAGGTAGAGGCAGCTGCCGCCGTACTCCAGGGGGGAGGAGAGGAGGTGGAGCAGGGAGCTGGAGTAGTTAGCCTTCTGGGACTCCAGGTTCCCCTCCTTCAGGCCGCGGAGGTACTCCATGTCCGGAGCGGCCGCAGAGTTGGAGAACTCCTGTATCGCCTTCTTGAAGGCGGCGGACGACCTGGCCAATGCCGCCTCCAGCTCCGGCATTCGCTGGGCCAGCCGCCTCACCTTGCCGTCAAAGCAGCGGTCAAGGTAGGCCTCCAGCCCGGGGAGGGGAACGCTTTCCTTTGAGGGGGCGCGGCCGAAGAGCATCTAATCCCTATGCTATGGGCGGATGGTTCATTATAGCTTTCCGCCCGCGCGGCGGGGATTCGCGAGGCGGCCGCAGGTCGGCCCCGTGCCGCAACTTTAAAGAGCTTTCTGTCTAATATTAACTATCGGTATACCGGTGGATGATTGGATGGCAAGCAAAAGCTCGATATGGAAGGGATTCCCTGCCGGCGCATGGACAGGCGCCTGCTTCGGACTGACGTCTACGCTCATAGTCATGGGATTCAGCACCGTTGCGTTCCCTAAGCCCATCGTGTTCGCGGTCATGTCGGCCATCCTCTCTGGGATACTGCTGGTCGGCGGGGTCGTCGGGTTCAGCTTCTTCTCGCAGTTCAGCAAGGGCAGGAAGAAGGGGTAGGCACATCCCTTTCCCCGTCGCATGACCTTTCCTGGCCGCGGCGAGGCGCAATCGGCATAGGGATGCCTCCTGATCTTGAACCGTTGGGCTTGCCGGAAAAAGAAAACAATAAATAGCAGGGATACGCAAGCCTATCGATATCATGTGCCAGGCTCCCGTGGGTAAAGTGGTAGGAGTGGACAAGGACAGGCTGACCGTAGAGTACAACGGCAGGACAAGGGAGCTGAGGTCAAGGCTCCCCGGCATCGGGATAGGGGACTACGTCCTTTTTTCCGTCGGCATCGCCATAGACAAGGTCGACCGTGAGGAGGCCGAAGCCATTCTGGGCGGTATGAAATGATCATAAAGGATGCTGAGGACAGGCTGCTGTTCCTGAGGTACGCCTTGCCGTGCGCGGGAACCCTCGTGAAGAGGGGGAACGTGACAAAGCAGTATGTCGACCGCCTCGTGGAGCAGGTGTCGCGGAACGAGGCCCCCGGGGCGGGAGCGGAGAATATGTTCAAGGTGGCGAACGCCATGTGCGACAGCATTGCCGAGAGGATGGGCAAGCCCTCCACGGACGCGGAGGTCATACGGAGGTACTTCCTGTTCGAGCACTCCAGGGTGGTGGACGACAGGTTCAATCTCATGAAGGATTTCAACCCCGTGGACTGCAGGACCTATGCGGGGAGGGTAATTCGGGCGGGCGACGGCTCCGCGGTGGTTGAGACCCGGCTGGGGCAGAAGGTATATAGGACTATTTTTGCTAAGGACGTTAGGAAAAACGACATGGTCGTGGTCCATTTCGATTTCGTTGTCGAAAAGGTTTCGAAGGAGGTTGCGGAGCGGATGGCTGAGATGGTGGGATGAAGAACGAGACGACAGGGATAATACTCGCGCTGCTGGCCGCCGTCGTGAGCGGCATCGCGATACCCCTCAACAAGCTCTTCATCGTGAACCTGGATCCGACCGTCTTCACCGCGGTCAGGGCAGTCATAATCGGTTTGATATTCCTTCTGCTGTCATTCTACCAGTCCGGCAAGAGCCATAGGAGGTTCAGGAAGGTCTCCTGGGGCTACCTGCTCGCCATAGCGGTGATCGGCGGGGCGTTCGCCTTCCTGCTGTACTTCAACGGCCTTGCGCTGACCACGGCGGGCCGGGCCGCGTTCCTGCAGAAGACACTGCCGCTCTTCGTGGCAATCCTCGCCTTCGTCTTCCTCAGGGAGAAGATATCTAGGAGGATGTCCTATGCCCTGGTGGCGATGCTCGTCGGGCTGGTTATAATCACGGCTTCCCAGATAACCCCTGCCGCCCTGTGGTCCAACCCCTCGCTCGGCGACCTGATGGTGATAGCCGCGACCATGCTCTGGGCCGTCGAGGCCGTGATCGCCAAGAAGGCGATGTCCAGGGGGGAGACGAACTTCGTGGTCTCATTCGCCAGGATGTTCTTCGGGGGTCTCATACTGTTCGGCTTCGTGATCCTCTTCGGCAAGTTCGGCCTTCTGCTGGCCCTTTCGGCGCAGCAGTGGGCCAACATACTGGTCTCTACGGCGCTGCTCTTCTTCTACGTGCTGTTCTGGTACTGGTCCATCAGGCATATAAACGTCTCGAAGGCGACTGCTCTGCTGCTCGTCGCCCCGATCATATCTCTGGCGGGAGGGATCGTGCTCTTCGGCGAGCCGCTGGCCCCCCTGGAGCTGATAGGCGGAGGCATCATACTGGTGGCTGCATACTTCCTTTGCGGTGTGAAGAGTGAGTTCAGGGAGAAGCTGTAGGGTACTCGTATTCGGCAACCCAGTGGTGGCGGGGGACAGCCTGCCCCTGAGGCTCATCCCCGACCTGAGGAGGAGGTTTCCCGGCATTGAGTTCGTGGAGTTCGACCCGAACGAGAACCTGGAGAGGGAGGGCAGGGACCTCAACATAATCGACGCCGTCGAGGGCATCGACCGCGTCGCCATCATCTCCGACATCGACTCGATCCGGAGCTCGCCCTCGGTCTCGATGCACGACTTCGACCTCGGCTATTCCCTCAAGCTGCTGAAGAAGCTGAAGATGCTTGACAGCGTCAGGATATTCGGCGTCCCGACGGGAATCGGCAGGAAGGATGCGCTGGAGCAGCTCTCTTCCCTCATTTCCTCCAGTTTACCTTGAGGAAGTGGCTGGCGCAGCTCATGCAGGGGTCGTAGGCCCTTATGAGCTTCTCGATCTCGTGCTCCAGCTCGTGCCTGTCCATCTGGAGGTTCTGCTCCACCAGCTGGGCTACGCTCTTCTCCATTATTATCTGGTTCTGCTGGGTCGGCACTATTATGTTTCCGTAGTTGACCTTCCCCGCCTTGTCGATGGATATCATATAGTAGAGCGTTCCCCTGGGCGCCTCTATCAGCCCGACCCCGTCCCCCGCCTTCACCGCCACCGGCTGGTGGGTCTCCTCCTTGAACTGGCTCGACTCGAGGAGCTCGATGGAGTGGTCTATGCAGTGCAGAGTCTCTATCGCCTGGGCGAGGTTGTTGTGGTAGATGTTCTTGGACGGGAAGGCCGACAGGTACTTGGAGGCGTCCCGGGAGGTCTGCCGGTGGAGCGCCCCCTTGTTGAGGTTCATCCTGGACAGCGCGCCCACCATGAACTCCTTCCCCTCGAACTTGTAGCTCGTCGCCTCCGAATAGGGGACTATGACCCTCTCCAGGTAGTCCCAGTACTTCTCCTGGGTCGTCCGCAGGCCCTTGGAGTTGAGTATTGACCCTCCCGAGAAGGAGAAGTCGTCAGTAGCCAATGCGACGAAGTCGGTGTCGCGCTCCAGCTTGAACTGGCAGTTGTAGAACAGCTCTATCGCGTCCAGGGCGTAGGGCCTTGCGGCCTTCAGCTCTGCGATGACCCTCTTTATCGCCTCCGGGTCCGGGAGGTGGGAGAACTTCCCCACTTCCGCGAAGGTGGCATGGACGGCCCTGCCGGCCACGGCCTTGGAGAGCTCGTTGCCCGCGCTCTTTATCGCGAAGGCCTTCTTGACCAGGTCGTCCTGGCTCTCGTCGAAGTCCAGTATGGAGTCCTTGCCGAAAAGGTCGGGGAGCACGAACATGAACAGGTGGAGCGAGTGGTCCCTTATCATCATCCCGTAGAGCGAGAGCTTCCGGAGGAGCAGGGTCTGGTCGGTCGGGGTGTAATCAAGCGCCTTTTCCACCGCCTCGGAGCACGCGGTCAGGTGGGCTATGCTGCAGGTCCCGCATATCCTGGATGTCATGAGCGGCAGCGAGAGCGCGAACTTGTTCACTATGGCCTGGGTGTAGAACCGCTTGCTCTCCGTTATCTTCAGCTGGGCGTAGACCACCTTGCCGCCCTTCAGCTTTATGTCGACGCTTCCGTGGCCCTCCATCTTGCTCATGTGATCCACATGGATGTGCTCGGTTCCGCCTCCGCCTCCGCCGCCTCCCCCGGTTCCGTCCGCCTCCTCGAACCTATGCATTGACAACACCAAACTCCTTGAGATACGTGTCCAGGACATTGAGGAAGACGTTCTCCTCCATGGGGCATCCGGGCACCTCGGCGTCCACCTTGACCACCTCCTTGACCATCAGCACCTTTTCCGCCTGCTTGAACCGCTTCAGTATGAACTCTATGTCCGCCTTGAGCTGGGGATCGAAGGTGTTGCGCTGGCCGGCCGGCATCGCGTTTACCGCGCAGGCGCCTATGGCGACCAGCCTCTTGCAGCTCTTCCTTATCCTGGCCAGCTCCTTGGCGTCGGCATCGTTGGTTATCGCGCCCTCCACGAAGGCGACGTCCAGGCCCCGCAGCCTGTTGTCGTCCTTGAGGACCTTCGCATACCTGATGTCAATGAGCTTTTTCCACTCGAAGAACCGCTGGTTCATCATCTCTATCCAGATCATCGTGCTGTCCTCGCAGCAGGTGAATGAGAACCATCCCACCTTCAGCCTCTTGCCCATGATTCTAGATTGGAGGTGGAAGATAATAAATATCCATGCGCTCGGGAAGGGGAGCCTGCACGAAAACGATATATATTTGGACGGGCGCTAATCCTGCGATAGCATGGTGCAGAATGCCCCTTGGCACGTTGGGATAACCCAGGTGAAGGCGGGGGTCTCCTACCGGGGACAGATACAGGCAAAGGACACTGTCTTCAGCTATAGCCTGTCCCTGTCCACCAACCTTTCGGAGCTTGACCAGAAGGCCCTTAGCGATGGAGTAGCCACCAGCCAGCTGCTTAGGAGTGCTGACTTCACGGTGAAGGTGGAGGGCAAGCAGATGGAGCTGGGCAGGGGAGACATGCATGCGCTCCTTAGATTGGCGGTATACGCGGCCCGCGATCTGCATCTGAAGATGCCCGAGCCGCCCGCCGGGGCTGCCGCCCTGATGGCGAAGCTTGCCGGGGTCCCGGTGGAGAATATAAGGTCAACGGCCAGTATGGCCCAGACCCTGGTTTCGGACCAGGACGATCCGGAATTCAGCGGGCTGCTCAGGAAAATAGAAGCCGCTTCGAGCTGAGCTACGCCTGCCCAACCGCATCCGGCGGCAGACCCGTTGGTAATGACCATCTGGGTAGCGGGTTTATATAATTGACGCCCCCAATAGGGCCATGGCAAAGAGCTCGACGTCATGCCCGACGCTTTCGCTGCTGCACGTCATGGGCAAGAAGTGGACAATACCGATAGTGGAGCTTCTCCATCCCGCGGCCAAGCCGCTGCAGTTCAACGAGATGCAGCACCTCCTTGTGGACATAACCCCCAAAAACCTTAGCAGGAGCCTCAGGGAGCTTGCCGACGCCAGGATAGTGAAGAGGGTGGAGATGAGGGACAACGGGCTCAGGTACACCGAGTACTCCCTGACGGAGGACGGGAGGTCCGTGGAGCAGCTGGTGAAGGCGGCCAAGCAGCTCGGCATATGCATGTACAGCACCAACGCCTACTGCGTGAACCGCCAGTGCCACCTCTGCTCCCGGCTGAAGGCGCCCGCCTGACGCCGCCGGATCGCCTTTTTGCGTGTTTTCGCCGCCTTCCAGGCGCCAAAATGCCCTTTTTCCTTCATGAAGAGGTACTGCTACCCAAGTGGATATACAGACTATCCAAACGGATACTTAGCTCTTTAAAATACTGCCTTGTGATATAACCACCCGGTGGGAAGATGGCCAATGGAAAAGTGGGGACAGGGGGAATAGGCTTCAAGTCCATAAGGAAAAGGGACGGCACGATAGTGCACTTCGAGAGGGGAAAGCTCACGCTGGCCATAGCCAAGGCCGGCTCGGCGACCAAGGAGTTTGGGGTCGAGATGGCGGAGGAGCTGGCGCTGAAGGCGATGGCGCTCCTGGTTGCCAAGACGGACAAGGAGATACCGACCGTCGAGGAGGCCCAGGACGCGGTGGAGGACATACTGATAGCCAGCCAGTACCACAGGACGGCCAAGGCCTACATACTCTACAGGAGCCAGCACTCGGACATGAGGGAGATCATGAACCTGGCGAGCGTGGACCTGATGGGCAAGTACCTCGAGAAGACGGACTGGCAGGTCAACGAGAACAGCAACATGGACTACTCGCTTCAGGGGCTCAACAACTACGTCGCCTCGGAGATAAGCAAGATCTACTGGCTCAACAAGATATACCCCAAGGAGATAAAGGAGGCCCAGCTCAACGCCGACTTCCACATACACGACCTCAACACCCTTGCCGTCTACTGCGTCGGCTGGGACCTGAGCGACCTGCTGATGAACGGCTTCAAGGGTGCGCGGGGCAAGGCCGAGAGCAGGCCGGCGCGCCACTTCAGGACCGCGCTCGGCCATGTGGCCAACTTCTTCTACACGCTCCAGGGCGAGGCCGCCGGGGCCGAGGCCTTCTCGAACTTCGACACCCTGCTGGCGCCCTTCATAAAGTACGACGGGCTGGGCTATGAGGAGGTCAAGCAGGCGATGCAGGAGTTCATATTCAACGTCAACGTGCCGACCAGGGTGGGCTTCCAGACGCCCTTCACGAACGTCACCCTGGACCTCAACGTGCCCAAGCACTACGCCAACAAGAGCGTCATAGTGGGCGGCAAGCTGCAGAACCAGACCTACAGCGCCTTCCAGAAGGAGATGGACATGTTCAACCGCGCCTTCCTCGAGGTGATGCTGGAGGGCGACGCGGCCGGGCGGGTCTTCACCTTCCCCATTCCTACATACAACATAACCAAGGACTTCGACTGGGACGACCCCAAGCTCGACCTCCTCTTCCAGGTCACCGCGAAGTACGGGATCCCCTACTTCTCCAACTTCGTCAACTCCAGCATGGACCCCGAGGACACCAGGTCGATGTGCTGCCGGCTGAGGCTGGACACCAGCAAGCTGGAGAGCAGGGGCGGGGGCCTTTTCGGCGCCAACCCGCTCACCGGCTCCATAGGGGTGGTGACGCTGGGGCTCGCCAGGATAGGCTACAACTCCAGGAGCGAGGAGGAGTTCATGGCCCAGCTGGATAGGCTGATGGACCTGGCCAAGGAGAGCCTGGAGATCAAGAGGAAGGTGCTGGAGAAGCTCACGGGAGCCGACCTCTACCCCTACACCAAGTTCTACCTGCGGGACATAAAGCAGAGGTTCGGCGAGTACTGGAAGAACCACTTCTCGACCATAGGCATCGTGGGCATGAACGAGGCCTGCATCAACCTGCTGGGCGACAAGGAGGGCACGTTCAGCGAGAACGGCAAGAAGTTCGCGCTGCGGGTGATGGACCACATGAGGGACAGGATGACCGAGTTCCAGAAGCAGACGGGCAACAACTACAACCTCGAGGCCACGCCGGCGGAGAGCACGGCCTACAGGCTCGCGAGGAAGGACAAGGAGCTCTACAAGGGCATCATCTGCGCCAACGAGAAGGCCGTCAGGGAGAACGGGGCCGAGCCGTTCTACACCAACTCCACCCACCTGCCCGTCGACTACACGGACGACGTCTTCGAATCCCTGGACATCCAGGACGACTACCAGACGCGGTACACCGGCGGCACTGTCGTCCACCTCTTCGTCGGAGAGAAGATAACCGACGTGAAGGGCGTCAAGAGCCTGGTCCGGAAGATATGCAACAACTACAAGCTTCCCTACTTCACCATCACACCGACCTTCAGCGTCTGCCCGAACCACGGCTACAGCGCCGGAGAGCACCAGAAGTGCGAGAAGTGCGAAGCCGAGTGCGAGGTCTACTCCAGAGTGGTGGGCTACCTGAGGCCGGTGCGGCAGTGGAACAAGGGCAAGAGGGCGGAGTTCGCCGCCAGGAAGACCTATGCGGTGAGGCTGTGATCCTGGGCGGGCTGCAGAAGGTCTCGCTGATAGACTACCCCGGGAAGGTGGCGGCCGTCATTTTCACCAGGGGATGCCCGCTGAGGTGCCACTACTGCCACAACCCCGGCATCGTGCTCCCGGAGCTCTTCGGGGCCAGCGCCCCGATGGAGGAGGATAAGGTGCTGCGCTTCCTCGAGTCGAGGAGGGGGAAGCTGGAGGGCGTGGTCGTGACAGGCGGGGAGCCGCTGATGCACAGGGACATCGGGACGTTCCTAGGAAAGCTGAAGGCCATGGAGTACGCGGTGAAGCTCGACACGTCAGGGGTGTTTCCGAGCGCGCTGCAGGCGGCCATCAAGGGTGGGCTGGTTGACTACGTGGCCATGGACGTCAAGGCGCCTTTCCCAAGGTATGGTGAGGTGGCGGGCACCGCGGTGAAGCAGGGCGATATAAAAAGGAGCATTGAAATCATAAGGGGCAGCGGCCTGGACTACGAGTTCAGGACAACGGTGGTGAAGGGCCAGCTCTCGGAGGATGACGTAATGAAGATCGCGGAGTCCATAGCGGGCGCGAAAAGGTACGTGCTGCAGAGGTTCAGGAAGTCGGAGACCGTCGACAGGGATTTCATGCAGAGGGATACCTACAGCGACGAGGAGTTCGAGGCCATGAGGAAGGGGGCGGAGAGGCGCGTCCTGAGCTGCGGGGTCAGATGAGTTGGCCGGGCTGAGGATCGGGCTTGAGAGCGTATTCTACAGCAGGGTATTGAAGCCCATATTCTTCAGCTTCGATCCGGAGCTCGTTCACAACACATTCATAAATACCGGTGAGATGCTGGGCTCCAACCCGCTGGCGAGGGGGGCAACGAAGCTGGCGCTGAACTACCAGAACCCCATGCTGGAGCAGACGCTGATGGGCGTAGGGTTCAGGAACCCGGTGGGCCTGTCGGCCGGCTTCGACAAGGACGGGAGGGCGGCGATGATAATGAGGAGCGTCGGCTTCGGGTTCGCGGAGATAGGGAGCATAACGGCAAAGCCCTGCAAGGGAAACGAGGGGATTAGGCTCAAGAGGATTCCGGAAAGGAAGAGCATACTGGTCCACCTGGGCCTCAACAACGACGGCGCGGAGGCAATCCACGAAAGGATGAAGGGCAGGGACACGGGAATACCGATGGTGGTGAGCACGGCGAAGACCAACTGCCACGAGACCGCAGATCCGGACGTCGGATTGGAGGATTATCTTTTCACCATAAGGACGTTCAGGGACATGGCGGACATCTTCGAGCTCAACATAAGCTGCCCCAATGCATTTGGCGGGCAGGACTTCGCCGATCCGGACCTTTTCGAGAGGCTGGCGAAAGGGGTCGCGGAGCTGGGGGTGAGGCAGCCGGTCCTGGTGAAGCTGTCGCCCGACCTCAGCGACAGGAACGTAGACAGGATAATGGAGATTTCGGCAGGTCACGGGATATCGGGATTCGTCTGCACCAACCTGTCGAACAAACACAACGAGGGGGAGGGCGGGCTTTCGGGCAAGGCGGTGGAGGAGAAGGCCAATGCCCTGCTGGCGCACGCCTACAGGAGGAACCTGGAGCACAGGAAGAGGTTCGTCCTGGTCGGGACGGGAGGGATATTCTCCGCCGAGGACGCCTACAGGAAGATAAAAATGGGGGCGAACCTGGTGGAGCTGATAACCGGAATGATTTACAATGGCCCGCAGCTCATAGGGGGGATAAACAGCGGGCTCGTTAATCTCCTTAAGAGGGACGGCTTCGGGAACATAGGGGAAGCGACGGGCACCGGCCCGTGATAGAGAGGTATTAATAAGATTTCACGCCATTTTAGCTTGGGCGCTGGCCCGGATGGTCGCATGATGCTTTACAACACGCTCACCAGGAAGAGCGAGGAGTTCAGACCCGCCGGGGGCAGGAAGGTAAAGATGTTCGTCTGCGGCTTCACCGTATATGACGACGCCCACCTCGGCCATGCCAAGACGTTCATAAACTTCGACGTGATAGTGAGGTGGCTGCGCCACTCCGGCTACGACGTGACCTACGTCCAGAACATAACGGACATCGACGACAAGATAATAAAGCGGGCCAGGGAGAGGGACACAGACGCCCTGGAGCTCGCCCGGGAGTACGAGAAGAGGGCCCTGGAAGACCTGGACAGGATAGGGGTCAAGAAGGGCGTCAGCGAATTCCCCAGGTCGCACGACTACATCGATGCGATAGCGGAGCAGATCCAGCTTCTCCTGGACAGGGGCTACGCCTACCCGCTGGACGGCGACGTCTACTACGACGTCTCCAGGTTCGCCGACTACACCAAGCTGTCGGGGATGAGGCTCGACGAGCTGGAGGAGCACAGGATAGAACCGAAGGAGGGCAAGGCCCACCAGTACGACTTCGCGCTCTGGAAGGCGGCGAAGGCCGGCGAGCCGAGCTGGAGGATAAAGGTGAAGTTCAAGGGCAAGGCGCTGGAGCTGGACGGGAGGCCCGGCTGGCACATAGAGGACACGGCAATAACCTACAGGCTCTTCGGGCCCCAGTACGACCTCCACGGCGGCGCCAGCGAGCTCATCTTCCCCCACCATACCAATGAGATCGCCCAGGCGGAGGCCGCCTTCGGCAAGAAGCCCTTCGTGAGGTACTGGCTGCACTCCGGTATATTCAACGTGAAGGGGCAGAAGATGTCCAAGAGCCTGAAGAACTTCGTCACCATAAGAGAGGCGCTGGAGAAGCACGACGCCGAGGCGATACGGCTGCTCTTCTGCTCCAGCCACTACAGGAAGGAGGTCGACTACTCCGAGGCGTCCATGGGGGAGGCCGAGAAGAGGCTGGGCTACCTCTACGCGGCCCTGGGCATTTTCTACAGCATGAAGGCCGTCCCGAAGGGGCAGAACGACGGCGATGTTGCCGAAATCCTCGGGGAGCTGGAGAAGGGCTTCACGGAGGCCATGGACGACGACTTCAACGCCCCCCTGGCGCTCACGACCCTTGTGATCGCGCTCAACCGGCTGCGTGCCTTCGCCTCCGGGAACGGGAGCGTGGGCGCGGCGGTCAAGGCGAAGGCCGTCGCCAAGGTCATCGAGCTGGCGGGTGTATTCGGCATCCTGGAAAGGGACAGCTACAAGGAGCCGGTGCCCAAGCAGGTGATCGGGCGGATAGACCTGCGCGAGTCCCTGAGGAAGCAGAAGAGGTTCAAGGAGGCGGACGGGATAAGGGACTCCCTCAAGGCGGAGGGCATAATACTGGAGGACACCAAGTACGGAGTGAGCTGGCACAGGGAATGAGATGGTGGCGAAACGGAGGGAGAGGCTGGTCTTCAGGGGGAAGATATTCAAGGTCTACCAGTGGAGGCAGAGGATGTTCGACGGGGGCTACAGGATCTTCGAGAGGGTGGAAAGGCCGGCGACGGCCCAGGTGATAGCCACGGTCGGCGGGAGGGTCGCGGTTGCGCTACAGTCCCAGCCTGGCATGCCGAATTTCCTCGGCCTCATCGGCGGCAGGGTCGACGAGGGGGAAAGCCCGCTCCAGGCGGCCAAGAGGGAGCTGCTGGAGGAGTCGGGAATGGTCGCGAAGAGGTGGAAGCTGCTGAAGGCGTTCAAGAAGCCAACCAGCAAGATCAGGTTCGATTGCTACCTGTTTGCCGCCCTGGACTGCAGGAGGGTCACGGAGCAGAAGCTCGACAGCGGGGAGAGGATAAGGATAAGGTTTATAACGCTCAGGGAGCTGCTTGGCTGGAGGGAGGCCAAGGCGAGGATAGGGCCCGACATAGCCCTTTACTTCACCGAGATGGCCTACAATCCCGGGATGAGAAGGAGGCTCGAGCGCGATTTGGGCCTCGGCAGGGGTTGAGCGTTTCCGCGCTCGTCGAAGTTCGCATATTTATCCTGCAGACAACGCGGTTTTACCGAGAGAGAAATCGGCAGGTATATATATTTGGATGTGCGGGAAGTATGGCGGAGTAAATGATTATATTGGTGTAGGAATGGTTGAAAAACGCAGAACGTATCTGAGGACAGGAATGGCAGTCGCGCTTACAGCGGCGGCGCTCAATGTTGTCCAGGTTACGGAGGCGGGAAATCTCCACTTCGTGCCTCGGGGCGCGGCGGGCGTCGTGTCATCCACAAGGAACACGGCGGCTACTCCGGCACGGCAGGAGACCATTTATAATGTGGCCCGCAGCACAGTCAATGTACCGCTGCAGGAGGAGCAGGTTAACAGCCCTGGCTTTGGCAGGCACCAGGGCGGCCAGACGGGCGGGACTGCTTTTGCAGGAGGGGCGTATGGCAGGAGCAGCGGTTCGGTTGAGGCCGGCGAGAGGAATTGGAGGGCGGGCACATCGGTGCGGCCTGGCAGGGAGCGGGTGAGGCTGGCCCGCGGCGGTTTCATAGTCGCCGGCTATTACTGCTGGCTGAACGCGGTCGGCATACCGGTCTACATTTATTGCTCAGGCGTCGAAGAGTTCGAAAACGACAATGCGGCGGTTGTCAGCTACGGCGGCCAGGGGGGCGTGGTCCAGCAGCAGGCTCCCGTCATCGCGGATGAGGTGCAGGACGTCCCCGATGTACAGGCTTCGGCGGTGCAGGTCGCGCAGGCAGAGGGAAGGCAGCCTTATCGCGGCACAGGAAGCGGCGCCAATGCCTTCCTCAGGAAAACGGAAGCGGGAGGCGAAAAGGGGGTCATCATTGAGGAGATCGAGAGGCATGAAACCATAGAGGTAACCCGGAGAGGCCTGTTTGGATCGCAGGTGGCCGAGGGGATTTTGGTGGTTGCCGCGATTGTTTGCCTCGCGGTGCAGGGGCCCGAATCCTACAAGAAAGTCAAGGGATGGTGCGGAGAGATTAACGAGCGGCGCAGGAGGAGGAAGTATTTGAGGGCAAAGGCGTTTATTGATGGGGAGGACGCAAGAAAGCCGCCGGTAATCACCCGGAGTTAATCTTCTCGAAAACCGATTCTTTTTTTTCTTCAGCTCTCGCTCAGCGTGGCGATTATGCCGTCTATTATGCCGTTCACGCCTATCCCTCCCGTCGACCTGACCACCAGCCTGTGGCTCAGCACCGGCTTGGCCAGGAACTTTATGTCCTCTATCGTCACCTCCGCCCTCCCCTGTATCAGGGCCCTCGCCTTCCCGCACCTCATGAAGCTTATCTCTGCCCTGGGGCTCCCGCCGAGCACCACGTGTATGTCCGTCCGGGTTGCGTCGACGATCCTGGTGACGTAGTCTATGATGTTCGCCGGCATCTTTATCTTCTCCATGTCCTGCTGCATCTTGAGTATGTCCTCCAGCCCTATCACCCTGTTCGTGACCACCTTCAGCTCGGTCTCCTTCAGTTTCAGCATCTCCTTCTCCTCGTCCATGGAGGGGTAGTTGACCGCGACCCTCATCAGGAACCTGTCCGAGAGCACCTTCGGCAGCGATACCGTCCCCTCGACGCTTATCGGGTTCTGGGTCGCGTAGGCGATGAAGGGCTTCTTCAGCGGCAGGGAGCCCTCCGAGCCCGCTATGGTGACCTGCCGCTCCTCCAGGGCCTCCAGGAGCGCGGCTATGGTCCTCTGGGGCATCCTGTTGAGCTCGTCGATCAGGAGCATGTTGGTGAAGATGGGGCCCTTCTTGAGCACCACCTCGTGGGTCCTCTCGTCCATGTAGGTGAAGCCCACCATGTCCCCGGTGGTTATGTCCGGGGTGCCCTGGATCCTCTTGAAGTCGGCCTCTATCGCGTCCGCCAGGGCCTTGGTCATGGTGGTCTTGGCCACCCCAGGCATCCCCTCCAGGAGCACGTGGCCGTTGGCGACGAGGGCTATGAACATGAGCTCTATCACGTCCGTCTTCCCGGCTATGTGCTTCCGCACCTCGCCAAGGACGGCATCCCAAGCCTGCTTCGCCTCCATCAGATAACCTTTTATACCTCAATACTGAATTGTATACAAGGCTTAAATACATGAGCGTATAAGCCTCAGTGATAGCCATGTCAGGCAAGGAAGTCAAGGATAGCAAGCCGGTCTCGATTGCGGAGGTAGTGAAGATACTCGAGGAGAGCTCCGGCGCGACGCCGACCTACGAGCAGCAGGTCGCCCTGGAGCACGCCAAGAAGTTCTCCGAGGGGAAGGCCCCGGAGAAGACGCGGAAGTCCCTGGAGGAGCTCAACCTCATGACCGAGGCCAGCGTGATAAAGGTGCTGGAGATAATGCCGAAGAACGCGACCACGCTCAGGCAGGTGCTCTCCAGGGAGAAGAGGAGCTACACCGATGAGGACATAGCCAAGATACTTGAGCTTACCAAGGGCAAATAATCCGGGGGGGTTGGATGGAGGAGCACGAGGAGAGAAGGGAGGAATACGCCTACGTGCTCGACTACCTCACCAGCGGGAAATCGCACTCCAGCAGGTCGGAGCCCCTCGGCCAGATGATGGGCGAGGAGAAGTTCACGCTGCTTGAGGCGACGGTGAAGCCGGGCGCGGCCCTCATAGTGGGCGAGCGGGTCTACATAGGCAAGGACGAGAGGGACAAGATACTGCTCATAAAGTCCAGGATAACCTACGACGAGCTTACCACCAACGCCAAGGGCGACCTGGAGGCGACCGTCATGAAGATAATAGGCGCCAACGAGAAGAGGTTCGTCGACGTATTCAACAACGCCGGCCCACTCAACATAAGGGAGCACGCACTGCAGCTCCTCCCCGGGATAGGGAAGAAGCACCTGGAGGCGATAATAAAGGCGAGGAACGAGAAGAGGTTCGAGAGCTTCGCCGACATCTCTGCCCGGATACCGCAGCTGCAGGACCCGAGCAGGCCCATCAAGGAGAGGATCATCTCGGAGCTGAAGGGCGACGAGCGCTTCTACATGTTCACCAAGCCCTACCGGAAGATCCCCGGAAGGTTCTGACTATAATCCCAGCCGTACCATCCTTTTTTCGTTTTCCCTCTCATCCTCTTTGTGCATTGTGCACCTGCCTCTTTGGGGTTTCAAATGCCAGCGGTTCTCTCCACGGCGTCCAAAAGGTTTCACTGCAGACACGCGGCTGAAGGCCGAGAGTTTTTTATACCTCTTCACCCAATTCTGAGCATGGAGATAGAGTACGAGGCTACGTTCACGGACATAGACAAGGACAAGGCGAGGGCCAGGCTCAGGGAGATAGGGGCGAAGCTCGTGAAGCCCGAGTTCATGCAGAAGCGCGTGGTCTTCAACCTTCCCAGCGGCCACGAGATAAGGGGAGGCTGGATGAGGGTGAGGGACGAGGCCGACAGGGTTACCATGAGCCTCAAGGTGGTCGACGGGGACAGGATAGAGGACCAGAAGGAGATCTGCGTGGTGGTGGACGACTTCAAGAAGGCGGAGAGCCTGCTGGAGGGGGTGGGCTGCAGCAGGAAGTCCTACCAGGAGACCCGGAGGGAGCTCTGGGAGATCGGCGGGGTAGAGGTAATGATCGACGAATGGCCGTTCCTGGAGCCGCTTGTCGAGATAGAGGGAAAATCGGAGAAGGCTGTGAGGAGCGTCGCCGAGAGGATGGGCTTCGACTACGCGAAGGCTGTCTTCGGGGCGGCGGACAAGCTCTACCAGAGGAAATACGGCCTCTCCACCGAATACATAGACAACGAGATACCGCTCATAACCTTCGGCGGCGGGAATCCCTTCCTGAAAGGGTAGTCAGACCTTCTTCAGGTGCAGGCCGGGCACGGTGAGCCTCTTGGTGGCGTTGAACATCTTCAGTTCGACGACGTAGGCGGATCCCCTCCTTTCCAGTACCCTGGCTATCCTTCCCTTGTACCTCGGGTGGGGGATGTTCTTCATGTTGGACTTTGGCACTATGGCGACCTTGTCGCCGACGCTGTAGCTCTTTATGACCTCCCTCACGCTGATCTTGGAGGGCATGTTGTGCCTCGCGAGGTGCCTGCTCCTTCCGGAGAATAATCCCTTTGAGCGCTTGGTCATGTGATCACGATAGACTCTCTTTGCAGCTTATATAAACCTTACTGATTGGGGGTGCCAGCAGCCGGAGATGGGGTATTTATACGTTCTGATAGAAGCATATACGAAAATCATGGCCGGATCGAGGGGGTCATCCCCGCCCCACAAGCACGTGAAGCTGAAGCCCACCTACCAGGTGGTCAACATAGTAACGAAGGCGAAGCTCGACGTAGAGCTGGACCTCTACGGCCTGGCGAGGATGTCGCACAACATAGACTACGAGCCGGAGCAGTTCCCTGGGGCCATATTCAAGGTGAAGGAGCCAAAGGCTTCCATACTGCTTTTCAAGAACGGCAACATGGTGTGCGCCGGAGCGAGGAAGGTGGCGGATGTCAAGAAGGCCGTGCAGAAGGCGGTCGACCTGGTCAACGCCTACATGATGAGCAAGTCCCGGTGACTTGGGCATTGACGTTCCTGTGCAGAATCTATTTAAAGCTATCATCACAAGGATAACCAGAGGAATGGAAATGTTCGGAGACGGGGATTCCTGAACGGCTTTGGCCGACGTCATTCGCCAGGGTTTCTGCTGCCTATCTCTTTTTCTGCTGCTTCTCGTGCGACATCAGCCGCTCATACTGGAAGGTCTTCGTGTTGTCGAACCTGTTGTAGGGGAAGGTTCCGCAGAGCACCTTCGTGAGCACCATCGCGCTTATCCTTATCCCCTTCACTTTCGAGTAGAACTCGTTCTCCAGGGCCTCCAGGTCGCCGTCGTTGATTATGGGCACCAGGAATATGGCGCCGTAGGGGGCGCCGGTGTTCGCGGCCATCGGGATCCTGTTGAAGGCGCTGCCCTCGGGGTCCGTGGTCTCTATCCGGTACACCTCGTCCCTCGTATCCGAGTAGATCCCCTCGTCGATTATCTCCATCAGGACGAGGGCGCTGTACCTGGCCGCTATCCCCCTCATGCAGATCGTGGTGCCCCCTATCACCTTGCGCCCGATGAGCCCTTCGTAGCTGTACCTCGCCGATCCCTCCGACATCCCGTTCCTCTTCTCGATGTCGCGGAACGACGCGTCGCCGGCGGAGTTGAGGGCCAGCAGGGTGGCGTACTCGTTCTTCGATATGGAGGTGGTCTTCCTCTCCTGCCTCTTGGTCCATACCGCGTGGGAGATCCGCTCCTCCAGGAAGCTCTGCCGCAGGGGCATGAAGCCCTTGCTTATGTCGAAGTAGGAGACGTACCACTCGGCCCCTATGTCCTTCAGCGAGGGGCTCATCCTCAGGTTCTTCAGCAGCACGGGGAGGCTCTCGGTCTCGACCGCGTTGTAGTTGCTTATGGTGGCGATTATGAGGACCAGGTCATACTTGCTGTTCGACGACAGCGCTGCGAACTGCACCGCTGACATGGAGCTTATCTCCTTCTGCAACTGGTCCGGGTCGGGGCGGGAGCCCCTGAACTTGACGAAGACTATGAAGTGCAGGTAGCCGAGGGCCTCCAGGTTTATCTTTGGGGTGTAGCATATGCCGAACCGCTTCTCCAGCGCCCTTATCCTGTAGCCCACCTTCCTCTCGTCGGCGCCGAGGCGCCTGGCGAGCTCTGATGTCTGGACCCGCCCGTCCATGGTCAGCTCCGTCAGTATCCTCCTGTCCAGCTCCGCAGTGGGAGGCCGGCGCTCCGGGGCCGGGAATGCATTAGGGTCCGGCATTGTCACCTTGCCGCCGTGGGCCGCTATGACCGCCTTGGCCGAGTCTATGTCGTTGGCGACCATCTTCCTGGGCCTGAAAGTTCCGTCGTCGGAGATGGCGCCGAGGTACTGCATCTCAACGCAGACGTATTTCTTATGCTCCTTGTCCCAGCGTATCACCTGCTTGTAGAGGTAGTGGCGGCCGCTGATCCTCTTCAGCGATATGGGGAAGTCATATCTTCTCTTGAGGCCCGCATAGGCGGAGAGCACGGCGTCGGGGGGCTCCGCTTTCGGCGTCTTCCTTGCCATGAGTATACTTTAACCTCATATATATTTATAACTTTAGTTATTATTTGCTTCATTAACTATTATATATTGAGCTATTTGTGGGTTCTCTTGAGATATTTACCCAAGGGGTATGTCTTAAGATATAGGGAAATGGAGAATAGGATATATATTTGGTGCTTCACATACTATCTTGTGTTTTCGGCTTCGGCTGAAACCACATTCAGTACTTTGTACTGAAAACCCACCATCCAAACCTGGTGCAGGACTTTCCTGTACCGAACCGTGCGGGATTTTATCCCGCACCTTTTTCTACTTACCAAGAGGGCTTAGCCCCCCGCATTGGACAGCTGGCGAATGCCGGGTAAAGTGTTATATATTTGGAGAGAGAAAAATATATGTTGTGAATTGAATGATGGTAACAAAAGGCTCCGCATCGAATCTAGGATATGCCAGTGGGTTAAAGGCGGCAAATAGTAAGAGGTTCACCTATGGAGAGGAGGGGATAGCCGACGCCGAACATAGCACAGCCAAAGCCGTTAGAGCGTCCAGGGTTTTAACCTATGTGGTTCTGCCTGCAGTGGCTGTCGCACTAGTCGTAGGTGCTGCGTCTTTTGTAATAACCAAAATGGAGGGAAAGATGAGGCAGTCGCCGCAGACGCAGATCCAGAAGGTTGACGGAGTGCATATCAGGAAGTGATATGATGGCAGATGGAAAACACACTAGGGAAAAGGGGGAACATGCCGCCCGCTGCGTCGAAGCCACACATACGCTATTGAGGGGCGCGAAGGTCTTGACGGTGGGCGCTGGGGTGGGGATGGCCGTTATCTCATCTGGCCATGGATCTTTGGGGAGCATGGCGTTCGCGTTCGGAGTGGGCGGCGCACTGGCGGAATATTTCAACGCCAGAGAACTCCTCAGAGAGTAGGTTTTCATGGGAGTGGTAGGAAAGAGGCCGGCGCAGAAAAGCAGACCGCTGGCGTTCAGGACTGTTTTGAAGGTAAGGAGGCTTGGGGAAGGGGAGCTTGGGGGTGGCGTCGCGCTTTGGAAGCTGCTGAGGCATGAGCCGAAACAGGACTTCAGGCGCATTAGGGTATTCCTTGAGGATTAGGGGCCCTGCGCCAGATATGCGCCCTACTTGCGTCTCTTCTTCTTTCTGGCCCCTGTTGCCTTCCGCCGCGTGCGCTTTGTGCTCTTTCTCTTGGGCTTGGACTTCCCCCTGCCGAATAGGTAGATGATCGCCACAAGCACTCCCGTTAGTACGATGATGGCTGCGCTCAGGGCATTGGATCCCGATGAGGGCAGGGTGGCGACGCTCGTTTGCGCTGCTCGACTCCCAATACTCCAGGCCCTGTGACCTGGGGAACGTGACCCAGGTAACCATGACGTCCGAGAGCAGGCCCGGCTACAGCGTCGTCTACCGGCTTGCCGAATCGAATGCAGTGCAGTCGATACTCACAATCCCCGGCGACAGCCCCATAATCTACAATTATTCCGACGCCCCTTTCCGGGGCATAATAAACGAGCCGGACCTCATCAACAGCCTTGTCTGCGTGGGCTCCCAGGCCGGCCTGCCTACGCCAGAGTCTATATTCCCGATTGCGGAGCGGTACAACGGCAGCGCGGGCGGAAGCTGGTTCACGGCGAGCCTCAATGGCAGCACAGGATACTTCAGCCTGGGCAATGCGGTAGTGAGCGGGCAGGACGCGCTGGTGCTCGAGGAGCGCATGCCCATCCAGGCATACAATGACACGCTGGTTACTCGGACCGTCACCCTCAACGGGACGCGCTCCCTTTCCGGCGTGGCCGTGCTGTACATACCGGGGGAGGATCCGATGATTTCCAGGCCGCTGTCCGCCCTCATCCTGAATTATTCGAGCTATAGCCCGGAACAGTCCCTCGCCTCCGGGGCCAATGCGGTGCAGCAGAGCCAGGGCAGCGCGACCACGAACTTCTCCTACCAGTTTGGCTAGCCGGCTTAGCTGAAGCCTATCAGGGCAGCACCCACGGCGATCACCGCGACGCCAGCCCACCTCAGGAGGGGTATGGTCTCGTGGAGGAAGATCAGAGCCAGGAAGACCGCCACCACGTAGCTTATGCCGTTCAGCCCGTAGGCCCAGCTGAGGTGGCTCCTGCCCAGCACCACGAAGTATAGGGCGGTGGCAGCGGCGTAGGCGGCCAGGCCGGGCAGCAGGTACGCCAGGGATATGTGGCCCAGGACGCCGAACTTGAAGAGCAGCTGGCCGACCGCCCCCAGGCAGGCGGCGAAAGCAACCATAAGGAACAGCACTGCCTTGTTCGATCCCAGTCTCATTTTCATGGACAAACCTAGCTTATCGCCACTATCGTTATCCCCACGAATACCAGGAGCACGCCGGCGGCCCTCAGCACCGTGATCCTCTCCTTGAGCACCGTTGCCGATATCAGAGTAACGAATATGAAGGAGCTGGCGAAGATGGGAAAGACCACCGAGAGCTGCCCCCCGGAAAGGCCGGCGATGTAGAGGAGGAAGCCGACCCCGTAGGCGAAGAGCCCCAGGAGCACGCCCCTGTTCTTCAGCAGGCCCACCAGGTGCGACAGGGAGTCGACCTTCCTGACGGATTTCTTGAACATCAGCTGCGCGAAAGAGGTGACCAGCGCCGCAAGAAGGGTTAAAAATATGACTTCGTATATATCCATCGAATCATGGTGTTTGATTGGATTACATGGAGACCGAGATGATAACTTCGCTCGCGACGATAGTCCTCGTTATATTGTGCATCGGCGTATTTATATTATATGGTGCGCACCTCGAATTCTACGCCCTGGCGGCGGTCGCCCTGGCGGTCGGCCTGGCCAACGCGTGGCTGATAGCGAGGGGAGGCAAGAGCGAGAGGAAGGCCTCCACCGCCAAACACGCTCCGAAGAAGGGAAGGAGGAAGAGATAGGGAATAGATGGACACTCTGGTCATTGCCGAGAAGCCAAGCGTCGCGCTGAGGCTCGCGATAGCGCTCGGGGAGAACAGGCAGAGGAGGATGAGCCTCAATGGAGTCAGCTACTACCAGATCGACAACCCGGACGGCAAGGTGTACATCGCGCCGGCGGTCGGCCACATATTCACGCTGGTCCAGGCGAAGCACGAGCGCGGGTATCCTGTTCTTGACATCAAGTGGGCCCCGTCCTACGAGTCGAACCCCAAGTCGGAGTTCACGAAGAAGTACCTGGACGTTCTGAGGGAGCTCTCCAAGAGGGTTGGAAGCTATGTCAACGCCTGCGACTACGACACCGAGGGCACGGTCATCGGCACCAATGTCATAAGGTTCATCTCCAAGGACGGCCTGAAGACCGCGAAGCGCATGCGCTTCTCCACCACGACCGTGTCCGACCTTAGGGAATCCTTCGAGCACCTGCAGCCGTTCGACATGAACAACTTCTATGCCGGCGAGACGAGGCACATGCTCGACTGGCTCTGGGGGATAAACCTCAGCAGGGCGCTCACCAGCGCCGTGGCCGGCCACTACGCAAAGGCGCTCAGCATCGGGAGGGTGCAGGGACCGACGCTGGCGATACTGGCGACCAGGGAGAGGGAGATCGCCGCCTTCAAGCCCGTGCCCTTCTGGAAGCTCTTCGTGACCGCCAAGGCGGTCGAGTTCGCAAATTCCAGAGGGGAGATATTTGACAAATTGGTGGCGGATGCCGCCCACCAGGCCACGACGGCAGGGGCGGGGGGGGCCGTGATCCATGAGGTAGAGGAGAAGGAGCAGCTGTCGCGGCCCTGGCCGCCCTTCGACCTGACCTCGCTGCAGCTCGAGGCGAGCAGGGTGCTCAGGTACGACCCGTCCTCGACGCTGGCAATGGCGCAGTCGCTCTACGAGAGGTCCTACATCTCGTACCCCAGGACGGCATCCCAGAAGCTGCCGCCCACGCTGGGTCTTGCCAAGGTGATAGGGGAGCTGGCGAAGAACCCGCAGTACGAGAAGAAGGCGAAGATCCTGATCCAGGAGAGGAGGTTCAAGCCCAACGAGGGCATGAAGACCGACGAGGCTCACCCTGCAATCTACCCGACGGGCGTCATGCCGAAGGAGCTGAGCGCGACGGAGCAGAGCCTCTACAACCTGATTGTCGAGAGGTTCCTGGCCTGCTTCGCCGGCTACGCGAAGCTCGCCAAGACCAGGGTGGTCCTAGCGGCGGGAGGGGAGATGTACTCGGCGAACGGAACGAAGATAATGGAGAGGGGGTGGTTCGACTTCTACAGCTTCGCTTCGATCGGCGAGAAGGAGCTGCCGGACTTCAGGAAGGGCGAGCGGGTACAGCTCTCGAAGGTCGACATTAGGGAGATGCTGACGCAGCCGCCGAAGAGGTACGGGAAGGCCGCGCTCCTGGCGGAGCTGGAGAAGAGGGATTTGGGGACCAAGGCGACGAGGGCCTCGATAATAGACACGCTGTTCAAGAGGGGCTACCTGGACGGGGCCCCGATAAGGGCGACCGAATTCGGGATGAGCGTCTACGATGCGCTCCACGAGAACGTCCCCATGATAATCGACGAGGCGACGACGAGGCAGCTCGAGAAGGACATGGAGAAGATCGTGGAGGGCAAGAAGACGGAGGATGAGGTCATAGGCGAGGGCAAGCGCATGCTGCTCGACGCCCTGAAGCTGTTCGATTCGAACAAGGCGAAGATAACCGAGGCGATGAAGAGGGGATTGGCGGAGAGCAACATAGGGCTCGGGAAGTGCCCGACCGACGGAGAGGAGCTGGTGGTCAGGAAGTCCAGGATGGGCAAGCAGTTTGCGGCATGCGCGAACTACCCGAAGTGCACGACCACATTCTCGCTGCCCCAGGGCGCAAAGATAGTCGGGGCGGGGAAGGTCTGCGAGTCCTGCAAGACCCCGATGGTGAAGGTCATAAGGGCCGGCAAGGGCGTCTTCGAGATGTGCCTCGGCCCTGACTGCAAGACCAAGGAGAACTGGAAGTCGAGGAGGGAGGGGGCGATTAAGGCGAAGGAGGGAGTCGCTGCGGTGAAGGAGGCGGAAAAGCCGAAGGGCAGGGCCGCGAAGAAGACGGCTGCGCCCAGGAAGGCAGCGGCGAAGAAGGTTGCGAAGGCCGCGACCACGGCGAAGACGAAGGGGGCGAAGAAGGAGGCGATATGATGTTCCTACCACCGGCCTACAGGAGATTGAAGAGGGCGCCGCAGGTCATGCTGCCGAAGGACATAGGCATGGTGATGGCCTATACGGGCATAACGAAGGAGAGCAGGTGCGTCGACGCCGGGACCGGGAGCGGGTGGCTCGCGATATCGCTGGCGAGGGTCGCCAAGGAGGTCACGAGCTATGAGATGAGGGACGAGTTCCTGAAGCTCGCCCAGAAGAACGCGGCGAGCGAGGGGCTCGCGAACCTGAAGATAAAGAAGGGCGACCCCATCAAGAGGATCGTGGAGAAGAAGGTCGACCTGGTCACGCTGGACATGCCGGATTCCGACAAGGCGGTGCCCAACGCCTTCAGGGCGCTGAAGAGCGGGGGCTACATATTCGGGTACCTGCCGCACATGGAGCAGGTGAAGAGGTTCGTGAAGGCGCTCAACAGGCTGAAGTTCGCCGACACGATGGTCTACGAGATAACTGCCAGGGACATCATGGTGAGGAAGGAGGGCATGAGGCCCTCGACCAAGGGAATCTGGCACACCGCGTATCTTGTCTTCGGCAGGAAGCCGGAGTAGCTAGCTGCCCTTGAGATTTGGATTAAAATGGCAAAAGGGTTATCTGCTTTTATATTTGAATATCTTGTCATACTCACCATGGCTTATTATGTCAAGTACATCCAGCACATCCAGCCATATCGAGAGTATCTCGACTTCTGTATTTTCTCTCTGCGGCTGTTTTAGCGTGTATATCATGCGCCAGCCTCCAGAAAGGTTTACCTTCCATAGGTTTGTCACCTCGTATTGCAGGATATATTTCTGGCTTATCCTGTTTTTAGGTATGTGGATCCCGAAGTCACTGTCCCCTTTCAGTATTGTGATCTTGTCTTCTATCGATTTAAGCAGGGTCTGGTTGAAGGAACCAAAGATCCCTTTTCTTCTTTCTTCTGCTGCAATCCTCTTAAGGGTTAGATAGGCCTCTTTGGCGTCTCCAAGTAGCTTTACCGATACGCGTTTCTCTCTCGATATATCACATCTCGAGACCTTCTTCCTCTGCCTTTTCAAGCTTCTTGCTGAAATTAAAAGTCCAGATGAAGCCTTTCTTCGTTTCGAGCACCATGCCTCGCTTTTCCATGTAGTCAAGCGCAAGGTTTAGGGTCGAGCGCATTACGCCTGTTTGCAGCTTTGCCAATATCTGGTTCCTGCTGACAGGAGTATTAGCCTTCGTAACAGTTTAGCCGTTTGAAGTTACCCTCTGAAGTGGTTGAGGCCCCAATCTAGAAAGTTCTGTTCCTTCATGTTGCACGTTTCCACAACACTCAACATAACAGAAGTGGTTTCTGCACCCCTCTCACTTCTGTTACCGTAAGAGTTCTTTCGCATGAGAACAGCAGGTCTTATCCCTCGTTCTGCGATGTTATTGTCGGGATCAATATCCCTCACAAGGAATGTGAACAAATCCTTGCCCCTACCTCTTAACCTTTTGACCAACCTGATGCAGTCTGCATCCGTCCATTTTTCATCGCAAAGATTCGTAATCCTGTTATCCAAATGTACCTTCTGTTGGTTCAATTCTGTCGAATCTTTTGTTTTGTCCTTGATCCTTACGCCGTCATTGAGTATCCTTTTCAGTTTCTTCTTGAATCTATGGAACTGGCTCCTACCGTCCTTCTCTTCCGCTACCTCTTTCAGGTCTCTTTTCAGATGAACATGACATTTCTGTTGTACTATACTATCGAGATTGTAGGCAGACCAAAAGTCACTTCCAAGTACGCCTTTGTAGTGTTTTCCGAGTACTCGTTTCACGACCTTCTTGCCTCTACACTTTTCGATGGTGTACAATGCAGTCCCCTTACCGATAAATGCCCACAACCACGCATTTTTCCCGTCTACTCGCCATCCAGTCTCATCTCCGTTTACAGAAGGCGAATCTCTGAGTTCTTGAAGTAGTTGTTCGTAATGGTCACCGAATTCGGATGCAAGACGATCCATCATCTGGGGTAGTTCCCCTTTCGACACATACAAACTGTATGGGATCTGTAACATTTCCTGTATCTTTTCGTACGTCATGCCTATTCTGAACTTCATGAATGCAACGAGAAGGTATATTTCAAGACCGAGTCTGCAATTCGGAAATGCGTCTGTTACTGGTGCATCTACGACCTTTCCGCAGCATGGGCACCAGTACCTATGCACCGTTATCTTCTTGACATGAACTTTCGCAGGAATGACTGTCTCTATTATCCTCTCTCGTTCTCCTACATCATTGACCATACCACCACAGTCAGGACATTGATCTATCGTCGCATCCTTCGTTTCGTCTATATGGTCGGGCATTGGTCTTGAAGTTCCTTCATGACCTTCTTTCTGTCCTGGTTTCTGGTGCCGATGATGTTGATTCTCCTTTACAAAATCAGGTTTTGTTTGCAGTACTGGTTTTCCTTGCAGTTGTTCAACAAGTTTGCGCAGCATCGCAACTTCTTCCTTGAGGTGTTTGTTCTCTTCGGATAACTCCTCATATGTTGGGGCCAATTTAGTCGTCTCCTAACTGCCTCACTCCCTAATCTACTTCTCAGATAATGATTGAATACCTTTCGGAAAAACAGAATAACGGAACTACAACTCAAATCTCGGTGATTGTACTTCATTACACTCTCATTGCATTTTCGTTTGCAGTCTGGGGGGAGTGCGAATTGAGCTGAAATCAAGGTAGATTCCTTACATATTCTGCCTGAACAACAACATTAGAACTTGGACCCACGGGACCCAATCCGTCATTGCTACCCAGCGTCAAATTTAATGTGCCTTCTACCACAGGAATGATTATAGGCGAATTGTAATGGACCCAACTGCGTAGATAATATGAGGGATTACTATTAACGGAGCACAAATAAATCGAATAATCTGAACTGGAGCAACCGTTATTAGTCATATTGTAATTGTTTGTCGAATTATAATTGATAGCCCACATATCAAAACCCCCAAAAGGCACATTGAAAACCATATAACCACTATAAGGGACATTTATCAGAATCGTAGGCACTGAAGAATTATAATTATACACAGATCTATTATAGACTACCTGAGTCTTGTATCCTACATACACAACTTTAATCAACAAGTTTACGGGTTTATTACCTTCATTTCTTAGGGCATAGCTTATATTACCTGCAACAACCGGAACAAATTCCTTTATTTTACCGTACAGCGAATATACGGATGGGGAAACATTTCCATTAGAAATACCCCCTATTATATCTGACAAGTTTACATTCCCTTCAGTTTCTATTATTATATAACCTGGATAAGGTGCCATCATGGTTAACGTTGCAGTACCTGGAGTTTCAATACCGCAATTTGTACCTGGGCCACAGCTCTTAATAGTTTGGGCACGAAGTGAAATGTCCCCAGTAAAATTCTCTATAGTTGCATTTCCAACTTGCGATTTCGCAGCAAGGGTAAGTTGAGAAGTCTCGTTATTGCTGATTGGTGTGTTAGTTGTACCACTACCAACCGAAATATAAACAAAAAATACTGCTGCTACAATAAGTACCGCAATAATAACAATAGCAACAATGTACTTACCTTGCATCTACTCACATTCAAGTAATAATTGGTAGTGTCCTAGAATAGACAGCATTATATACCTATTCTTTCATACCATTAAGGCGATGGTATGAGCAGACCGAGAGGCAAAATCGACGTTACCTGTCCTAACTACTTTTGTAAATACTATCTGAAAGAAGACAAAAAGGACATACTCAAACGTGGAAAGAACGCCGCAGGCCATCAGCAATATTACTGCAACCATTGTGGAAAATGGTTTGTCGAGACGTCAAACACCCCACTTTATCATAAACATCTTTCTGAGAAAGAGATCAAAACGATATGCAAACACCTTGTTGAGAAAAATGGAATACGGAGTATCGAGAGAATAACGGGTCATCATAGGGATACGATAGGGAATTTGTTGACAGATATGGCGGAACATGCGAAATTGATGAATGATTATCTGATAAAGAATCTGAAGTTGACACCTACTGAATGCGATGAGTTGTGGGCATTCGTAAAAAAAAGCAAAAGAATGTTGACCCCGAAAGCAGCAATTTCTCTGAAGTCGGTGACGCATGGATATACACCAGTGTGAAAAGAGGGACATACTTCTTTGTGTCATTTTCTGTCGGAAAATGGACTCAAAATACTTGCAGAGAAATGATAAACAAGATGTCTGATAGAGTTCAACAGCCCTCCTCTGAACATAAACTTCAGGTCTTCACTGACGGTAACGATGATTACACCTATATTTTACCAGAATGTTTTGGGAACAATAAGATAGAGTATGGACAACTGGTGAAGATAAGAGAAAAAGGGACAGTAGTCAGAAAGGAACGACGTGTTATTTTTGGAAACCCGGAATTCAAAGAGATTAACACAACTGACGTCGAGAATTTCAATGGGATTCTGAGAGAAAGAGTCGGCAGATTGGTGAGAGAAACCAAATGTTTCTCCAAAAAGAAGAGGAAACTGATAGGTGCGATCAATTTGTTCCAATTCTATTGGAACTTCATGAATAAGTTTGATAGACAGGGATCTCCTGCGATGCTGGAAGGAATCTCAAACCATATTTTGTCATGGGATGAATTCTTGCATTATCATTATGCTGTATAAGATAGGACATTACCTAATAATTGATTTCAGTAAGTCTTTATATATACGATCCCCAATTGCCATTATTGGATCAATTGGCTAAACAGTTACTAGCCTTCCTTATTACTTCTTCTATGGCCAATACAGTCTTAAGAGTAGGATAATGGACTACCTCCATTTGTGTCTTCATAGCTTTTAGCACCTGATAAGTATATACCCTAATAGATATATATGCCTTTTGGAGAGGGTTAAAACTTTGACGGAAGTGGTGTTTTAGTATAGGTGAATCCTTCTTTTGATTTTCCCATACGCGCAAAAAGGAAGGCTCGGGTATCCATCCGGGCGGTTCGGTTTATATACGTTTATTCCCCTGTGGTGGGTGATTGCATGGGGTTGGGTTACACTAGCATAAGGGTCAAGGACCTGAAGAGGTCCGTTCAGTTCTACACCAAGCGGCTGGGGATGAAGGTGGCGGGCAGGAGGAGCTGGGTTCCCGGCGAGAAGGTGGTGATGCTCCTCTCGAAGGATACCGGCCAGCGCCTGAACCTGATGCACTACTCCAAGGGCTGCATGCACTACGCGCCCTACAAGTCCGGTTCTGAGCTGGACCACCTGATGTTCGAGGTGGACGACGCGAAGAAGCTTTACGGCAGCCTCGTCGCCAAGGGCGCGCCCGTTGCGATGGAGCTCTGGGAGGAGGACGGCTTCGCCATGGGCTTCGTAAAGGACCCGGACGGGGTCTGGATCGGGCTGAAGAGCGGATGATGTTTCATGCACCGTGAGCGCCTATGGACGGGATAGTCTGCAGGAACCTTTCGAAGAGCTACGATGGCAAGAGCTACGCGCTCGACCGGGTAAGCCTGAACTTCCCCGACAGGGGCATAGTGGCGATGATAGGGCGCAACGGGGCCGGGAAGACCACGCTCATACGCATCCTCGCCACCGAGCTGATGCCCACCAGGGGCACGGCATCGATAAACGGCATCGACGTGGTGGACGACCCGGCCGCGGTCAGGGATTTTATCGCCATCGTGCCCCAGGAGGCGCACGCCATACCATGGCTCACGCCCCGGCAGACAATCCTCTCCTACCTGCTCTACAGGGGATTCGGCTACCGGGAGGCCTCGAGGCGCGTCAGGGAGTCGCTCAGGAGGCTGGGCCTCAGCCAGTACGAGAACAAGCTGAACCGCAAGCTCTCAGGAGGCACGAAGCGCAAGGTGCTCGTCGCGACGGTCCTCGCCTCCGAGGCGAAGGTCATCTTCCTGGACGAGCCGACGACCGGGCTGGACCCCATCTCCCGCGCCGACCTCTGGAGGCTGCTGGGCAGGCTGAAGAAGGACTACCTGATATTCCTGACTACCCACTACCTGGAGGAGGCCGAGCACCTGGCCGACAGGATAGGCATCCTCGACGAGGGGAAGCTGCTGGCCATGGGCTCCATGGACGAGCTGAGGAAGAAGGTCGGCCAGGAGTACAGCATACGGGTGATGCAGGACGCCAGGCCGAAGGCGCTCGCCGGGGTGCGGACCACCAAGTTCGAGGGCGGCCACCAGGTCATGACCAGCGGGAAAAGGGCGTTCGAGATATCCGACAGGCTCATACGGGAGAAGGTGAGGTTCTCCACGAACCCCGTGTCGCTGGAGGACATATTCTACTACATTGCGAAGAGGCCTATAGAGGAGGAAAGTTCAGGGGATGATGAGGAATGGTGAGGATAAAACGCAGCAGGATGAGCCAGATGCTGGCCTCGGTGCTCATAAACGCGGTATACGCGATGGAGAACTACCCGGTGATGCTCGTCAACACGCTGCTCGCCCCGTTCTCCATACTGATCATAATAGTCCTGGTCACCCACGGAAGCCTCATAAACGTGGGCATAGAGGGGGCGCTGATAATGACCACCATAACGGCGGGCATAGGCCTCCAGGGCGACCTCTCGCACCTGAAGAACGACATGAAGCTCCAGGACATGGTGGTCAGCTCTCCGACCAGCTCGTTCACCTACATCGCGGGCATGGGCGTCTCAGAGCTCATATTCTCGGCTCCGGTGATAGTGCTTCTCACCATACTCGCGGCCGTATACATGCATCCCACGCTCATGCAGACGGGGATAATAATCGCGGTGATGGCGGTGACCTTCGTCTTCTCCATAGTGCTCGGGTTCGTCCTCTCGACGCTCACCTCCGACGTCATGCAGAGCTGGGGCTTCTCGGGCATAGTCTCGGTGCTGCTCAGCACGCTGCCGCCCGTCTACTACCCGCTTAGCTACATACCCCTGCCCTTCCGGTACCTTGCCTACCTCTCCCCGACCACCTACGCCGCAGAGATAGTCCAGAGCGCGATAGGCTACGTAAGCGTCACGCCGCTCAACCTCGCTGCCGACTGGGCCGTTCTCCTGGCGGTGTGCGCCGCGCTGGTGGTGATCGCCTACAAGAAGGCGCGCTGGCGCGAGCCGTGACTCTTGCGGAGGGGAGCTTGAACTTGACGGGGGTGAGATTTGTGCCCGACGGACAGTTTGGTCTTTGTGTGCACCGTTCTACACAAGTCTATACACGCTAACCTAGAATGGCCAATATTTCTTTGGTGTTTACTACTTTTACTTTTGACTGTTTTGCAAGCCTTGAATCATTTGACCATATTGGACATTTCTTGAAGAGTGCAACAGCAAAATACTGCATATCATATTCATCCGGTGATAGTTTTAATGCCTCGGCGAAGTATGGCCTTATTTCGTCTTCGGGGATTATTACAATCTTTGCCGTAAATAGTAACTCTACGAATGCAGTCAATATTTCGCTTTCGGTGCTTTTCGTTTTGTCTGCCAAATAACCCAGATGTTTAAAGGTTTCCTCTTTGATGAAAGCAGTAGTGAAAAGTGTCAGTGGAAATGGTGTTCTAAGAAGAAGTATCTGTCTAGTTAGGCCGTCCTTTATGAGTGCTGCAAAGAGTATGTTGGCGTCTACGACCAGATCCATCGGATCACTCTCCAAGGAGTCTCTTTGCGATGGCTTTGTTAACTTTGCGGCCTAGCATTATGGCATCTTTCTCAGTCAATGTGCTATTTTTAAACATCTCATTCATCTTTTCAAGCAGGCTTAGCTTTTCCGCTATCGACTGCCTGGCAACCTCAGACCAGTTTATTTCAGGGAACATTTCCATTCTTTTTCTAAGCTGATCTGTAACAGACAAAGTTAGGCTTGACATAATATCATCTTTTATAGTACGACTATATATGAAAGCACAAGTATTTATATGTTACGTTTATTACGTGTAAAACGTTTATAAACGTATTAAACTGCTTGACGGGGGTGAGACTCGTTCCCGACGGACAGGTTGGTCTTTGTGTGCACGGCTATACACAAATCCACACGAGATACCTTAAATGTAATTTAGATTTATCTCAATTAATAATAAATTTATTTTAATTTAATTGAGTTAAATTGAAGAGTTTCTTTGTATTATGGGAACGAATACGCATATCTTTCGTTCCAGTTAGGAACGAATCTTAGTGTTACCTTTTTGAGTGCGCAGATTATGAGAGCTATCCCAAACCTTGAATAGTTTGCAGGCGACCTGCCAGGCCTTTCTATGAACCTTCATATGACAGCTTTGGCAGGACTTGCATTCATCCTGCATCTTGAATATCTCTTGCTCGGTTTTAACTTTGCCAGTTTTTAAGTCGAATATCTTTGCTTTGTGTTTCTTACAAAGATTCCAGACCATTAAGGCATCTTCGAGTGAGTTAAGCTCGCTATCGCTAACAGTTATTGTTATCCTGTGCTTTATGTCGCTATCACTCACTTAATCAATCTTGGCTAAAGAGCACATTTCTTCTTACTTCGTGGGTTTTGGAGGCGAAACCGTAACTTTATGATAATTAGTATCCTTGATTTTTTGCGCTAATTTGCTATCAAGCGTAAGAAATTTTGAGCCTGTGATGTCTGATAATGATAAAAATGCGCTATCGTACGAAGTTATGTCAAGTTCTAAGGAAAGTCTTAGCGCATCTGCTATTAGCTCAGAGAAGCTATGAATTACGCAGAGATTCATGAATTTTACTGCTTTGGTGAAAGCCTCGACAGCTGTAGGGTTATTGATCTCTTTCTTCAAGACCTTTGTTTTTATCCCATTTGCAACCTCGTAATAACTTAAGTCAAGTATGTGGTAATAGTCATACTCGGAAATTCTTTCTGACGCCCATGAAGAATGCTCCTCTGGCACAACTAATGCAATAATCAGTGATGAATCAAGAACGATGTCAGTGGGCATTTTCACGGTCACCTCTTATTGTCTCGGAAGATGCCGAAGTTGTACTTATCTTCTTGCCGAGTTTCTTCCTGAACTCATCCAATTCGAGTTTGATCTTCCTTAATTTATCCCTATTCACCATTCTCTCAAGGTGCTTTTTGACTTCGACCGCATAGTCTATATTCAAATCGCTAAGCTCGGCCTTGAGCTCCTTAGGTATTCTTACTGCAATTACTTCAGTCATGATAATATTATGTAAACAAAGTATTTATAGCTTGTGTTAACAAGTCGTAAACAAATTGCCAGTTGACGGGGGTGAGATTTGAACTCACGATCTCTAGATTTCTCTTCATAGCAAATGCTCGTTACTCATTGTGCTAAGCACATGAGTCTAGCGCTCTACCAGGCTGAGCTACCCCGCCGTGTCCGGAAACACAAGCAACTTAAGTGGTTAAATATATATATTGCTATCGCAATCCTAGCGTGGGAAGATGGACTTAAGGCAGATGATAGAGGAGACGGGAAAGACCTGGCATTTCAGCAAGGAGAGCGAGTACTCCGACAGGGACATGGAGCTGCAGTACCTGGCGCTCGCCCTCGGTGGCGAGGCCGGCGAGCTGCAGAACCTGGTGAAGAAGATAGTGAGGAGGAACAACCACACCAAGGGCCATACGGAGGAGGGGATGGAGAAGGATCTGCCGCACGAGATGGTGGACGTCATGTATTACCTCTTCAGGATGGCTGACCTGCTGGAGATAGATCTGGAGAAGGCGTTCATTGAGAAGATGGAGATCAACAGGAAGAGGTACAACAGATGACCGCATTCAACAGCCCCATAGGCGTGGACGTCAGGTGCGCCAGGAGGATGGTGCAGAGGGGCTCCAGGCTCATCTGGGTACTCGGGGAGATGGACGAGGGGAGGCTGGGCATGCTGAAGAAGATATCCCCCGACGTGCACAACATGAGGGTCAGCGAGATAATGGAATCGAAAAGCCCGGAGAAGCTGGTCGGCAGCTCGCCCGTCCTGGTGTGCGAGCACGGCATAACCTCGCTTTTCGTGGCCCAGGGCCTCAGGAAGAGGGGGGTCGAGGCGTTCTCGGTGGAGGGGGGAGTCGACGGCATGTTCAAGCGGTAGTCAGCGCTTCCTTATCGCGTAGTCGATGACTATCTCCGACTCCGTTGCCGAATAGGTCCTCACCGCCCTGGTGAATATCCTTTTTGCAGCGTAGCGGTTCTTCTTCGCGTGGGCGGCTATCTTCTTCCATGAATCCGCCTCCAGGCCCTGGGTCTTGCCGAAGATGTAGATGTGTATCGTCGCCCTCTTCTTCGCCACCTGGATCGCCTCGCCGAGGAAGTCGAGGCTCGACCAGGGCAGCGGCATTATTATGCGGTCGGCGGATTCCCTATAGTTCTTCGCCACCTTCTTCACATCACCCTTTACGGGGATGACGTTAGGGGTCCTGTTGAGCGCTATGTTCTCCTCCAGGTACCTGCAGGAGGCCGGGTTCTCCTCCATCGCCGTCACTATCGAACCTTTGAACCTCTTCGCCAGCTCTATCGCGAAGGGGCCTACGCCCGCGAACATCACGCAGACGTCCTCGCCGTCCTTCGCAAGGGCGAGTATCCTAGACCTCTCGAAGGAAAGCCTGCTTGAGAAGAACGTCTTCCGGGGGTCGAACCTGAACGTGCAGCCATTCTCTCTGTAGTCGACCGTGTACTTCTTGACGCCAGCCAGGTAGGCCAGCTTCCTGGTCCTGTATTTTCCAGTAACGGGGCCCGCCTTGAGGAGGACGGTCTTCACCCTTTCGTCGAAGCTCATCAGCTCCAGCGCGGCCTTTCTCGCCGCCGCCCGGCTGCCCCTGAACTCTATTATCGCCGTGCCCCCCAGCATGTCGTACCTTATCTTGCTTCTTCCTGTCGGATTGGATGAAACGGGCATTCTTGCACTACCTCCGCTTCTTTGCCATCTTGCTTTTGGGCTTGACGGCTTTGCCCCTCTGAGGTAATTTGGGCGGGGCTCGGGTTTTGGCGGCCGTTCTGCGGCTTTTGGGCCCCTGAGCTTTTATCTTATTGGCTGCCTTTCCGCCGCCCGTCTTAGAGGCCGCCCCAGCATTTTTGCGCGTTGCCTCGTGCCGTTCCCTCTCTTCCGCCTTGGCTTTCCGTGCCTTATGCCGTTTGTATGCTACGATTGCCGCTATTGCAAGAACAGCTATGATAAAGGCGGGTATGGCGAGGTGCTGGCACGACTTGATGATTTTGGGGGGTAGGAGGGGCGGCGGGATCGTGGTTGTCGAGGCCTGATTTATTGTGGTGGTCGGGGGTATTGTAGTGGTGGTGCTGTTTGTCGGGCCAACATACCTGGTAACTGCAAGGATCGGGTCAGTGTTGAAGGTCAGCACCACCGCACACGCCTTTGCGTCTATGGTGAATGTGCTTATCTGCTCCCATGAATAGTTTGAAAGGATGAATGGGACTATTTGGTAGAAGGGTAGGCTGCAGTTGTACTTGATTCTGACACCTATGGTTGTGTTAAGGTTTTGGATGTACTGGTTTGGCGCGGCGGTGACGTTTATCTGCTCTATCGACTGCATTTCGTAGTACTCGGGCAGCGGCGGCAACGAATTGGATGATGTCAGGTTCGTGATTCTGAGTATCTGGTAGGCCGTTGAGGATGAGGATATATTAAGCGTTGTGTTCTCCCCGGCCAGGCTTACTATTGTGGGAGTACTGTTATAGGTTATTATTTCGTAGGTTGCGTTCTGGCTTGTTATGTTTATGGGTATCTTGCTCGGGATTGCTGTTATTAGGAGGGATATGGTGTGCAGTGCGGGCATCCAACTGATATTATATAGCTGGACCGTGTCGATGTAGCCTGGGTTCTGGTTTTGTGTCATGCTTGCCGTCTGGTTTGGTGATAGCAGGTAGGTATTGCCATTTACCGTTATCCCCACGCTCTCTGGGTCGATGAAGTTCTCCGTAAAGTCCATCGTTGTGCCGAATAACGTCACGTTAAATGTGTTTGTCTGAGCAATTCCGGTTACGAGGAATCCGTTCTGTATCTTTAGGATTGTTGGCTTTTGCGTTCCTCCGCCAGTGCTGCCCCCGCTGCCAGGATTGCTACCGCCGCCATTCGATATTGTCGTGGTGGGTATTGTCGTGGTGGTTGTGGTGCTTGTTGTTGTGCTGCTTCCGCCGCCTATGACATTATAGGTTAAGCTGTTCGTGACCTGAGCAGGGCTTGTGGCACTGTCAGTGGCTATCACTTGTGCGGTAAACACCCCACTGCCCATGGCCGTCGACTGCTGGTATGGGTAGGATTGCAGGGTCTGACTGGTTGGAGCAAAAGAGTGGCTGGCTACTAGGCTCCCCATCGAATTGTACACATAAAAGTTATATGTATAGTGGGGCGTACCTCCGCTTAGTCCCGCTGTTATCGTCTCTATGGCAGTATTGCTTATTGGGTCAATAGATGGGAAGAATGAAGTTGAGACAAAGGAAGGGTTTACTGTTATCGCATTTGCAATCGAATTAAATATGAATAACGCCGAGACGGTACCTGTGTCGGTCGCGATCACGTTGAATACGACGCTGCTCCCGACCGCAGGGATGTTCGCCCCGAAGGTTATGACATTGGAGATTGGTGTGGTCGTCGGCCAGATTACCGTGTTGACGACCGTTCCCGAACCTGCGGTGTTGACAAGGTTGACCGTGAAGGGTCCTGTCCCTCCCGATAAGATGACGTTGTAGGTGACCGACTGACCCGAGTCGAGGATCACGTTACTTGGGGTGAGTGAGGTGATCGGTGGTGCGGAGTTAACCGTGATGACGGAGTTGGACGAGTGCGCGACGGATCCGGCATGGTCTGTCACGGTCTCAAGGACGTTGAAGGTCCCTGCGGATGCGAATGTTATAATGTTCCCCGATTGCGACACCCCTGTCATCGAGTTGACCGTGTATGCGTAGGTGAACGGACCCGTGCCGTAGGATGTCGTGTTGGTGAAGGTGACCGACTGACCCGCGTCTATCGAGTTCGTCAGTGGGGAGAGTGAGATGGTCGGCAGTGAGTTAACCGTGATGACGGAGTTGGACGAGTGCGCGACGGATCCGGCATGGTCTGTCACGGTCTCAAGGACGTTGAAGGTCCCTGCGGATGCGAATGTTATAATGTTCCCCGATTGCGACACCCCTGTCATCGAGTTGACCGTGTATGCGTAGGTGAACGGACCCGTGCCGTAGGATGTCGTGTTGGTGAAGGTGACCGACTGACCCGCGTCTATCGAGTTCGTCAGTGGGGAGAGTGAGATGGTCGGCAGTGAGTTAACCGTGATGACGGAGTTGGACGAGTGCGCGACGGATCCGGCATGGTCTGTCACGGTCTCAAGGACGTTGAAGGTCCCTGCGGATGCGAATGTTATAATGTTCCCCGATTGCGACACCCCTGTCATCGAGTTGACCGTGTATGCGTAGGTGAACGGACCCGTGCCGTAGGATGTCGTGTTGGTGAAGGTGACCGACTGACCCGCGTCTATCGAGTTCGTCAGTGGGGAGAGTGAGATGGTCGGCAGTGAGTTAACCGTGATGACGGAGTTGGACGAGTGCGCGACGGATCCGGCATGGTCTGTCACGGTCTCAAGGACGTTGAAGGTCCCTGCGGATGCGAATGTTATAATGTTCCCCGATTGCGACACCCCTGTCATCGAGTTGACCGTGTATGCGTAGGTGAACGGACCCGTGCCGTAGGATGTCGTGTTGGTGAAGGTGACCGACTGACCCGCGTCTATCGAGTTCGTCAGTGGGGAGAGTGAGATGGTCGGCAGTGAGTTAACCGTGATGACGGAGTTGGACGAGTGCGCGACGGATCCGGCATGGTCTGTCACGGTCTCAAGGACGTTGAAGGTCCCTGCGGATGCGAATGTTATAATGTTCCCCGATTGCGACACCCCTGTCATCGAGTTGACCGTGTATGCGTAGGTGAACGGACCCGTGCCGTAGGATGTCGTGTTGGTGAAGGTGACCGACTGACCCGCGTCTATCGAGTTCGTCAGTGGGGAGAGTGAGATGGTCGGCAGTGAGTTAACCGTGATGACGGAGTTGGACGAGTGCGCGACGGATCCGGCATGGTCTGTCACGGTCTCAAGGACGTTGAAGGTCCCTGCGGATGCGAATGTTATAATGTTCCCCGATTGCGACACCCCTGTCATCGAGTTGACCGTGTATGCGTAGGTGAACGGACCCGTGCCGTAGGATGTCGTGTTGGTGAAGGTGACCGACTGACCCGCGTCTATCGAGTTCGTCAGTGGGGAGAGTGAGATGGTCGGCAGTGAGTTAACCGTGATGACGGAGTTGGACGAGTGCGCGACGGATCCGGCATGGTCTGTCACGGTCTCAAGGACGTTGAAGGTCCCTGCGGATGCGAATGTTATAATGTTCCCCGATTGCGACACCCCTGTCATCGAGTTGACCGTGTATGCGTAGGTGAACGGACCCGTGCCGTAGGATGTCGTGTTGGTGAAGGTGACCGACTGACCCGCGTCTATCGAGTTCGTCAGTGGGGAGAGTGAGATGGTCGGCAGTGAGTTAACCGTGATGACGGAGTTGGACGAGTGCGCGACGGATCCGGCATGGTCTGTCACGGTCTCAAGGACGTTGAAGGTCCCTGCGGATGCGAATGTTATAATGTTCCCCGATTGCGACACCCCTGTCATCGAGTTGACCGTGTATGCGTAGGTGAACGGACCCGTGCCGTAGGATGTCGTGTTGGTGAAGGTGACCGACTGACCCGCGTCTATCGAGTTCGTCAGTGGGGAGAGTGAGATGGTCGGCAGTGAGTTAACCGTGATGACGGAGTTGGACGAGTGCGCGACGGATCCGGCATGGTCTGTCACGGTCTCAAGGACGTTGAAGGTCCCTGCGGATGCGAATGTTATAATGTTCCCCGATTGCGACACCCCTGTCATCGAGTTGACCGTGTATGCGTAGGTGAACGGACCCGTGCCGTAGGATGTCGTGTTGGTGAAGGTGACCGACTGACCCGCGTCTATCGAGTTCGTCAGTGGGGAGAGTGAGATGGTCGGCAGTGAGTTAACCGTGATGACGGAGTTGGACGAGTGCGCGACGGATCCGGCATGGTCTGTCACGGTCTCAAGGACGTTGAAGGTCCCTGCGGATGCGAATGTTATAATGTTCCCCGATTGCGACACCCCTGTCATCGAGTTGACCG